>JAIPEF010000003.1 GCA_021737265.1 Desulfocapsa sp. | reverse complement strand
GGCCCTGAAAGTACAGTACCAGTACCTTGATCTGGACGACGGATCACCGGGTGTTCTGATCAACACCCAGCCTGGATTTGAGCCCGGGGGGTCGGTCAACCTGTTGAGCGCCGCCATCGACTTCGTGTTTTGAGATGATAAGATTGCCGATGCAAATAATGCGAATAACCATGATTGCCTGGATATCTCTGTTAAGCCTCATGGCCGGCACCGTCCGCGCCGCCGAAGTGGTGGTAGTGGTCTCTTCCCGGAACCCGATTGAGACCCTGTCCCGCGCCCAGCTCACAGACATCTACCTGGGCAGGTTGAACCGCTTTCCGAACGGGAAGCCAGTGAACCCCGTCGATCTGAGCGAAAGATCGCCCATGCGCGGCGAATTCTACAGCAGGTACCTGGGGCGGTCCCCGTCGCAGATAAAGGTCCACTGGTCGAGACTTATCTTTACCGGCCGCGGCCAGCCGCCGCCAACCGTTGCCAGCGGCGATGCCATGGCTGAGTCAGTGGCTGAAAACCCCAATGCCATCGGCTACCTATCCCCCGAATTTTTGGACGAACGACTGCGAGTGGTGGCAATTGATTGAGGTAACCGAGCAAACAAATCAAAACGAGCCGCCGGTCGACAGCACCGCCGGCCGGAGCCGGCTGCACCGGCTGATCGAGCCGCCCATTTTGTCCATCGTCATGGCCGTTCTGTTTCTGACGGTAATCTGGGTCTTTACTCTCAATCTCATCGCCAGAGAACGTGCCTCAGCCGATCGCACTGCCGCGGTTATGGCTATGGACGTGGCTGACACCTACGAAGCCCAGGTCGTGCGGGCTTTGCGCGAGATCGATCACGCATTGAAGATGGTCCGCGATCATCTGGGCCACCTACCCGCGCAGGAGATCCTGGAAGATTTGCGCTCCGCAGAGTTGCTGCCGCCCGAGATCATCTTCACAGTCAGCATCATCGATGCCCGTGGAGAGATCCTCGACAGCACCAATCGTTCTTCTCTCGCCGAGGACGTGACGGCCATGGATTTTTTTAAACGTGCGCAAGAACAAGAGGAAATGGTGATCGGACAGCCGCAACGCGACCGGCAGTCAGATGAATGGCGGCTGACTTTCAGCAGACGCTTGGGGGAGGCCGGACAACGGTTTGCGGGGATCGTGGCACTATCGGTGCATACCGGCTATTTTGTCAGCGGCTATGAGTCGGAGGCGCTGGGAGAACATGGCGTCCTCGGACTGGTGGGAACCGACGGCGTTTTCCGGGTACGACGCACCGGTAATGACATATCTGCGGGCACAACTATCGACTACAATGCCCTGGTGCCGGAGGACGCCACCGCCGATGCTTCGGTCGAGGTGACTGTCAACCGCTGGGACGACACGCGACGCTACACCATCGCCAGAAAGCTTTACGAATTCCCACTGGCAATCGTCGTTGGTCTTTCCGAAGCGGAACAACTCGCACCCGCCGACCGGATCGAGCGCAGCTACATATGGCGCGCCGCTATGGCCAGCATACTGGTGGTCGTTATCGCAGCCCTGCTCGGCCGGTTGAGCTGGCAGCTCCGGAAGTCGCGCACGCGCGTCATGGAAGAACGGGCCGAACACGCACGGAACGTCGAATATCTCGCCTATCATGATAATCTCACGGGTCTGCCGAACCGGGCGCTGTTCAGCCGGCTTATTTACCAGCAAATGCAGCTTGCACGCCGTTATGAAAAACGGCTGGCGTTGATGTTTCTCGACCTTGACCGCTTCAAAGCAATCAACGACTCGCTTGGCCACGATGCAGGCGACGAGCTACTCCAGAAGATGGGTAAACGACTCAAGGAATCCCTGCGGGAAAGCGATATCGTCGCGCGGATGGGCGGTGACGAGTTTGTAATGCTGCTCTCCGAGATTACTGAGGAAACCCAGGTGACAACGGTTGCCGGAAAAATCCTGGCAGCAGTCGCAAGGCCCTTTACACTCGCCGAGCAGGAGTTTCGCATCACGATAAGTATCGGTATTGCCATGTTTCCGGCCGATGGTGAAGATGAGCAAACACTTATGAAGAGCGCCGATACCGCAATGTATCACGCAAAAGAGGGAGGGAAGAACAGCTTCCGGTTCTACTCCGAAAAACTGAACACCGACTCGCTGGAGCGCCTCACCCTGGAATCGAGCCTGCGCAAGGCGCTGGAGAACAAGGAATTTCGCCTTTTTTACCAGAGCAAGCAGGACATAACCACCGGCCGCCTTACCGGCATAGAGGCGCTGCTGCGCTGGCAGCATCCCGATCTCGGGTTGATTCCGCCTATGCAATTCATTCCCCTGGCAGAAGAAAACGGGCTCATCGTTCCTATCGGGCGCTGGGTTTTCAAAACCGCTTGCCGTCAGAACCTCGCCTGGCAAAACCAAGGATTCCCCAAATTGAGCATGGCCGTGAACATTTCCAAGCGGCAGTTCTTTGATGAAGATTTCTTAAAGGACGTCGGGGACGCGCTGCAGGAAAGCGGAATGGCACCCGAGCTGCTCGAACTGGAAATCACCGAGGCTATTCTCATGCACGACATGGACTGGACGATCCGGATTCTCAAGGATTTGAAACAGATGGGGGTGCGGATAGCGATAGATGATTTCGGTACCGGTTACTCGTCGCTGTCCAAATTAAAGGAGTTTCCGCTTAACACCCTCAAAATCGACGGCTCGTTCATTCAAAATATGATTCCTGACGCCGAACTCAAAAGCTTGACTATGGCCCTCATTGATCTGGGCAAAAGCCTGGGTTGCACGGTGGTCGCAGAAGGCGTGGAGTCGAAGGAACAGGCCGATCTTCTTAGAACCCATTCGTGCGACCAGTTCCAGGGGTTCTACATAAATAAACCGATGCCGCCGGAGGAGTTCACCTCGGCGGTACGCGAACAGCTAAAAGGATATGCGGATACAGTATCGCCTGATTAATCATTAAAATTGTTCGTAAGCAAGTTCCGGGGACGCTTTATTTAATTATGGTCAGCCTCTCAGTTATCGTAGTAAAAGGGTAGAGTAGGAAGCTGATTTACCGATTACCGACCAGGACTTTTATTGACGCCTCGTCGCCCGCGACTACTACGTGTCCACCGATCTCATCGCCCATCAACCTCCCCTCATCAAACCGTGCGTGCGGTTTTCCCGCACACGGCTTTCCGATGTTCTTCACACCAAGGCATGCGCCGTGCGCCAGCCTGCTCCTGTGGGAACTCTGTATAGCCCATAATGATCATAAAGTTCACGATCCGGAAATCGACCGTAGCCAGTTCCCCTGTCCTTCACCTTATGTCTCAGCTTCAAAGATCGGTTCGATGATGAGCTTCACTGCCATCTGCGCTACCCGGTCACGAATTGTCGGTATTCCCAGCGGGCGCTGACTGCCATCCGCTTTCGGGATCATGACTCGTCGCACCGGTTGGGCTCGGTAGGTCTTGTCTTTCAAACTACAGGCTAAGTCCCGCAGAAACGCATCTACCCCTTTTCTGTCCTCTATTGCCTTAAAGCTCATCCCATCAACGCCGGGACTTCCTCCATTGGCACGAACAAGACGCCAGGCATGACCGAGTATGTCTTCCCGAGTGACCTTGTCGTAGAGTGCATAAAAGCGATAGGCCGGTTCTTGCTTGGCCTTGGCATACAGCTTCCTCTGAAGCGTCCTGATTCTGTCCGGGGTGGTTAGCGACATGGCAATCCCCTGATCCTCCGCTCTTTGGTTGCATGAACAAAGTAGGGTCCCTTCCCTCGCTCGGGGTTATGTTCTCCCTCGAACTCAAACGGTACTATGGACCCCTCCGACTCCCGCTATGGGCCGTTATGCTTTCGTTTCCTTATACACAACAGTTGGTGGCCTCCTCACCCCCATAACGGGTCTCCAGCACTGGGCAGTAAATCTGCGAAAACATGCCGCCCCTGTTACCCCGGGAGAAAATGAATGTCACTTCCGTTGTTCAAACATCCACCCAACGGCCTTCCCCTTCTGACCACAGGGTCGGCTTCTCCGATTTAACTTACGAGGCTACTTATAGGTTCACTTACGTTACGGCCTGCTCTCTTGCTGTTTGGAAACTCACGACCATGTGTTACCACGACGCCGCTTTCTCATACTACCAGGGCGTACGGACAACTCCCCGGACGGGACTTCAACCCATTAGATTTAATGCTATTACTGCGAACGGTCAGAATCAAATTAAATCTTTCGCGTCAGCGACAAACCAAGGGCAACTGCCCGGATTTAATTCGACTCTGACCCCCTTTAATTCCTGACCCCCTTTAATTCACTTTTAATTCAACCCTTTTAATTCGAAGGTATGGCAGATAGCAGCCAACGATTTCAGCGATGGCGGTAACGATGAATTGTAAACCAAATGTGTTCAATACAGCCATGTATCCTTCTTTAATCATAGGAAAATATTCTAATCGATGTGGAGCACCACGGACGAACAGTTAAACAATGCCCACGTGTGATATCCGACCTTCAACTCAAAGGACGAGGCACTCGTTGAAGATATAACAGCGCAAATTTCTGTCGTTTCAGAAATCTTGACAATGTATTCCGTATTGACCTCACCCTTGGTAATTTTGGTCACCACTCCCCTGAGTCTGTTTTCCGCGCTACATTTTGGAGATTCTTCACCACCATGCAAAATTACCAACGGAGCCTTTACCTCGGCCGTAATTAATCTGCCTGAACTCAAGCCAAGCCGCTCCAAACTGTCATTCGTAATTACGGTGATGATGGAATTCCCTTCCAGTGTTTCCATAACAACGCGTGTTTGTATGTCACCCTTCAGTATTCCAACAACTTTTCCAAAAAAACTATTTCGTGCGCTTGTTTTACGTCCGGATTCCTTTTCCAGAAAACGCTTGGCGACGGCTTGAATTTCATCCTTTGAGAAAGCAACATAAGACGAGGTCAAATTGGGAGTAGAGTGCCCCAGCATCATCTGAACAGCGGGTAAGGGGATGTTGCTTTGCATCAATTCCACGCCTCGAGCCTTGCGGATAGCTTCCGGGCCGCTCAGCCGCTTTGGAAAACCACATTCTAAAGCTCTTTCATAAAACTTACGACGAACAAAACCAGGGTCCAAATCAAGCAGCCTTTCTGAATCCTTGTGTGATTTCAATGTGTCGATTTTGTCCCTGATCTCGTCGGCAAGAGATTGTGAAAGGTGAACTTCCCTTGGCTCCGCGGCCTCATTTCCCTCCGAACGAAAAATCACCAAATGGCGGGTCCAATCGAGATCTGTCTGTATATTTATCGATAAAACCTCGTTTAACTTAGCGCCAGTATATCTGATCAAAAGAAAAATAAGCAAAACGCTAAGTCTGGACAAACGGACATCTTCGCGTTTCGAATTTTCAGCCCACTCCCGGAATGATTGCTCCAATTGATTCAACTGGGAATTGTCCAGATACTCGTCTCCTTCCGCAATGGAGACAATTCGTCCATCATCACTTCGATTGAAACCAGCCATTGCCAACCCCTTTGATCATTCATGTTTTACTGTTTAATTCCTAATGGTTACCTTATGAACTGGAAAATATCCAATGGACATTTTTCGACCGCATTCAAATAGGTCTTGACATGTTGGAATTCAATTGTCATTATTATATATATTTTCGTGACACTTGGCAAGTTATTTTCATAACGGAGGGATTTCCCATGTTTTTTCAGACTGCCGGTATCGAAGTCGCGCTCTGGATTCCACCCTTGGTGGCATTCATCATTTCATTTTTCACCTCGATGGGCGGCGTTTCCGGAGCTTTTCTGCTCTTGCCGTTTCAGATGTCCTTTCTGGGGTATACAAACCCCTCTGTCAGCGCCACCAACCAGGTGTTCAACGTCGTTGCCATCCCCAGCGGAGTTTATCGTTACTGGCGCGAGGGACGAATGGTGTGGCCGCTGACATGGATTGTCGTCTTCGGTACGCTACCAGGCGTCTTTATCGGTGCCATGGTACGAGTGCTCTATTTGCCAGATCCCAAACATTTCAAACTTTTTGCCGCCTGTGTCCTTCTCTATATCGGTATTAAAATGGTGGCAGAGGTACTGAAAAACACTAACAATGGGGCCAAGAGCGGAAGCGAAACACGCTTCCGAGAAATGGTCAGACGTGGAAACACCAATACTGGGGATTCCGAAACAGCAGTCTTGCCCGCCACGACGGTTACTCACTTTAATCTAAAGCGACTGGGCTTCACTTTCTACGGAGAAGTATATGACGTTTCATTCTGGGGAATTTTTCTTCTCAGTTTCATTGTTGGTATAATTGGGGGAATCTATGGAATAGGAGGAGGCTCAATAATTGCCCCGTTTTTTATTACCTTTTTCGGACTGCCTGTCTATATCGTCGCCGGGGCCGCGCTGATGGGAACTTTCGTCACATCAGTCGCAGGTGTTGCCTTTTATCAGGCCATTGCCCCTTTTTATCCACACCTTTCTGTGG
Organism: Desulfocapsa sp.; assembly: GCA_021737265.1. Lineage (GTDB taxonomy): Bacteria > Desulfobacterota > Desulfobulbia > Desulfobulbales > Desulfocapsaceae > Desulfocapsa. The sequence continues at coordinate 52,778 of JAIPEF010000003.1, read as the reverse complement.
CTCCGGACTGGCTGTTGGGAATTCTATTCGGAATAGGAGGAATGGCAGGGATGTATCTTGGCGCTCGATGCCAAAAATTTGTGCCGGCCAAGGCCATCAAGTGGATGCTGGCAAGTGTGATGGTTCTCACTGCAACCAATTATATCTTCGACTTTTTTGGCTATTAACAATAACGATCCGGCGAGAACGGCCCCTCTTCAGGAGGCGATAATATGTGTACCAAGAAAAACATTGATGATATTCTCAAGCAAATTGAAGAAGGCCAAGATCCCGATCAAATGCGGCGCCTCCTTGAAGAGATTAATGCATGTAACAAATGCCCGGACAATCTTCAGGGCCAGGATGACCAAGAGTCGGGCTGCCGTTGTCGTCAAAATTTTCAAACGGAACTCAAAAACTATATCTATTCGATTAAATACCAGAAAAAGTAGCACACTCTTTACTGTTTAGTGCCTTGTAGTTGATAGTTATATTTTGGACTGGTTCCTGGCAGTAAAAACATACATGCAGGGCATCAGGAACAAGGCCACCAGCATTTCCATCCCCATGCCGCCGAAGGCCGCCACGGCCATCGGCTGCAGCATATCACCGCCTTCCTCCAGATTCAGGGCCAGGGGCAAAAAGCCTATCATGGTCGTCACCGATGTCATCACCCGGGGTCGCAGGCGAATCTTCGCGGCATCCACCACGGCCTGATGCGACGGCAAATCCCGCTGCTCCTGAAGATCACCGGCATAGGTCAAAAGCAAGACACCGTCGTTGACTGTCGCTGCCACCACAACCAGTATACCGATAATGACCGTGGCTCCCAGTGGGAGACCAACGAAATACAGCAGAAAGACCACGCCTGCCAAACTGACCGGCACGCCGCCCAGAATTAACCCCGGCAGCTTGAGACTGTTGAACTGCACAGTCAAAACGATAAAGGAAAAGAACAGGGCGAATGCAAATACCGTAAGCACTGTATCCTTCATGTCGGCCATCATTTCCGCCCTGCCGCCGAAATTGAACACGTAGCCCGCCGGTCGCTCTAACCCGGACAAAGCGCTTTGCAGTTCCTTGACCGCACCGGCCAAGTCACCGCTGGTGATATCCGCTTCAACGGTGATTTGCTTGACCTGGTTTTCCCGGATGATCTCCACCGGGCCGGTCGCTGATACCACGGTGGCGATATCCCGCAGGCGAAGGACATCGCCTTGGCTACCGATAAGCACCAGGTTTTCCACATCCTTCCGAGTGCCTATTTGTTTCTCCTGAACCAGCAGACGAATATCGTAATAATTTCCAGCGTCACGGTAACGCGTCGCCACCGCGCCGGTGATCAAGGAGCGCAGGGAGGATGCCACATCCGCAACCGACACGCCGAGCTCGGCGGCCTTGATCCGATCCACCTTGACCTGGTATTCGGGTTTGGAGAGGTCCATGGAAACGAACACGTTCTGGAACTGCCCCGACTCATTGATCATTCGCGCGGTCCGGCTCGACAGATCGGCCAGAGTTTCCATGTCCTGACCGCGCACCTGCACGATAATATCCGACGCCCGCATGCCATGGATGCCTTTGATGGGCATCTGTTTTACCATCACTTTACCGCCAGGCGGTTGGATCCTGCCCACGATCTTGCGGAGACGGGCAACGTATTCCTCGGTGCTGATACCCCGCGCCGCCTTGGGAACGAGCTGGATATCCACCTCTCCTTCGTTGGCAACCTCATAAGTGGTCAATCCCTTTACATATCCGCCCGCCAGGGTGAAAGCGCTTTGGATCAGCGGATCGCCCTTGGTCTGCTCTTCAATTCTTCGAAGCACCCGGTCTGTCTCACTGACTGACGCGCCGGTGGGCATTTTGACCTATTAAAAGGGGTCAGACCCCTTTTAATTTAAACAAAAAAACGGGAGAAAAGCCAAACGGCCAATCTCCCGTAAGTACGGACAAAAATCCGAAAAAAAATGGTGGAGGCGGCGGGAGTCGAACCCGCGTCCAAAAATGCTCCCCTCTCGTATCTACATGCTTAGTCCCGGGCTTTAATTTTCGCGTCAGGGGCCCCGCCGGAACCAGGGTCCACTGACACTATTCTGCTAAATCTTATTCTTATGCCGGCAGACGCAGTAAAAGAACCAGCCCGTTGAGTCGGCGCTCCGATCCGGTCTTACGGGCGAAGACCGGGGGAACGGCACAGCAGTCTAAGCTGCCAGTGCGTAGTTATAATCGTCGGCGATTATAATTAAAGTTCCATCAGTTTAACGAGCAGACAGAAGCTCGGCATGCAACGTAAAGCTTACACATCCCTGTCGAATCCGTTTCGCCCCCATATTTGTTGAATTTTCATTATATATTTTTACTTAACCAACCTGGTTATGGCGCATAGCGCGCTGTAATTCACGATCACTCTGTTGTTCCTTGAGAGATGCCCGCTTATCGTACAGTTTTTTACCGCGTGCAAGCCCCAGTTCAACTTTGGCTTTCCCATTATTAACAAAGTAAATCTTTAGAGGAATCAACGCAAGGCCCTTCTCTCTTAATTTTCCAATCAGCTTCCTGAGTTCCCGTTTGTGAAGCAGGAGTTTACGCACCCGCATGGGTTCGTTGGGATTATGAGTGGCAAAGGTGTAAAAAGAAATATGGACATTGTGAAGATACAGTTCTCCCCGTTTATCCATCTGGGCATAGCCATCACGCAAGTTCGCCTTGCCAGCCCTCAGAGATTTGACCTCGGGGCCACGCAATACTATACCAGCCTCATAAGTACTTTCTATATGGTAGTCGTGAAAGGCTTTCTTATTTTTACAGACGATTTTAACCGCCCTGTTGGTCTCTTTCTTTCCCATTACTCTTCTGACAAAATTAAAAATAACAGCACGTTACCAATCTGCTGTGACCCGCATGGCCTCTTCATAGGTTGTAATCCCTGCCTTGACTTTTTCCCAGGCATCCTCACGTAAGGTAGTCATTCCTTCGCGGATTGCAAGTCGTCGCATCTCGTCAACACTGGACTCACCAGTGATCATTGTTTTCATCTGTTCTGAGAGCGGGAAAATTTCAAAGATACCGCATCTCCCTTTATAGCCGGTTCCCCGACATTTTCGGCATCCCTTCCCCCGTTTGAGAGTATAGGTCTCGCGGTCCGCCACTGGAAACCCTAACTTAAGAAGTTCCTCTCCCTTCACCTGAAAGGATTCAGCGCAATCAGAGCAGATGGTACGGACAAGACGCTGGGCCAGGGAACCAAGCAGGGTGGAGGAGATAAGAAACGGTTCCAAGCCCAGGTCACGAAGACGGTTAATGGAGGAGACGGCATCGTTGGTGTGCAGAGTGGAAAAGACCAGGTGACCGGTCATGGCGGCCTGTACGGCATGGGATGCCGTGTCCAGGTCACGTATCTCACCAATCATGATCACATCCGGGTCCTGGCGCAGAATATTACGGAGGATGGTGGAAAAAGTAACATCGATGAGAGGCTGGACAGAAATCTGGTTGAAGGCTTCGTAGACCATCTCCACCGGATCCTCGACGGTCACAATGTTTCTTTCCGGAGTGGCTATTTTTTCCAGGGTGGAATAAAGGGTGGTTGACTTGCCTGATCCCGTGGGGCCGGTAACCAGAACAATACCGTGCGGCGCATTGATAAATGAATTGTATACAATGCGGTCTCTTTTTGAGAAACCGAGCTTATCCAGATCCTGAAAGATCACGTCCGGGTCCAGAATACGCATGACCACTTTTTCACCAAAGGCAACAGGAATCGTGGAGACGCGGATCTCGGCCTCCTTGTCACTGCTCATGGCAATTTTTATACGACCATCCTGCGGCCTGCGCTTTTCGGCAATGTCCATACGGGCCAGAGACTTGATGCGGGCCACAATGGCGGAATGAACAGCCTTGGGTAAATTATAGATGGTATGCAAAGCCCCGTCTATACGGAAACGGATCATGCAGTTGTTGCGCTTGGGCTCCACATGGATATCACTGGCTATTTGATCCAGGGCATAGTTGAAAAGGTGATTAACAGCCGATTTAATATGCTGGTCTGAAGAGGATATTTCCTTGGCAGAGGAAATTTTGACAAACTGCTCCAAATTGCCGATATCCACAGAACCCCCCACGCCAGGAGCACCAAACTGGCTCTCGGCAGCACTGATGGAGCGCTGGAAGCCGAAAAATTCGGAGAGGATTTTTCTAATATCTGATTTTGGCGAAATATACGCCTTCACTTTCACCTGATTGGCGTGCTCAATATCCTTCAATACCGTGGTGTTTTCGGGATCATAAACAGCTACTTCCAGAATGCCGTTCTGGAAATTAAACGGAAGGATCATGTGACTGATGGCAAAGTTTTTGGGGATGGTCTTGGTGACTGTATCCATATCCAGCTTGAGTGGATCCAGCTTTTTAAAGGGGATCTTGCGGGACTGACTCACCGCCATAATGATGGTATCTTCATCAAGGACTTTTCCTTTTTTACCACCCACATCCAGCTTAAATGAAACAATGATATCCACCAGGTCCGGAAAATTTTTATCAAAATTTTCTTCTTTCCCAAACTTTTTTAGAAGTTTTTGCCGCTGTTTTCCTTTTTCAAGGACGATAAACTGCCTCTGTTCGGGGGTGATAAGCCTTTTTTTGCTGAGCAGCTCGAGCAGGAGATCGCTGTTGAGTAGGTTCATATGATTGTAATTGTTATGATAAAAACACTTAGGATATTGAGATTGTACTTCTGTTATTCTGTTCTTTTTTGTCCACTTAATCAAGAAACTTTTAACTCTTACAGCTATCTGGTATAAACTTGATGAAGTACAGTTGTAGATTTTAATCTGATCATCATGTTAATCTCGTAAAAATAAATGCTACCGATGGCTAAGTATTTATGCCCGGTAGTTAGGGTGAAAAGCTCCATATGTGGGCGTGTAGGATTTCTAGCATTTCGGCGTCCAGGATGGAGTACGTCGTGATGGTAGAAAATTTATGGCAACGAAGCAGATGGAGAATTTTCACCCGAAAAAGGGTACTCTTTTCAGTCCTCCCTTGAGGGGGATAAACACGACGCCACCAATAATCACTTTTCAGGAACTACCCTATGTCACCCATTGTCAGTCAATTATACCGAAAAACCGCTGAAAACCGGGAATACTGTTTTAATATTGAATCCAGTCGTCCGTTGACAGAGACGGAACAGGGGCATCTGCAACTGATCCTGGCCGATGGTTTCCTTGCGGACTCTGTCACAACAAAACCTTTACTTACCGGCGACCAGGTGGTGGAGGTGGGTCCCAGGCTCAACTTTGCCACGGCCTGGTCTTCCAACATGGTTTCAATATGTAAGGCCACCGGGATTGATTGTGTCTCCAGGGTTGAGCGCTCCCGCAAGTATCTGGTGGATGAAGCAGAGGATCTTGAAGAATTTATCCGGGACAATCACGACCGAATGACAGAGTGTTTTTACCCGAAAGCCCTTTCCACCTTTGAAACCGGAATTGAGCCGGAAGCTGTATATGACGTGGACATGAAGGCAAAGGGTCCGGATGCGCTCCTTGAGATTCCCGGTATTTCCATGGACGAACGGGACCGTAATTTTTATTACGACTATTTTGTCAAAAAACATGACCGCAACCCCACCATCGTCGAGATCATGGATCTGAACAATGCCAACTCCGAGCATTCGCGGCACGGATTCTTTCGCGGCAAACAGGTGATCGACGGTGAACTGCAGGATGAGACCCTTTTTGAGCTGGTCGTCGAGACCTTAAATAAAAATCCCAAGGGGAGCCTGGTTGCTTTTAAGGATAACTCCAGCGTGGTTGAGGGACATGATATCCTTACCATAATCCCTTCGAAACCTGGGCTGCCAAGCCCATTGTGTGAAAGTGATGCCCGCTATCACATGCTTCTCACCGCTGAAACCCATAATTTCCCCACCGGCGTTGCCCCGTTTCCCGGAGCCGAAACAGGCTCTGGCGGTCGAATTCGTGACGTCCAGGGAACCGGTAAGGGTGGTTTTGTGATAGCAGGGACAACCGGGTATTGTGTGGCTAATCTTCACATTCCCGGCTACACCCTGCCCTGGGAAAATTCCTACCAGTGTCCGGATAATCTGGCGTCAGCGCTGGAAATTGAGATTGAGGCCAGTAACGGAGCATCCGATTACGGCAATAAATTCGGCGAGCCCATGATCCAGGGCTTTACCCGTTCCTTTGATCTCCGCCTCGACAACGGAGAACGCTGGGGCTTTCTCAAACCCATTATGTTCACCGGCGGTATCGGTCAGATCGATGGGCGTCACACAGAGAAAGACAAAGAGCTGAAAGGCATGAAGATCGTTCAGGTGGGCGGCCCTGCCTATCGGGTCGGTTTTGGCGGCGGTGCTGCATCTTCCATGCTCCAGGGTGAAAATGCCTCAGAGCTTGATTTTAATGCAGTTCAGCGAGGGGATGCGGAGATGGAGCAGAAGATGAACCGCGTCATCCGCGCCTGTAACGAGATGGGTGACAAAACCCTCATCGATGTTATCCATGACCAGGGTGCCGGTGGGCCAGCCAATGTCCTGAAAGAACTGGTGGAGCACTCCGGTGGTCGCATTGAGATCCGAAACATACGGGTTGGGGACCCCACCATGTCAGTGCTTGAGATCTATGTGGCAGAGTACCAGGAACGGAACGGTTTTCTGATCAGCCCTGAAAATATTGAACAATTTCAGGCTATATGTAAGCGGGAAAAAGTGGGATGTGAGGTCCTTGGCGAGGTAACCGGTGACCTGCAATTTGTGGTGCATGATGAGCTCGATGATTCCATTCCGGTGGACATGGATCTCTCAGAACTGCTCGGTGATATTCCGGTGAAGACTTTTGAGGATACCCGTTCCAACCCCCAGCTGCAGCCTTTGGATCTGCCCGATGATTTGAGTGTACCGGATGCCCTGCATGATGTGCTGCGACTGGTTTCTGTCGGTTCCAAACGCTTTCTCACCAACAAGGTGGATCGGGCTGTTACCGGGCTCATTGCCCAGCAGCAGTGCTGCGGGCCGCTGCAGCTTACAGTGAGTGATGTGGCGGTCGTTGCCCAGTCGCATTTCAGTTTGAGCGGTGGTGCAACAGCCATTGGAGAACAACCCATCAAGATGCTTGTCGATCCTGCAAAGGGGGCGAGAATGGCAGTGGGTGAGTCCCTGACCAACCTTGTCTGGGCAGCCATTGACGACCTGGAGCAGGTTAAATGCTCGGCCAACTGGATGTGGGCGCCCAAGCTGCCCGGTGAAGGTGCCGCACTGTTTGACGCTGCCAAGGGCATGTGTGAGGCCATGATCGCAGTGGGAATGGCCGTTGATGGCGGCAAGGACAGTCTTTCCATGGCCACCATGGTGGGTGACGAGACTGTAAAGTCACCACGTGAGCTTGTTATCTCTGCCTATGCGGCCATGAGTGACATTACTCAAGTTGTTACCCCGGATCTGAAAGAGAGTGGTGCCTCATCACTCCTCTTTATTGATCTTGGCAATGGCAACAACAGGTTGGGCGGCTCAGCACTGTCTCAAACCAGATCCTGTCTCGGAAATGATTGTCCGGACATGGATGATCCAAAGAGCGTAAAGCTGGCCTTCCTGGCAGTACAGGAAGCAATTGGAAAGGGACTGGTTTTAGCAGGCCATGACCGCAGTGACGGAGGGCTGGTTACCACCCTTCTTGAAATGGCCTTTTCCGGAAACTGTGGCCTGGATGTGGATATGCAAGCTACGGATTCTCCACTGGCCGTACTGTTTTCTGAAGAGCTGGGACTGCTCCTGGAGTGCAGGGATAGTGATGTTGCTGCCCTGGAGGAAGTCTTTGCCGGTTATGGTGTAAGCTCAGCGCTCCTTGGAAAAAGTATGCAGGAGAAACAGATCCGGATCAGGGTGAATGGAGAGACTGTGCTGGATACGGACATGCGTCTGCTTCGGGAAACCTGGGAAGAGACAAGCTATCAGCTTGAACGGCTACAGGTAAATCCGGATTGTGCTGATCAGGAAAAGAAGAACTGTTATGATCGAAAGGGACCAAACTACACTGTTCCCTTTGTTCCGCAACCTGCACCTGCTGATTTGTTATCAATGACAGATAAGCCCAAAGTCGCCATCCTCCGGGATGAGGGATCCAACTCCGACCGGGAGATGAGTTCCGCTTTTTATGCAGCAGGCTTTGAACCGTGGGATATCACCATGAGCGATCTCCTGGAATATCGGATTACTCTGGATGGCTTCCGGGGGCTTGCAGCAGTGGGAGGGTTTTCCTACGCCGATGTTCCCGAATCTGCCAAGGGCTGGGCAGCCACCATTCGCTTTAATGACAGGCTGCAAAAGATGTTCCGTGAATTTTACGAGCGCCCCGACACGTTCAGCCTTGGAGTCTGCAATGGCTGCCAGCTCTTTGGACTCCTTGGCCTGGTACCATGGCAGGATATAGAAGCCGAAAAGCAACCCCGGTTTGTCCACAATCTTTCAGGACGTTTTGAGTCCCGCTGGACCACGCTAAAGGTAGGAAAAAGCCCGGCCCTCATGCTGAAGGGCATGGAAGGGTTGGTTTTCGGCATCCATGTGGACCACGGGGAAGGGCGCCTGAATTTCCCGGATGATGAAGTGAAAGAACGGGTTGTTGCTGAAAATCTGGCACCGCTCTGTTACGTGGATGATGATGGAAACGCCACAGAATCCTATCCATTTAATCCCAATGGTTCTCCTGACGGCCTGGCAGGTCTCTGCTCGCCTGATGGGCGGCACCTGGCCATGATGCCTCATCCTGAGCGTGTTTTTCTTGCCTGGCAGGCACATTATCTGCCTCCGGAGATGAAGGATCTGCAGGTGTCACCCTGGATGCAGATGTTTCGCAACGCCTATGAGTGGTGTATTGGAGGATAGATGACAGAACTTGGGTAGTGTCCCAGTGGCTAACACTATGAGACTGCGTCATGACTGTTAACCAGAGAACCACCCCTCTCGCAACAGATCCCACTGCTGCGGGAAGGATTTTTAGCTCCCTCTTCTTTTTGGTGTTTGCTGCTGGCAATCAAAAATCTGATTCCATATGAAACTCAGCCAGTAACAAATTCAATAAGATAGATCTTTGTTAGGGGAGAAGAAGAAAAAAATAGCGTTCAGCCCAGAAGGCTCCGCAGAATTTTCAGGTTATCCCGATCCTCCTGCAGATCTTTTCCTTTAGGCGTTTCCAGGGTCATGGGATGATTTGCAAAACACGGGTCATTCAGCAGATTCCTGAATCCTTCCAGCCCGATTTCACCCTGCCCGATATGTTCGTGCCGATCGACCCTGCTTGCCAACCCCTTTTTTGAGTCGTTGAGGTGGAAAAATTTGATGCGCTCAATTCCCACAGTTGCATCAAATCTATCCATTGTCGTCCGGTAGCTTTCCGGGCTGCGAATATCATAGCCAGCTGCAAAAATATGGCATGTGTCCACGCAGACGCCTAGTTTCTCGGGATATTTTGATCCCTGTATAATTGCAGCCAGTTCCTCAAAGCGGCTTCCAAGCCCTGTCCCCTGCCCGGCTGTGGTCTCCAGAAGGACGACAACCCGATTATCGGCAGACTCCAGTGCCTGATCAAGATTTTTTGTAAATCGCGCAATTCCCGTCTCAACACCATCTCCCCCGTGAGAGCCGGGATGCATCACCACCAGAGGGATATTCAGCAGTCCACAACGCTGCAGTTCACCCGTAAAGGCAGCAATGGACTTCTTTACCAGGTCGGGCTTTCCAGATGCCAGGTTAACCAGATACGAGGCATGGGAGGCAACAGGCATGGAGGCACTCTTCTCCCAAGCCTGGATAAAGAGCTCGTGCTCTGCCTCTGTCACCGGTGGTGGATTCCACTGCCGTTGATTGCGGGTAAAGATCTGCAGAGCAGTACCTCCCACCTCTTCTATGCGGTCAAAAGCGAGATGCAGCCCTCCAGCTACCGATTCGTGGGCTCCGAGAAGTACCATTTACTGTTTCTCCTGTAAGGTGTCCGTTGGGGATGATTTTTTTAGCTCATAGTCTGTTGCCCTAAACCTCTGCATCTGTCGGCGATAATAGTCTTCTTCCTCAGGATCTGCCAGGATGGCCTGTTTTTCCGCCTCAATGGCCTTGGTGACAAAGCCATTGGCCCAGTAGGCCGTAGCCAGGGTATCCAGAACATATCCGACAGCTCCCTGTTGAGCTGCCAAAAGGCCCAGTTCCAAAGCACGTACAGGATCACGCAACTCAGGATTTTCGCAGGTCAACAGAAGCCAGGCCAGATTGTTGAGCAGCTTTGGATTTGACGGTTCCAATGCCAAGGCCTTGTTATAGGCAAGGAGCGCCTTTCTCTCCATTTTTTGATGCTGCAGCAGATCACCGGCAAGACCCAGCCACAATGCCTTGTCCGGTTCCTGCATGAGTCTCTGATCAAGGACATACCCCATATATTTCTCTTCATACCCCATCTTCCAGGAATCGACAGGCAGGAGCCCCTGCCCGGAGACAGCAATACCAAGGACGAGAACATAGGCAAGCAGGCTCAGCCGTACCTTTCGATTATGGCGATCAATCCAGGCCGGTTCAAGCTCACATTTTGTCAGGAAATCCACACGCTGACCAATGCCAAAATGATGCCAGCTGGGCAGATCCCTGATATTTCCGGAGAGGATGGCAATTTTTTCAAGGGCCGAGGTGATGGAATCACTGCTGCCAAGGGCTTCAAAGACATGGAGATCGGCCTGACGTTCAAAATTTCTGATGAAAAAGCCAAATAAAAAGCGGAAATAAAGAATCATTGAACCAAGGACAATGATCCCCATGAGCACTGAGACCAGAGTTTCCACTGTCGATCCTGTAAATTCAAGCAGTGTGTAAAAAATGTCTCGCGAAAGAAGAAAAAAAGTGAATGGCTCAAGAATGAATCCTGTCAGAATGGAGAATCCTGCAATAATAAGAAGATAGAGCAGCATATGTTTCTTTTTGATATGTCCAATTTCATGGGCCATCACCGCTTCAACCTCATCCAGTGTCAAGGTCTCCAGTAAGGCAGGGGTAATCAAAACATAACGCAGACCGGGAATAATCCCCATGACCCCTGCGGTCAGAACCCTGCCTTCAAAAAGTGGCCACAGGTATACCCGGGCTGAAAAACGCTGCTTGTTGAAAAAATTCTGCAGATGCGCAAGCAGTGGTCCTTGCGGAAATGGAGTGCAAGCCCAGAGTCTGCGAACCAGGGGTGGAAAAAATATCAGTATCAGAAGCAGAAAAAGAATAAAGGATACATATTCACCGGATTCAGAGTGCAGGAAGATTGCAAGCTCCGGAAAAGGAAGCAGGGCCAGCAGATCATAGGCCAGTGAAAGCGCAATCCAGGGAAGGATAATGGGCAGGTTGATCCTGACATTGAGAAGCAGAAAGGCAGGGGTGCTATAGCTCTTTCCAAAAAGTCGTTCATATACAGGCCGTGCCCGACGCCACTGAAGAAACAAAAAGAGGAAAAAAAAGAATAATCCACCGATGCCAGTCAGGGCAGGAAAATTCTCTTTTAGAGAAAGCGGAGTCAAGTAGTAGTGAATATCACAGGAAAAAATAACTACTGCATAGAAAACCAGGGCCAGCAGGGAGAGTCTCTTTTCTGCGGTAAAATATGCAGCAGAGCCCTTTTGCGTGAGGCCGCCATAGATACGCCCGGCAGTCCGGTCATACAAAAACAGAAGACCGAAAAACAGGCCCAGTGCCACAGGAAAGGGAAGCAGAGGAACATCTGTCCCACTGGTCATGCTAAAGAGAAAAATGGCTATGATAAAAAACAACAGATTGTTATAAATCAAAACGATCCAGACTCCACAGAACGGGTGACCTTTCCAGGTTGCAGACAAAGCAATACATCTGGAGTTTTTATATTTTTTCCTTCAGCCATCAGCCTTTTCTTATACAGTGCATTCAGCTCTCTTTCAATCCAGAATAAACCGGGGAGGTTTTCTCCTGCCACTTATTTGCCGAAATTATACAGGGGTTGTGATTTTTTTGTTGACAATTTGACAAGTCTGTTTTTATATAGTAGGTTTTCGATGCCGGAGGGGGCGCATAGCTCAGTTGGTAGAGCCACCGGCTCATAACCGGTCGGTCGTAGGTTCAAATCCTACTGCGCCCACCATTACATACAGAATCTGCCCCAAATGACCAGGTTCCTTGAATAGAACAGCTTTTTACCCAAACAGATCGAGGCTAACGACCTCACCCTTCATATTCAGCATTGCTGGAGCAGGCAAAGACGCCCGCTGCAGGAAGCCAGAAATCCAAAGGTACATCCCGAGAGGGCTGTACCTTTTTTTATTGTCTTATTTTAGACAATTCGGTGCAGGGCGAGGATGAAAGCAACGGTAAATGACATCCTGGAGAGCCTGGGACGAATCGCGCCTTTTGAGCTTGCAGAAAGCTGGGATAATGTGGGACTCCTGGTCGGCGACCCAGGAAGAGAAACCCGCGCCCTGCTTCTGGGGCTTGACCCAAGCCTGGCACTCCTTGAAGAGGCCGTCAGCCGTGGGGCTGACACCCTGATCACCCACCATCCCTGTATCTTCCGTCCCTTTCCAGCTGTAAATATCACTACCCCGGGCGGCGCCTTTCTTGAACGGGCACTTTCACAAAAGATAAATGTTATCGCCTGTCACACCAACTTTGACAATGCCGTTGAAGGGGTCAGCGACGCCCTGGCTGCCGGGCTTAACCTCACCAATCTTCGCCCTCTCCGGCCAGTGAATTTCCCGGGAAGTAACAATACGGGACTTGGACGAATCGGGAGCTATTCGACACCCCTTTCCTTCTCTGCATTCATGCAGCAACTCTACATTTTCCTGGCAATTGATACAGTGCAGATTGCAGGAACTCCGCCACAGCAAGTAAAAACGGTGGCCCTGTGTGGAGGCAGCGGCTCTGACCTTGCCGAAGAGGCACTCATGAATGGCGCTGATATCTACCTTTCTGCAGAGATAAAACATTCCACCGCCCGCTGGGCTGAAGAGTCGGGCCTCTGTATCATTGATGGAACCCATTATGGCACAGAGCAGCCAGCCATTGCCTTACTGGGCAGCAAATTAGAATCTCAAGCCCGTCAGGCAGGGTGGGAAGTGGATATCTACCAGACACAATCAGAAAAACCAGCTTTTACCTTTATTCATAAAACAGATTTTAAACAATAAGAGTAACCAGACACAGGAGAAATAGTCTTGAACGAAGAAATAGCCCAACTCACAGTATTACAGACCATCGATCACATAATCGATACCATTGATTCCCAAATTCAGGAAGAGCAAGATGCCCTTGATAACAAGAGTGCTGAACTTGCCGATCGGGAGACAACCATTGAAACGCTCACCGAGAAAATCGAAACCCTGGAAAAGGAGCGACGTACCCTGGAAGTGGAAATTGCCGATGAAATGGTACACGTAAAAAATCGACAGTCAAAAATGATGCAGGTCCAGACCGGCCGAGAGCAGACAGCCCTGCTGAAAGAAATCGAAGATGCAAAGAAAGGCGTGAAGGAAAAAGAAGAAAAAGTTGTTACCATCATGGAAAAGGTGGAGCAACTGACCGCAGAGATCGAAGAGAATAAAAATCTTTTTAAGGGTGAAACAGAGCTGCTGCAGGAAGAGACAGAAAATGTCAAAAAAGCCATCACCGCAATTACTAAAAAGAAAAAGACGCAGGAAAAGAAACGAGAAACTCAAGCCAAAAAACTCAAGAAACAGATCTTGAAAAAATATGACACCCTGCGGCAGCATCGCAATGGTCTGGGTGTTGTGAAGGTGGTTAATGGGGTATGTCAGGGATGTTTCATGACCATACCGCCCCAACAGTACAACCTCCTTCTCCGTGGTGACCAGCACTTCGATTGTCCCACCTGCCAACGGATCATGTATTATGAGCCAGTTGAGGAATAGACAGGGGAATAGAGAATCTGCTTTCATCTTTTCCTGATTCTCACTATAAAGAGACTTGGAGCGGGTACATGGTCGCTCAGGACTGAGAAGACCTGAGAGGAAAGTCCGAACTCCGCAGGGCAGGATGGTTCGTAACGCGAACACCGGGTGACCGGTGGAAAGTGCCACAGAAAAGATACCGCCGCATCTTCGGATTCGGTAAGGGTGAAATGGCGAGGTAAGAGCTCACCGCCCGCATGGTGACATGCGGGGCAGGGTAAACCCCATCCGGAGCAAGACCAAATAGGGAGACGATCGAGGGCTGCCCGCCTGATGTCTCCGGGTAGGTTGCAAGAGGTGATGGGTGACCATCATCCCAGTGAAATGATCATGACTCCCTGAAAAGGGAGGAACAGAATTCGGCTTATAGCCCGCTCCATTTTTTTTAATAAGTTAGCAGCACTTCTCCTTAGTTATCCATACTGTTCGTATTTTATTAACTGACTATTCAAAATGTCCTCAGTTGCCGCCATAATTCCTGCTGCCGGAAGCGGAAGCAGGATGGGGCTGGACCATCCCAAACAGTTTCACCTCCTTGCCGGCATTCCCATTCTCGCTCACACCGTTCGTGCCTTTACCACTGCTCCCTCTGTTGACAGGGTTGTGGTAGTGGTGCCGGCAAATCAGGTGGCATTTACTTCCGCTTTGATGGTGGAACACGATTTGGCAAGCGAAACCCTGCAGGTTGTGGCTGGGGGAAAACGCCGTCAGGATTCAGTGAAAGCGGGCCTTGACATACTCGACGGCCGTGATATAGAAATCGTCCTTGTCCATGACGGTGCACGTCCTCTGGTGAGTCCCCGATTGATCGCTGATTGCTGTGATGGGGCCTCAAGGTACGGCGCCGCCATTGCTGCAGTGCCCGTGAAAGACACCCTGAAAAAGGGCGGACCTGACAATCGTATTCTCCACACCGTAGACCGAAAAGACCTGTGGCAGGCTCAGACTCCACAGGCAGCACGTTTCTCACTGCTCCTGGATGCCTATGAGGCTGCCGGGGACAGGGATGTCACAGACGAGGCCTCCCTTCTTGAACTTGCCGGTGTGGAGGTTCATCTGGTGGAAGGTTCCGAAACAAATATAAAGATAACACGGCTGGACGACCTGCTTATTGCTGAAAAAATTATGCAAAAAAACGATTCCCCTTCCATGCGTATAGGCCATGGATACGATGCTCACAAGTTTGCCAAAGACCGGGAGCTTGTGCTTGGTGGTGTGACAATCCCTTTTGAGATGGGACTTGCCGGTCATTCTGATGCCGATGTTCTCACCCACGCCCTCTGTGATGCCCTGCTGGGTGCACTGGGAGCAGGAGATATTGGAACCCATTTTCCGGACTCGGACCAGCAGTATACCAATATCTATTCCATTAAATTGCTGGAAGATGTGATACGCCTTGTAAAGGAACACGGTTTTTCACTGTCAAATGCTGATATCACTGTTGTCTGTCAGAAACCGAGACTGGCCCCATACATCAAGAAGATGCAAGGTGTTCTGGCAGCTGCCTCTCTGGTGGGCAGAGAACAGATTAATGTGAAAGCCACAACCACTGAACAGATGGGCTTTACAGGAAGAATGGAAGGAATCTGTTGTCATGCCGTAGTCCTTCTCGCAAAAACAGCGACAAAACATGAGTAAGTACCCCGTTAACAGAGAACGAGTGGCCAAGGCATTCATCCGACTCTGCGAGATAGAGAGTCCATCCCGGCAGGAAAGGCGGGTGGCCGATTACCTGACCGGGCTCTTCACTGAACTTGGCGCGGAGTCAATTGTAGAGGATGATTCTGCTGAAAAAACCGGGGCAAACTGCGGCAACCTGGTTGTCCGCTTTTCCGGAACTGTGGCCAGGGAGCCCCTTTTCTTTGCCTGTCATATGGATACAGTGGAGCCGGGACTCGGCGTAAAAGTACTTCGCCGGGGCGACCTTTTCACCTCCAGCACCAATACAATCCTGGGGGGAGACGACAAGTCCGGCATCGCGGCACTCATTGAATTAATGCGGCTTCTCCATGAAAATGAGGTGGAATACGGCCCCATAGAAATCCTGTTGACCACCTGTGAAGAGATTGGTCTCCTGGGAGCCAAGAATTTTGACCACACCCTTCTTCAGGCAAAAGAGGGATACGCCCTTGACTCAACAGGTATTGACAGGGTCATTATCGGTGCCCCTGCCGCCAATTATCTGAAAGTAACAGTGCATGGTATTGCCGCCCATGCCGGATTAAACCCGGAACAGGGTATTTCTGCACTCTGTCTGGCAGCACGTGCCATTGCCGACCTGCGTCTTGGCCGTCTGGATGAACAGTCCACAGCAAACTTCGGATTAATCCATGGTGGTGTCGCCACTAACATTGTTCCGGATCGTATTACCATTGAAGGGGAAGTGCGCTCCCATTCACCGGAAAAACTGGAAGACTACACCAAAGAGATTGCGTCTACATTCCATAATGTGGTGATGGGCTGGTCAACAAATGTGGGAGGTATCGGACACCCATCGGTGGAAATCGGAGTAGAGACGGAATACCCGGTCATGCGCATCGCAGATGATGAACCGGTGCTGACCCGGGTTCAAAGAGCAGGGAGTCTTTTAGAACGGGAGATCACCTTTGAAGTTGCCGGTGGTGGTTCAGATGCGAATATTTTAAACAGTTACGGTCTGAAAACAGCCATTGTTGCCACAGGCATGAACAAGGTTCACACAACTGACGAATGTCTGGACTTAAAAGATCTCACTCGATTGACAGAGTTGCTGCTGGCCATTGTGCTGGTGTAATTACACTGGTACTACCCTGATCCCCCATAGGCCCATTCACCAGGGGTTACGTATCTTTTTTTCTTCGCAGGAAAAGGAGACCCGTTTACCTATACCTGCCACAAAGGAGAACAATGGACAAGATCATCATGTTTCTGGCCACAGGATTTTACAGCGGCAACCTTCCCAAAGCCCCTGGAACCTGGGGATCCCTTGCTGCTCTTGTTCCCTGGTTTTTCATGCGTAACCTTCCCCTGCCGTCGTATCTTGGAATGGTGGGCGTAGTTTTTGTGGTCGGCTGTGTGCTCGCCGGCTCTGCTGAAAAAATTCTGGACCAGGCCGACGCCGGGCCGATCGTGATTGACGAGTTCGTGGGCATGTTCGTCACCCTTATCGCCGCCCCGAACCACCCGGCAGCCTGGCTGCTGGGCTTTCTCCTTTTCCGCTGTTTTGATGTGCTCAAACCCTTTCCCGTCTCCTGGTTTGATCAGCGTATCCATGGTGGTTTCGGGATTATGATGGATGACGTGGTCGCCGGACTCTATGCTCTGCTCAGCCTGCAGATCCTGTGGATGATTGGTAGCAAAATCGGCGGCTGACCCTGTCAAAATGACACGGCATAGAACGGGACCGTGTATTCTCATAATGGGTCTGGACTGTCTTTGTTCACTCGTATGACTCTCTCTAACACCCCTATTTTCCTTTCATTTCTTGTGTGGTGCCTCGATAGCAGGCATGAACATCGGCCAGGGGAAATAGTAGGGTGGTGGTGTCGGCACGAGGATTTCAGTGTAACCTACACCACTGGTCTGGAGGCTGCCCCCCTCTCGCCAGTAAGCAGCGTTCGAAAAGGTGTAGTTCCCATCCGCGATGTCGGTATCGGCCCGGATATACCAACGGACGTGGCGGTCGTACCAGGGCAGCGTATTACCGAGTGCCACCCGCCAATAGTTGGCGCCATCTATGTAGTACAGTTCGCTGTCATCATAATAATGGGAATAGCCGTCCTCAGTGTATATCCTGACTCCCTGAACCGTAAACCCATCCGGGACATAGAGCCGTGCATAGCTGCCGCCAGCAGTATAACCGTTGTTGGAAACGTACTGGTGGTAGTAAAAATAGTCGCCAGGGTCCACTGCCTCTGGAACTGTGGTGGTGATGTCGAGATCGGCAGTCGCCATGATGGGGTGAACGACCAACCCAAAAGACTGGACAGAAGCGAGGGAGAAGGCTCTGACGGTCACCGTCCAGGTCCCGGGAGTGTAGGGAGCGGTGATTTTGACGTACTCCACCGGATCGTCAAAGGAAGAGGACGACCCACGGTGTACCCCATCGGCGTCCTTCACACTTAGAATATCCAAGTCGTTATCCACCTCGTTGGAGCCAGCCGGGTCGGCCCAGGTCAGGACAACGATGACCTCTTCGTAACCGGCGGGGACGTTAACAGTAAAGTCCTTAGTTTCTCCGCTGGTGGCAACAGAGTTTCCCCAGAAACTCATAGAAGCATTGATCCCGGACTGATAGTAGATTGCGTGATAGGGTTCTATCATTCCGCGGCCATAGAGGTCTGTATTCCCGCCAACATCCACGGTGGTAGCCAGCAGCATGGCTTTGATGAGCATCGGCCACTCGGATAACCAGGACATGGAGGTGGAGTACGCATCCAGGATCTGGGCGATCGCGCCGGAAACGTGGGGTGCGGCCATGCTGGTACCGTGTTTGAATCCGTAATAGTCATAGCCGCCGAGGTACCAGGGCGTGGTGGAAAAGATCATCGCTCCGGGGGCCATCAGGTCCGGTTTGACCCTTGTACGGCCATCGCCGTCGGTGTCGAGGGGGCCATAGTTGCTGTAACAGACCCGCATGCCAGGTGCCCAATCATAGTCACCAACTCCTCCGCAACTGGTGAAAGGGGTATCCGGATAGTTGCCATCCTTGACCGATCCCACGGTGATGACGTTCTTGCCGGTTGAGGGGGCACGGGCCAAGTCGTCGTCATTGTGACTGATAATGACCATATTAACAGGCGAACTGTTGTATTCACCGCGCACGGCGCGGTCGGCGATTTCACTGTGAGTGTTGTAAATGCCGTTGTCGCCGCCCCAACTGTTATTCGATACGTGCGCCCTGCGTCCGCCGGAGGTGGCACGCTCCAGGGATTGTTGAAACCAGGTGCTGGAGAACTGGTCGGCACCGCAGCAGAGTTTATAAATCGTAAAATCTGCGCCGGGAGCCACGCCCTGCCAACTCTGCTCACTGTCCCAGTTGCCACTATTGTACCGGCCCCCGATAGAACCTGCCACATGGGTCCCGTGGCTGTTATCATCGGCAGCGTTGGTGTCGGTATTCTGGTAATCATATTGATCCAGGATCCGGCCGGCTTGCAGATCGGGGTGGTAGGTCGCACCGTCACGGGCAATTCCGGTATCAACAACCATCACCTGCACACCGGTGCCGTCAAAGCCAAAGTCCCTGACAACATCTGAGCCAATGCCCATGCCCCCTTCCAGGTTCCCCAGGGTATTGACTGGTTGCGCCTCCACCCAACGAACGTATCCCAGATTAGCCAACTCTTGAATAGATGAACCGGATACTTTCCCCTCCAGGATGTGCATAGGACCATCTGAGCGACGCTCGATCATCACGTAGCTTCCCAGTTCTTCCAGTTGGGCAGGGGTCGGCTCTTCAAAGGTCAGTACGGTCACCGCGTGTTCTGTTTCAGGGCCGGCTGCTGCCTGCGCTGCCAGGTTCGGTTCTACTTTTGCCTGTGTGGGGATGTTTCCCACATAGCGGATCGTCTTCTCAGTAATCGCATTTTCCAATGTATCCAAGGCACCAGGCACCACTTGGGCGTACATTCCGGCCACACTGACGTAGTCGTAGAATGTTACACCGAGTTTTTCCAGATGATCGCGCGTCTCAGTGGGAAAGGGATAACTGAACTGGATCAGGTAGTAATCATCCTCGCCGGATGCCATTTTTTTCCGGGCAACCGGAGCCATCCCCGGCAGGGGCTGGCTGGTAAAGCCGGAACGGAATGTGAGCCGCGTTGAGTCAACACCTTCCAGCTTTTCCTGATAGTATCGCTCATACTCCGCCTGTTCCCCCAGAGACTGTGGAACCGAGATATGGACGGTGGGGTCGTCTAATAACCGACCACTCTCCTTATCATAGCCCAGATGGCCAGTGTGAAGACCAGGCTGCGGTCTTGGATAGGAAACGAATCTGCCCTGTGGAACTTTTTCTTTGGTGGTTACATATTCATCTTCCGAGGGCTCACTGCCATCCCCGGCTACCGAGCCGGACAGCGAGGAGGAGGCAAGAAGAAGGATCGGCAACACCAGGAATGATGCAACAATTCTCGTATTTCTTTTCATCAGGTCGCCTCCAAATAAAATTATGTTGTATTATCCATCACTTTCATTGACATCTGTTCTTCCCTCCACTTGACGAAATTCGGCGAGAGGATATGCTCAATACAGCTTCGACTTACTCCTGTTTCAGTATATGGAATTTGCTCTGCCTAGTCAAACAGGGAGTGGTAACTGGAAAGTAGTTTCAGGCCAGGGGTGCTGATGGAAAAATCAGGGATTCCCTTCCTGAGTGGAATCCGAGAGAACAGTACAGACAATTTTCCGGCTTTCGCGCGGTCCATCAAATTCACAGAAAAAGATATTCTGCCACCTGGACAGACCTGTTTTCCCGTCTATAAGTGGAATAGTTTCAGAGGGGCCGATCAGTCCTGCCTTAAGGTGGGCGTCACCGTTGCCGTCCTGCCGATCATGCAGCCAGACACCACGGGGAATGAGCTTGGCCAACAGGTTGACCGCATCGGTCTGGACCGAATCATCCCAGTTTTCCTGGATCATTATGGCTCCGGTTGCCCCTGGGCGTAAAGTCCAATGAGCCCATCGGTGATACCGCTTTCGCGAACAATATGCTCAACCTCAGTGGTGATATCCACCAGAGTTTCACGCTGACTCGTGCTGATCTCAATTATACGGCGCAAGAATTCGACCCTTGAATCTTTCTGTTTTTACTGCGGATTTTTTTGATACAGCTGGCAACCGGACTGGGAAAACTCATCGGCCTTTGCCTGCATCCCTTCGCTGATAACCTCATCGTCAGCGACCTCCAGAGATTTTGCATACTCCCGTACCTCATGGGATATCTTCATGGAGCAGAACTTGGGACCGCACATGGAACAGAAGTGGGCCTCCTTGGCATTGGAATGGGGCAGTGTTTTGTCGTGAAACTCCACCGCCTTTTCCGGATCAAGGGAGAGGTTAAAGTGATCCTCCCAACGAAACTCAAAGCGGGCTCGCGAGAGGGCATTGTCTCGATACTGGGCACCGGGGTGTCCCTTGGCAAGATCAGCGGCATGAGCCGCCAGTTTATAGGTGACCACTCCCTCCCGCACATCTTCACGGTCAGGCAGTCCAAGGTGCTCCTTGGGCGTTACATAACAGAGCATTGCAGTGCCATACCAACCGATCATGGCCGCACCAATGGCACTGGTGATGTGGTCGTATCCGGGGGCAATGTCGGTGACCAGGGGGCCAAGGGTGTAGAAAGGTGCCTCACCACAGGCCTCCAGCTGCCTCTCCATATTCTCTTTGATCATATGCATGGGAACATGGCCGGGACCTTCAATAAAGCACTGTACATCTTGCTTCCAGGCAATCCTGGTCAATTCACCCAAGGTCTCCAGTTCTCCAAACTGTGCCGCATCATTGGCATCCTGCAGGCAACCGGGACGCAGCCCGTCTCCCAACGAGAAGCCAACGTCGTATTGCTTGAGCAGTTCACAGGTCTCTTCAAAATGGGTGTAGAGAAAACTTTCCTTGTGATGCGCCAGGCACCACTTTGCCATAATACTGCCGCCCCGGCTGACAATCCCTGTAGTCCGTTTGGCCGTCATGGGGACATGATGGAGACGAAGGCCGGCATGAATGGTAAAGTAGCTCACCCCCTGTTCACACTGCTCCACCAGGGTGTCCCTGAACATCTCCCAGGTCAACTCTTCTGCCTTCCCGTCAACTTTTTCCAGGGCCTGATAAATGGGAACCGTGCCAATGGGCACAGGTGAATTACGTAAAATCCACTCCCTGGTTTCATGGATATTTTTTCCGGTGGAAAGGTCCATAACCGTATCAGCACCCCAGCGGGTGGCCCACACCATCTTCTCCACCTCTTCTTCAATACTGGAAGTAATTGAGGAGTTCCCGATATTGGCATTAATCTTCACTAGAAAGTTGCGACCGATGATCATGGGCTCGCTTTCCGGATGATTGATATTGCAGGGCAACACTGCCCTTCTTACTGCAATTTCATCCCGCACAAATTCAGGCGTAATATGGGTTTGTGGTGTGTTGGCGCCAAAACTCTCCCCGGGATGCTGCGACAACTCCTCCTGCAGCTCATCTATACGCTGATTTTCGCGGATGGCAACATACTCCATTTCCGGAGTGATGATTCCCTGACGGGCATAGAAGAGCTGGGAGACATTCTTTCCCGCCTTGGCCCTGAGGGGCTTTTTCACTTCCTGAAAACGAAGGTGGTCCAGGTCTGAATTGTAGAGCCGATCTTTGCCAAACTGGGAACTGAGGTCAGTAAGCTGCTCCACATCACCACGATCCATGATCCATTTTTCACGCAATCTTGGCAATCCCTTGCGCACATCGAGTTCCATATCCGGGTCAGAATAGGGGCCGCTGGTGTCATAGATAGTCACAACAGAACCCTTATTGCCAGGCCCTTTGATGGCTGCATCGTCCACACTGACTTCCCGCATGGCAACCTGGATGTCGTGGAGTTTTCCCGGTACATACACCTTTTTTGAATTGGCAAAGGGTTTGCGAGTAATGCTTTTCGAACTGGGAAGTTTTTCTTCTCTATCCATACAATTCCTCTTTTATTTCATAAAATTAGACGACACAAACACACAGCGCAACACTCAAAAAAAACAGAGTGTAGCCAACCGGTTAAATGATTTTTGACAAAGCAAGGGAAAGGTATGCTGAACTGAACACAAGAGATTATTTTTTCATTCATTCCAACTTTCCCTATGACTTGATTACAAGTACCAGGTTCCAGGAGTTTACTCTCAGCCGGAATCTCCGGCACCCCCAACTATAATTCTTACATTCTCAGACACTCCACCAGTTATGAAAATGGTGCACCGGCCCGTGGCCTCTACCTATCTCCACATCAGCACCTCCTTGCAGTGCCCCATCAATAAAGATCTTTGCCTCCCTCACTGCAGCGGGCAATTCCATTCCTTTGGCCAGACAGGCGGCAATGGCCGAAGACGTGGTACAGCCGGTACCGTGATTGTTCAGGGTATCGACCCGGGGACTTTCGAACTTCAGGAGCTCTCCGTTCAGACGATCATAGAGGAGATCCACACTGGTGGAATTGGTGAGCGCTCCTCCTTTAAGAAACACCCAGTTACAGCCCAGCATCGACAAAGCCCGGCAGGCATCAGCCACCTGTGACCGTTCCTTTACATCCCTGTTCAGCAGTACCGAGGCTTCAGCAAGGTTGGGAGTAATGACCGTGGCCATGGGAAAGAGATACTCTTTCAGGGCCTGGATTGCATCGTCCTGAAGCAGCTTGTCCCCGCTTCTGGTCACCATCACCGGATCCAGAACTATGGGCACGCTGTCATATCGTTGCAGACACTGAGCTACAGTCCTGATCACCTCCGGAGAATGGAGCATACCGATCTTCACCGCATCCGCACCGATGTCGGTCATAACTGCATCCATCTGCAGAGCGATAAATTCCGGAGGGACCGGGTGAATGCCTGTCACGCCTATCGTATTCTGGGCAGTGAGAGCAGTTATCACCGACATGCCATAGCAGCCGAGGGCAGAAAAGGTTTTCAGGTCTGCCTGTATCCCGGCCCCGCCGCCACTATCAGACCCGGCAATGGTCACCACCCTGTAATAGTTCTTCATAGCTCACTCTCCTCTTCACAAAGATAGACAATAAAACAAACTCTACCAGATATGAATCAGATCCACTGCCTTTACCGGTTTCTCGATCAAGCCGTATTTCAGAGAAAAATCGGCAAAACGCTGCCAGGCCGCCGCATCTGAACCACCAGGGGCCGCATAAAAGGGGAGGGTCAGGTGAAAGGCGTCGGTCTCAACGCGAGGATCGGCCTCGGGTAAGACCTTGAGGTAGGCCTTCAGTGCCTCTTGGGGATGCTCACGCATGAACACAGTTGCTGTCTCGACTGCCTGGACAAACCCTTTGATATTCTCTTCCTTCTGTGCCAGAGTTTTCGCCCCGCAGACAAAGATCAGTTCCTCGTAATCCGGGATGCCCCACTTCTCCAACTCAAAGTAGCCTGCCTCCAGATTTTGATGGGCCATGGTCACTGTTTCATAGGTCTTAAAAGGGCCCATCACCGCATCCACCTTACCGGCAACCAATGAGGGTACAATGGTAAATCCCACATTGATTGCCTCATAGTTCTGTACCCCGTTGATGTTCATAAAGGCTTTGAGCATAACATCCATGAGCCCGGGAACGGTATAGCCGATCTTCTTCCCCTCCAGATCCTTGGGACTCTTTATTCCTTTGTCTTTGAGAAAAAGAAGCGTGGTCAAAGGATGCTCCACAAGTCTCCCCACCACTCTGACATCCAGACCGGCCGAAGCTGCAATAATGGTCTGGGGCTCATAGGAGACAGCTATATCCACGTTTCCGGAAGCGGCAAGTTTTAGCCCGTCCGCCGTCTCGGAAGGAGAAATGATCTCCACTTCCAGTCCTTTTTCTTTGAACAACCCTCTCTCCTGCGCCACATAGATGGGCAGATGATCAATATTGGGGAACCAATCCAGCATCAGGGTCAGCTTCTCGGCCGATGCAAAACGTGCGTAAAAAAGAACTATGCAGACGACAAAGATTGGAGACAATTGTTTTTTCATAATTCGATATCCTATTGTAAAATTAATGAGTTTCTTAAAAATTATTTTCTTGTTTTTCAAATAAGATAAACTCGTAAAAACTTCGATTTCCGTGGATAAGTATTTATGCCCGGTAGTTAGGGTGAAAATACGACGCCATCAAATAAAATATTATAAACAATCAGTTACACCAACCAAGAAATGATGAAAAGAGTCCCGGGTTACTTCCCGTTTACCAGGGCTAAATATTTTTCCACCGAATACTCTTTTTTTCCAGCCAGCCCACCCCGAACCAGAGGAACAGTCCCATGAGAGACAGCCACAGAATGACTGCAAAAACGAGGTCCACTTTTAAACGGGCATTGGCCTGGATCATCAGGTAGCCCAAGCCCTTTTGTGCTCCGACCCACTCTCCAATCACGGCCCCGATGGTGGCCACCGTCACCCCAACCCGCAGGCCGGCAAAAAAATGCGGCAGGGCCCAGGGCCAGTAGAGCAGGCGCATGGTCTGCCAGAACCCTGCCCCCATAAGACGAAAGAGAACCCGAAACTCACGGTCACAGCCCTTGAACCCCTCCAGGAGATTGACGGTGATGGGAAAAAAGATAATAACTGCAGCCATCAGGATCTTTCCTGCCATCCCGTATCCCAACCACACAACCAGTAAAGGAGCCAGGGCAAAGACCGGTATAGCCTGGGAGGCCACGAGAAAGGGTGAGAGTGCTTTTTCCAGCCAAGAGTAGGCAAACATTCCGATGGCCAGAGGAATCGCCACGGCCAGGGCCAGGCCGATACCGCAAACAATTTCCAGACCGGTGATCAGGGCATGGGGCAGAATCAGCGGAGCATGGAGCACAGCAGTCTTCGCAATGGCCGAGGGCGGTGGCAGGATAAAAATCGGGATCACAAGGATTCTGCAGGCCGCTTCCCACAGGCCAAGGAGCAGGACCAGTATCACGACAGCCAGGAGATTAGCACGAGACATGATCGATATCTCCCTCCAGCTTTTGCAGAATAGAATCCTTTATGGCCAGCAGCTCTGGATTATCGAAGCGCCTGGGTTTATCACCATGGAGTACGATTTTCTCCCTGATTCCCATGGGTTTCACACTGAGTAGGTAGAGGTCATCGGCCAGGAGGAGGGCCTCATCCACATCATGGGTGATCATGACCAGGGTTCTGTCAAACTCGCTTTGCAGTAGCAGCAGCAGAGACTGCAGACTTTTTCGGGTAATGGCGTCGAGTGCTGAAAGCGGCTCATCAAGCAGGATCAAATCCCGGTTGAACATGAGGGTTCGGACCAGGGCACAGCGTTGCCGCATCCCTCCGGATACCTGGTGGGGCAGATGCTGTTCATAACCGGACAGTCCCAGCCGGGAAAACAGCTGGATGGCACGGGATCTGGCCTGATGAAGATCCCCTCCTCCTGTCCTGGCCGGAAGCAGACTATTCTCCAGGAGGGAAAACCAGGGAAGGAGCAAATCCTTCTGATGCATATACGCAGCCAAGTCACCCAGGTGACAGACCTCTTCCTCCTGCCAGCTCATCTGCCCCCCGTCTGCCGGAGTTACCCCGGTAAGGACATCAAAAAAGGTACTTTTGCCACAACCTGACGGACCAATGAGCACAGCAAAACGATTTCGAGTCACTGTGAGATCAAATCCGGAAAAGACAGACTGCTGGTCAAAGACCTTTGTTAATCCAGAGACAGAAAGCATCATCCACACTCAACAGGGAGTATCTCCAATAAAATTTACAGGGTACATTTGCCGGACCCGGCCATAAGAAAGGAAAAAGAGAGGCAACAAAACATGATGTCGGCTTCCCTTCGCCAGCATGACCTGGATCAGGTTCCAGGGGTCGAAACTCGTCAGTTTCCTCTCAGCCGATAAGCATCGGCTCCCCCAGTCCGTATAATACGCTGCAACAACGTTGCTAACACCGGTGTGATGAACGGTACGCCGGTACTCTTTTCAGTACCCCCTTTGAGGGGTGAAAGTACCTTCATGAAATTCTTTTCAAAAAAACACGAAAAGAACTTCTAAGGTACTAAAAAGCAAGGTAACCTGAACCTCCAAAGTTTGTCAACAAAGCAGGCATGAAAGCTTCATTATTTGTGACAATTCAATACCACTAAAATATGCCGACTTGAGCTGTAGGAGTACCTGGATTGGGAAAGGCCAAAGATCGGGATGCTTGCAGGAAATAATAAGCGCCCATTGAATTAAAATCAAAGAAAGGATATCAAATTATTGCACGTCTATTCCATTTTTTTTATATTTTTTCAGCTTACGCCACAGGGAGACTCTGTCAATACCTATGATCTTAGCAGCCTGAGTTTTGTTCCCGTTAACACTTTTCAGAATTGAAAGAATATACTCCCGCTCGTTTTCTTCAAGGTTTTGTCTTGTGCTGCTGGATGTCTGGATGGCTGGAATATGGAAGTGTACATTCTTGCTGAGGTCTGCCGGAAGGTGATGGGGGAGTATTTCAGAGCCGTCACAGAGAGCTAGAGATCGTTCGATGATATTTTCGAGCTCCCGTGCATTTCCAGGGTAATCATACTCCTGCAGCCGACGCAGTGCTTCCTGCGAGGCATTGATGTTCTTTCCATTTGGTTGTGAATATTTAGCGAGAAAGTAGTTCACCAGCAGGGGGATGTCATCTCTTCTCTCGCGGAGCGGCGGGAGGTGGAGATTAATGACATTGAGTCGATAATAGAGATCCTGGCGGAACGTTCCATCTTCCGCCTCTTTTTTCAGGTTTCGATTGGTTGCTGCAAGAATGCGAATATCTATCGGTATTTCCTGAGTGCCGCCCACCCGGATAATTTTTTTCTCCTGCAGTACCCGTAGGAGCTTAACCTGCATACTCAAAGGCATCTCGCCAATCTCATCAAAGAGGACGACCCCACCATTAGCCGATTCGAGAAGACCCCGTTTCATACCGCCGGCATCGGTGTAGGCATCTTTCTCGTGACCAAAGAGTTCATTGAGCATCAGGTCTTCAGTCATTGCCCCGCAGTTGATGGGGAGAAAACGTTTTTCGGCTCTAGGGCTCAGCTCATAAATGGTTCTGGCCACCAGTTCTTTTCCGGTTCCAGTTTCGCCGGTAATGAGAATATTACAGTCAAGCTGGGCGAAATGGGCAATGGAGTCTTTGAGTTCCAATATTGCAGGATTCTGACCAATGAACTGGGTCGTTCCCTGCTGCCCCTTGATGCGCTGTTTCAACCGGCTGATTTCCCGCCGCAGCATCGTTTTTTCAGTGGCCCTCATGACCAGAGTGTTGAGCTCCTGGAGTTTGATTGGTTTGGGAAGGTAATAGAAGGCCCCCTGAGCCATGGCGTCGACGGCTGAATTTACCGTTGCATAGCCAGTAACAATGATAACTTCAATCTCAGGATGGAGCTCTTTGGCAGTCTTCATAACCTGAACACCGTCAATATCTCCCATTTTCAAATCAGTGATCACCAGATCGAAGTGGGACTGGCGTAGCAGGCTTACGGCTGCATTGCCATCAGCAGCGGTTGCGACCTGGAATCCTTGATGCTCAAGAAAATGACTAACATTTTGCAGGTTAATCAGTTCGTCATCAACAAGCAGAATTTCAATAGTGTTATTTTCAGCCATTCGTTATTCCAGATGTTTGACTGTTGCTCAAAGACGGATCCTGATAGAGGGGAAGTGTTATGGTAAATTGTGTTCCTTTCCCTTTTTCAGATGAAACCTTTGTGCAGCCATTTTGTTTCTTAATAATACCATACACAACGGCGAGTCCGAGTCCTGTGCCGTTTCCGGCATTCTTGGTCGTAAAAAACGGGTCAAATATTTTTTGCAGGTGTTCCTCGTCAATACCAACACCGGTATCGGCAACGGTGATAAGTGCGTTTTTCTTTTCCGGATCTTTTTCAGCACCAATGAACACGTCTCCCGGGGGCTCCTGGATGGCCTGAAGGGCGTTAATTGTCAGATTGAGCAATGCTTCGACCACTTTCTGCACATCTATAAACAGGATGATGTCTTCAGGAATGTCGGTCTCAAGGCTAACACCTGCAGGAATTTCTCCGGCTACAAGCTGCTCCACTTTCTTAACAAGTTTCGCGAGAGAATAGGGTTGCAGGGAAAAGGTTTGTGCTCGGGAAAATTCGAGAAGGCCGCGTACAATCTCTCCGGCACGTGCTGTCTCCTTATTGATGGTTTCCAGCATTTGTGTGACAAAAGGGTTTTTTTCTGCATCAAGCTCCGAAAGAGCTAGTTGGCAGGATGTTGAGATATTATTCAAAGGATTGTTTATCTGATGCGCTGTTCCTGAGGCCAACGTGCCGATTGAAGAGAGCTTCTTTGCCTGGAAGAGCTGTTCCTGCCGGGATTCAAGTTCACTGACCATTGTATTGAATGCCCGGAGGACACTACGTACCTCACCCGTTTTATTGTCAACATAAACCGTAGAAAAAGTTCCATTCGCGATATCAAGGGCTGCCTTTTCGACCTTCTTTAATGGTTTGATGATGGAGGTGTAGAGAAGCATTATGGTGAAGATAGAGAGAAGTAGCAGGAATAAGGTGGCTTTTAAAAGTTGCACTTTAAAATTTTCAATAAAAGCCATCATTCTCTCTTGTTCAAATTGCACAAAGTCATCGCTGATCTCAACAAGAGCCTGCCCCTTGCTTCGCACTACTGAACGTAAAGAGCATTCCTTGCCCTCCTTATTAGGGGTACACCGTTCTTTAAATTCCATGAAACCGTCTCTGTATGATTCTAAAGTGGTTGTAAGGTTCTGCAGGTGAACAGGGTGTGATCCGATTTTTAGCTCCTTAATAACCTGAGGGACAAGTGAGAGGGCCTCGTCTGTATATTCGAGCACTTTTGTGAAATCGTCAGTCTCGTGACCAATGATAAAGTTTTTCTCATAGCGACGAATTTCCAGACAGATATTACTCAGGTTGCCCGCATGCATCATCAACGTGACGTCTTCATTAAAGAGCTCAAATTCTTTAAGCAAGGTCACTCCAATCACGACATAGAAAAAGAGATGGAGACAAAAACAGCCCATCATTTTCTGGCGAAGATTTAATGCAATCATATATATGCTCTTTTGTTCATCTTTGTTGCGGAACCAACACCCAACATGTTCCAATACTTCTCTTTATCAACCTGCACAAAGGTATTGTGCAAACAACAGAAGCAAATATGAGACCAAATACACAAAAGAATTTTTGATCGTGTGCTGGATCATCAGCAATATTCTTCTATATATCTGACATTAAAGGTTAATAATATTTATTAAAGCGACGCTTCCTCCACTGATCTCTTTTCCTGTGAAAGCGCTTAGAATAGAGTGGATCACTGTCGTTGGCCTGCAAAAGGAGGAAACAAATCCTTAAGCGCCACAATGGGGGAGAATCTTCCCACCCTTCCCAGAGATGTTGCAAAAACGCAACGTTGTTGCAATATGCAATGTTGTAATATGAAACACTACCTATATGCAACACTAATCTTATTCTCTAATTTTATACGCTTTTCTCCTGATTTTTACGAAGAACCATCTCGCCTGTTGTTTTTCCCTTTTGTTACATCCTGCAACAACAACGTATTCTACCTCATTTTTCTTGTATTTTTATCACCAATATGCAGTATCCCGAAATAGCCAGACAAGGATTTCCCTAAACAAGATGAAAAACGGCACACGGGTTGCAATTCAGAATAAAAATATTCTCATGATTGCCCCTTGTGTGATCAGGGGACCGACACCATGACATGTATACCATACGATTTGAATGTCTTTTTTGAGGAGGAGAGATAATGCAGCATATACAACCCGCAATGACAAAGGGAATAACCGTTCATCCGGCATCTATGCCGGGCTGTCACTATGCAACCGGGCCACCGGTCACCCATAATCAGAGGGAAAGAAGAAAATGTGTATCAATGCAATAGATGTTGTCGTAAGACAATAACACTCTAGAGGATAATAAGAAAAAAATGACCTTACCAATAATTTTAGTCATGGCCGTACTGGTCCTGGCGATTTTACTCTTTATTTTTGAATGGGTTCGTGTTGACGTTGTCGGCATAATCATGATGATCATCCTACCCCTGCTTGGACTTGTGACACCTAAAGAGGCCATCAGCGGGCTTTCGAGCAATGCCGTTGTCTCCATTATAGCAGTTATCATTATCGGCGCAGGACTCGACAAAACAGGGGCCATGAACTCACTCGCCAGGGTTCTTTTGAAATTTGCCGGGAAAAGTGAAAGCCGTATTATGGTTCTTATCTCAGGCACAGTTGCCTTTATCTCAAGTTTCATGCAAAATATCGGTGCCGCCGCACTGTTTATGCCGGCAGCCAAACGCATTTGCCGGCAGACCGGTATCCCCGTCTCGAGAATTCTCATGCCCATGGGCTTTTGTGCCATTATCGGTGGGTGTCTCACCCTGATCGGCTCCAGTCCGCTCATTCTTATGAATGATGTCATGAAAATTTCAGATCCCAATATTGAGCCCTTTGGCCTGTTTTCTGTTACCCCCATCGGTCTTGCCTTGATCATTGCAGCCCTTCTCTATTTTGTCCTTTTGGGACGGTTTATCCTTCCCGCAGGAAAAGGAGAAGAGGGCGGGAGCGGACCAATGTCCACTGAGCTTGAAAAAACCTACCATGATATTGGTGAGCTTTTTGAAATTCATATCCCGGATTCATTCAAGGGTCCCCAGACTCTGGAGCAGCTTGAAATCAGACCTCTATTTTTTACTTCGGTAATTGGCATTGCCGCTAAAGGTGGAACAACTGTTTCCTCCCCTGACTATGCTGATAAAATCTCAGCAGGAGACACCATTGCCGCGGTAGGACCTCCTGATCTGATTGCAAAAATGGCGCAGTCCTTTGGCTGGGAGATCAAGGCCGACCTGGAAGTATTTGCCGAAAGTCTGTCACCAAACAATGCCGGGATCATGGAGGTTATCATTACTCCCCGTTCAGAGCTTGTCGGTAGCAGCCTGCGTTCCCATTCATTCCGAAAAAGAAACGGCGTTATCCCTCTTGCTGTGGAGCGTGAAAACAAAACATACGTGGGTGACATTTCAACCATGGCCCTACAGGCCGGCGACGCATTGCTTCTCCAGGGCCCCTGGGAAAAATTCCATTACCTGAAAGAAAGAACTGATCTTGCATTTACTGAAGAAGTACAGGGTGAGATCCTGCGTGAAGATAAAATCAAATTTGCTGTGGGCAGCCTGGTACTCTCCCTCGTCATGATCCTTGGTTTTCATGTGCAGCTTTCCATTGCTCTACTAGCCGGTGCCATGTGCATGGTTCTCAGCAAAGTACTTTCAATTGATGAAGCCTATGAATCTGTTGACTGGATGACTGTCTTTCTCCTTGGTGGTCTGATTCCTTTGGGAATTGCCTTTGAAAAAACAGGTGCAGCGAGCCTTATTGCCCAAACAATCATGGGCGCAATCGGAGATGTTTCTCCGATTATCCTTCTCACCGTTATCGCAATTCTGACCTCATTCTTTACTCTGGTAGCTTCAAATGTCGGAGCAACAGTCCTGATGGTTCCTCTTGCCATGAATATGGCAGGTGCTGCCGGTGCCGATCCGCGCATTGCAGCCCTCGTTGTTGCGGTTGCCTGCTCCAACACCTTTATCCTGCCGACTCACCAGGTAAATGCGCTGATTATGCGACCAGGTGGTTACAAGACAAAGGATTATTTCCGTGCTGGTGCTGGAATGACCATACTCTATCTCGTTGTGATGATGTCCACCATAGCGTTATTCTACGGTATGTCTGCCTGATAAATAACGCGATCCCAGATATAATATCAATTGGGATCGCGTTATCCAGTCGCTGCTGCGACAGCATGTACCTTAAACCCACACATCACAACAAGGAAACCTACGATGAAAATACTACTCACACTCTGCATTGCCCTCTTTGGCTGTGCAGGTCAGGTTATTGCTGCAACCGGCCATGAAGCCGGAGAGGCCGCAGTTAGTCTGACGGCAACAGGGTTTGGCTATGCATCCCTTGCCCTGTTTGTCCTTGCCTACGTACTCGTTATCTTTGAAGAAAAGACTCACCTCAGAAAAAGCAAACCGGTCATGATGGCAGCCGGTTTTATCTGGGTTTTACTGGCCATCACCTATAGGCAGGTTGGAATTCCTGCAGAAGAAGCCCACAATGCTATCATTCACAATATTACTGAATATGCCGAACTGATGCTCTTCCTGCTTGCAGCCATGACCTATATCAACTCCATGGATGAACGCAATATCTTTCAGGCTCTCCGTTCATGGCTTGTTTCCAGAGGGTTTTCCCTGCGTATTGTCTTCTGGATCACAGGACTTCTGGCCTTTCTTATTTCACCAATTGCCGACAACCTGACCACTGCCCTGCTCATGGGTGCCGTTGTTATGGCCGTTGCCAAAGATAATAAAAAATTTATTGCTCTAGCCTGTATCAACATCGTTGTTGGAGCCAATGCAGGTGGTGCCTTTTCCCCTTTTGGCGATATCACCACCCTGATGGTCTGGCAAAAAGGTCAGGCAACTTTTGGTCAGTTTTTCCTCCTCTTTATTCCATCCCTGCTGAACTGGCTGATTCCTGCAGTTATTATGAGCTTTGCTGTTTCTAAGGAAGTGCCAGAGGCAATGGCTGAAAAAGTGTCTATGAAATTTGGTGCCAGGAGAATCATATTCCTTTTTCTCGCCACCATCGTTACTGCCGTTTCCTTTCACAATTTCCTCGGGCTACCACCTGCAGCCGGTATGATGCTGGGACTTTCCTATCTGGGATTTTTCTCCTATTACATCAAAATGCATGAAAAACGCAGCCTTGAATATGACAGTCCTCTTGGAATCGCGAAATTTGACGGCAATCCTTTCGATATATTCCAGAAAGTGGCCCGGGCAGAGTGGGATACCCTGCTCTTTTTTTACGGGGTCATTCTTTGCGTAGGTGGTCTCTCGCAATTTGGCTACCTGGCCATGGTTTCCCATCAGATGTATGACGGACTCGGTGCGACATATGCCAATATTCTGGTAGGAGTATTGTCCGCCATTGTTGACAATATCCCGGTTATGTTCGCAGTGCTCACCATGGATCCTGCCATGCCGCTTGGACAATGGCTCCTTGTCACCTTAACAGCTGGTGTGGGCGGAAGTCTTCTTTCCATTGGCTCAGCAGCAGGGGTTGCCCTGATGGGAACTGCTCGTGGAACCTACACCTTTGGTGCCCATTTAAAATGGACACCGGTTATTGCGCTTGGCTATGCAGCAAGTATTTATGTTCATTTATTAATCAACAAGAGTTTGTTTTGAGGAGGTAAACGTCATGAACACTATGACCTTATCACATGCAATGCAAGGGAGTAAAGACTACAATATCAGTCAAGACCATGAGTTCATCGACAGGATGATTGCTTCTACTGAACACGTTATAGATACCCGCAAGGATAAAAAACTACCGGACCCCATCGACTATCTGAAAAGCGTCATGGAGCAACGTGGTCTCCGTAACATGGATATGAAAGCCTACCTGGGTAGCTCAGGAAACATAAGTTCCGTGCTCAATCGTCACAAACCGCTTTCTCTTAAAATGATACGTAATTTAAATAAGTATCTTGATATCCCGGCAAGGATTCTGATTCAGCCTTACGACTGCCACTGATCCTGTCTCTCCCTTACACCTGAATAGAATTGTTGTACCACTCTATTCAGGTGTTTTTTTGCGAAGGTGTTCCATTCCTCAGGACGTACTTTGTCTGAAATTGAGGCAATACAGAAATGTGACTTGCCATAAGTTTCCATTTCCTATTACAGTTGATGGCGTCGTATTTATCCCCCTCAAGGGAGGACTGAAAAGAGTACCTTTTTTCGGGTGAAAACTCTTCATCTTGTTCGTTGTTACAATTCATCACCGGTGTTAGCAGGAACTTTTCAAGACTCTTTCGTACAGGTATGCAACCATGAGTTTTTTTTCAAAAAAAGAACATGACCCACAATCCACCATTCCGTCGCAGTCAGTTGGTTCCGGCCAGCTTTTTGATCTGAAGGCTAAAATTGACCACACCGACTTGCCACCCTCTGTTGCCAAACAGATCTCAGGTGAATTGGATCGCCTTAAAAAATCAGATCCTGTAGCAGCAGAGTTTGCAATAGGTGTCAACTATATAGAAACACTTCTCTCCTTACCCTGGTTTAATGAAACAAAGGATAATCTTGATCTAAAGCGTGCTGAATCCATTATGGCCTCCCATCATTATGGACTTGATCTGGTGAAAGAACGTGTGCTGGAATTTCTTGCAGCTAAGACACTTAAAAATAAACAGAAATCAAGAATTCTGATTGTTGATGATGAGCAGATTGCCCGTGAAAATATGCAACATTATTTTCACGGGATGGGTCATACGGTACAGATCGCAGCCGACGGTATCGATGCGCTGCAGCAGGTGGAAAACTGTGAGCACTTTGATGTAATGATTACTGATCTGAAAATGGATCAGATGGATGGGCTCACCCTCATTGAAAAAATATCCAAGATTTCTCCTGAAACCAATGTGCTCATGGTCACTGGATATGCAACTGTGACCAATGCTGTCGATGCCATGCGCAAAGGAGCCACCCATTATCTGTCAAAACCTGTCAATCTTGATGAATTAAAAGCGACAGTTGAGAACCTCCTCCACAAACAGAAACGGTTACAGATAAGCCAGGGACCTGTTCTCTGTTTTGCCGGCCCCCCCGGTACAGGGAAAACCTCCATTGGTCAGTCCGTTGCAACCTCCCTGGGACGTGAATTTATTCGTCTGTCAATGGCCGGCTTGCGGGATGAGGCAGAAATTCGAGGTCATAGAAGAACCTATGTGGGTGCCATGACCGGACGCATTATCAGTGAAATCAAACGCGTGGGGGTCAGTAACCCCTGTTTCATGCTTGATGAACTCGATAAAATCGGCCAGGATTTTCGCGGAGACCCAGCGGCTGTCCTCCTTGAAGTCCTTGACCCGGAACAGAACAAAAATTTTACAGACCATTATCTGGATCTCCCCTTTGATCTTTCCGGCGTCCTCTTCATTGCCACTGTAAACGATATAGGAAAACTTCCCGGCCCTTTGCTGGATCGCTTGGAAATGATAGATTTTTCCAGTTACTCCTTTCAGGAAAAGCACGTGATAGCAAGGAAATATCTCCTGCCTAAACAGCTGGCTGCCAATGGGCTTACTGATATACACCCGGAGGTCACCGATGATGCACTGCGCAAGGTGATTGTTGAATACACCAGAGAATCAGGACTTCGCGGACTGAGTCGTGAACTCGGTACAATTTGTCGTAAACTGGCACTCAAAGTATTGCAGAATGAGGCTGACACGCCCCTCCCTGTTGTGGATGAAAAGAGTATCGTAGGTCTGCTTGGACCTCGTAAATATCGCCAGGAAGCTGCTGAAGGAGAAGATAAGGTCGGGGTTGTAACCAGTCTGGTCTGGACGCAGTTTGGCGGCAGTATTATGTTTATTGAGGCTCTGGCAATGCCGGGAAGCACCAATCTTATTCTCACCGGATCCCTTGGTGAAGTCCTGCGTGAATCGGCCCAGACAGCCCTGAGTTATATACGCAGTAATGCAGAGCATCTTGGTATTCCCTCTGATTTTTACGATAAAACCGATATCCATATTCATCTTCCTGCTGGTGCTGTTTCAAAGGACGGCCCCTCTGCAGGCGTTGCCATTGCCCTTGCCCTGATCTCTCTTCTCACTAATCGTCCAGTTCATCGAAATGTGTCGATCACCGGCGAGATGACCCTCACTGGTCAGGTACTCCCCATAGGTGGTGTTCGGGAAAAACTCCTTGCCGGTGTCCGTACCGGTTGTGTAAAGGCTGTCTTGCCGGCTCAAAATGAGGAAGATGTTTCTGTACTGAAGGACGATGTTACTGGACACCTTGAAATCATCTATATAGAGACCCTTGATGAGGCCATACCACATCTGCTCATATAAAATAAAATGCACTCCTCGTTCTTCCGCTTCCCTGTCCTCCAGGTGAGGTAGAGGAACGAAGAAACCTGCGGCGTTTCACTTTGTTACATGGTTACATCCTGCAACACTCTCTTACAATTGCTCATTGCCAAACCACCAGCGCCAACATATTATATCTATTTCAACTAGTTACGTAAACAACTCCTACCAATCAAGCCGCAGCATGCCTCTGAACAAATCGTTACATGCTGCAACAATTCTTTTCCCATACGAAACTTTTCTTTTTCTGGCCCCAATCAAACATCGCCAATATCATACTGAATCTATTGGTAATTAAAAAGTTTCCCACTTCTGGCACGCTTGATGCATTAACAAGGGAAACAAGACGAACAAAAACTTTTCAGTACAACTCACATACAAAAGGAGAACATCATGGGGTTCGCAAACTGGTTCAAATTCGGAAGCAAAAGGAATAAAGACGTAACCGTACAAAAAGTAAAAAAACAATCTGTTGACATGGGAGCCATGGCAGCCGGCAATCCGTCAGAAGCTGCTGGTGTTCTTAGCAGAATGCTGGACCAGCAAAATGCTCCGACAAAAATCCTCATGGTCCAGGACGGACATCATATGCAGCAGGTTACAGATTATGCCATGAAAATGGCGCAACGTCTCGACTGTGAAATCATCGCCCTCGATGTCAGTGACACGCCTCTTCAGTTTTCCGGTGACCGAAAAGCCCGCGAAACAGATCGTTTTATGGATATGGCCAAAGAAAACGGCGAACAGTTTGCCATTCAGGCCAAGGCTCGGGGAATCACCACAGAACACATTATGAAGATCGGAGCTCCCGAGGAAATTATTGCCCAAGTGAGCGCAGACAATGCCGGAATCCGCTACGTATTAAGTAAACCAGCAGAAAATGCCCTGCAAAAAGATCAGGAACGGGCACATATTCCAGTATTTGATCTTCGCTGCTCACGCTTATAATTTAAGAGGATCTTACCCAACACTCTCTTGGAGGTATTACAATGGAGCCTTTAACACTTTTTGCATCTACCGTTGGAATTATCGGAGTCCTTCACATATTGTTTTCTGCCGAAGAAAAACTTGGCCAAGGAAGATACTCTAAAGGCAATCAGCAGGCCAAAAGAGAAGACTGGTATTGTTTCTTTCAACCATCTGATCTTTTAAGAACAACAGAAAATAGCGACTCTCAATCTGTACAAGACGATAAAAAACTTGAACAGAGACGACGCCAACAGGCAAATCGACCACGTCTGCAAGCGTAAACAAACCGCGAACCTTTTTAGGCCTGACACAAAGAGCTACTACCTGGGTAGTAACTCTTTGTGTTTTTTTTTGCCCCCTCTTTACTAGCAAAAGAATTGGACGAAACAGACAATATTTTGCTCATTTTTAGGGGTACATTATATTCTTTCAAGTACCTGCACGACACAGCAGACCGTTTCAATTTGTAACACAGCTACAAGCTGCAACAATTTTCTTTCCCCAAAAAATATCTCCGTTACCAAGCAGGACGACGAAACTACCCATCCCACTGATTAATCAAACAATACGCACCTTCAATGTTTTCTGGCACGCCAAGTGCAAATCAGCTGTCAACAAAGATGGCGTCGTATTTATCCCCCTCTTCCAGTCTTTGATCTTCGCTGTTCACGGCTATAAGAACCGATTAGTTAACCATCATTTTTTTTTGTTTTATGACGCTGTCACGCATGGTATAAAAGATAGGATAAGTCAAAGGGGCCTCCTTGTACTATTAAAAGAGAAGCTGATTACCACCAAAACTCAGCCGGTAACAACTTCCCGGATCCCCGATAACGCTTGTCCCGGTATGTTTTAAGCAGGGAACCCTCGGGGATGACGAGAGCTTGCAACACATTGATATTGGATCCCTCTGCCGTCATTCCCGAGTTCCTTTATCGGGCTTGTCCAGGGGTTGTTTCTGGGAATCCAGTTGTTTTTTTATATTTCTATCAGTAGGTTGCAAATGCTTCACAAAGGTGGCTGAGTTTCATACGTAATCAGAAAAGAGAATGACAACATGGAAATCCTGCTTTATGGCGCCACGGAACTTGGCTACATGCTGGCTCAACGGCTATATCAGGAGCACAGTATTACCCTGATTGACGACCTCAAAAAACTACCAGACAGATTTAACAATCTTGACCTCAGTTTTGTTGGCGGCAGTGGTGCTAATATTGAAGCCCTGGAACAGGCCAATGTAAATAAATGTGAGCTGTTCATTGCCTGTTCAACTCTTGATGAAGCTAATATTGTTGCCTGCTGGACAGTAAAAAAGATTGTGGACATTGAAACAATCTGCTTTATCCACACCCTTGAACTATACAAGAATCTTGCCTCGCCCAAAAAGGATCGTTATCTGACCAGATACGATATTGATACCATTATCTGGCCGCAACAACTGCTTACCCGGGATATTTTTCGTATCATTTCCGTGCCTGATGCCATTGATGTAGAATATCTTGCAGAAGGCCGGGCAAAACTTTTCGAATACCGCATCAAAGAAGATTCCATCCTTCAAGACCGTCGCGTCATGGATTGCTCCTTTCCACCAGAGGTACTCATTGTTGGTATTACACGCGAACATCAGCTTTTTATCCCAAATGGTTCCACAATCATCAAAAAGGATGATAAAGCTATCTTCATGGGTACAAATTCTGCCATGGATCGTCTGGCCGCTGAAATATTTCGCTCAAGTGAAAATACTAAGACAGCCGTTCTCATAGGTGGGGGTAGTGTCGGTTTTATGCTGGCCAAAAAACT
This sequence comes from Desulfocapsa sp., assembly GCA_021737265.1. Taxonomy (GTDB): domain Bacteria; phylum Desulfobacterota; class Desulfobulbia; order Desulfobulbales; family Desulfocapsaceae; genus Desulfocapsa. The sequence goes on along the minus strand of JAIPEF010000003.1, from coordinate 13,366 downwards.
TGAACAGAGAGGAATACAGGTAAAAATCATTGAACATGATCAGGCACGGTGTGAATTCCTGGCTGACAATCTGAAAAACAGTCTCATCCTCCATGGTAACGGCACAGACCTTGAACTGCTTGAGGGGGAAAGTGTGGATGATGCTGATGTTGTGGTCTGTATTACCAATAATGATGAAAAAAATCTCCTCTGTTCACTTCTTGTCAAACAACTCGACCCCGCACGGCGGATCATAACCAGGGTCAATAATGCCAGAAGGGGTCAACTCTTTGAGAAGGTTGGTATAGATGTCACCGTGTCCCCTCGAGACTCTGCCCTCAAAGAACTTCTTAATCGTGTACAGGCAAGAAATGTAGACATCCTGGCACTGGTTGAGGGGGGGCAGGGTGAAGTGTTACATCTGACCCTGCCCGAAAATTTCCCGGAAACCAGAGTGATCGACCTAAAATTTGAAGTCCAGGCAATAATCGGGATAATTAAGCGGAGAAGGAATCTTCTTGTCCCCAACGGCAGCACCGTTCTTCAAGCCGGAGATAAACTAAATATTTTCACCATGGCAGAAGATGCTGAAACCGTGAAGACTCTCTTTGCCTGATGAAGCTGAGTAATATCCTTAATGCCCTTGGGATCATCCTGGTAGCTTTTGGTACAATCCTGCTGACGCCTATTGTGGTTGCTATCATTGAGCATGAGTACACATCTATTCTTCCATTTATAACCGCAGCACTGACATCGACTGCCCTTGGTTTACTTTTCAGGAAATATGGCGGTTTTTCCAGAAATTTTGATAATCTCAAACGAAATGAAGGGCTGCTAATCGTCTCCCTTGCCTGGATTGTTACCGCTGCCATGGGGGCTATTCCCTATCTTTTTTATGGCCTCTCTCCCTTGGATGCCTATTTTGAATCTGTATCCGGAATCACCACCACCGGTGCAACTATTCTGATTGATTTTTCCCTCTACCCCAAGGTCTTTTTTTTCTGGCGCAGCCTCAGTCAATGGCTTGGAGGTATGGGGATTATTGTCTTGTTTGTGGCTATTTTGCCGCAATTTGCAGTGGCCGGTCGACAGATTTTTTTTGCAGAAGCCCCCGGACCCACGGAAGAAAAGGTGACCCCAAGAATCACCCATACAGCAAAAGCTCTCTGGCTGGTCTATTTATTGTTAACTCTGCTGGAGATAGCTCTCCTCTCTGCTGCAGGTATGCCGCTCTTTGATGCTACCTGTAATGCATTTTCAACCATGGCAGCCGGCGGATTTTCCCCCAATCCTCTGTCAATTATGGGCTATGAAAATTCAGCTATCACCTGGATTGTTACCTTCTTTATGTTTTTAGCAGGAAGTAACTTTGCTCTCCAGTACCGTTTTCTTATACAGAGAAAACCACTGCCTCTGTTGAGAAATGAAGAGTTTCGTTTCTTCATTTTTATCATACTGTTTGTTGCTGTATGCCTCTGTGTTTCTCTTCTAATAGACGGAACATCTACGTTTTTCAACGCTATTCGCGACAGTCTGTTTCAGACAGTATCTATTATAACCACTACCGGTTTTTCATCAGCTGACTTTGCCTTGTGGAGTGTCGCTTCCCAGACCATTCTCTTTACGGTGATGCTGGTTGGTGGATGTGCCGGATCAGCGGGTGGAGGAATAAAAGTCATACGCGTGCTGTTTGGCCTGAAATATCTTCAACGTGAGATTACCCAGATTATCCATCCACAGGCAGTCCTTCCCATTAAAATTGACCATAAGACAGTGGCAGGAGATATCCAGCGTCAGATCTTAGGCTTTCTTCTTTTCTATCTTGTGCTGATGACCAGCTCTTGCCTTCTGGTAACCATCATTGAAGGTGATGCTACAATCGGAATTATAGGTACTGCCGCGACCATCGGCAATATCGGCCCGGGCTATGGTGAAATCGGCCCCATGGGAAGCTTTGGTGGGCTATCGATATTGACCAAAATTATTTTCATCCTCAATATGATTGTTGGTCGCCTGGAACTGATCCCTTTCCTGGCCATGCTCCATCCTGATTTCTGGAGTTTTAGAAAAACACGATCATAACTTTTTGTATTGTCTCTGCAACAACAGCACTGCACTCATCGAGAGTAGTCCACTCATGGAAAAGGCAATGGCCGGAACGAAAACCTGTCCGATCAGCCCAACAAACCTTATGAGACAAGCCAAAGGCCGTTGCCCTTTCTTCCTTGCTTGCAAAATCACCTGCCAAATCGCGTTCAGGACCCTCCGTTACCTTTAGGGAAACGGCATAAGCCAAGGAACCCCGGCCAGACAAAAATGGGGTGAACTGCAGACCAGAGCAAGGCCGCCTGTTGCTAAAATCAGACCCCATAACCTTTGATCAATGGTTGACCTGCGAAGAATGGATCTACTCGACGTTTTTGCATCAATTGAAGTTGGCTGAGGCCTGGTGGTGACACCCCACGAAAAACTTGAAAATGAATATGACTTCAGTTATCGTTGTCTATTCTGATTATATTCTGTATGGTTGTGTAACTTTTACGTATTGGCTTAAAATCTGTTTGCCACTTTATAAAAAAAAGAAACCATCATATCAAAAGGGAGTGCCAATGCTTAATAAATACCGAGAACCGTATATCGTAAGAGAAGTTGCACCCTTTAACATTGACGGCCTGGCCATTCCCTATCCAGAATTTGTTCCCAGACTCTACAATTTCTGTAAAGAGCTCGGTTTTCGCAAAGGGTATATCATGCCCTCAAGGGCCTTTTGCTCCGATGAAAATCAGGGCCTGCCCATCATTCTTCTCACCAAGCATTTTGGCACCTTTCCCTTTAATCATGGTCGAGTCGGCGGCATGCTGGCTGTCGATCGGCACGGCCCCCATTCCCACCATGGAGATGACCTGGTGATCGTCCAGGCCAGTCACGTCGGGTATGACCCTGATACCGGTGAGTACGGCACCTACCACAGACCACAGATAGCCGGCAATAATCTTTGCGTCTCTTGTGGTAAACTCACCCACGTTATCACCCCGTATCTCGATCGCTATCTCTTTGCCCGCGACCGTATTTTCCTTCGGCAAGATGAAAATGGTCGTTACCTGATCACAGCCAAAAATTCCTTTATCAACTTTGGCTCCCATCCTGTTAAACAGGGTCTTGTCCTGAAACTCTCAAATATTGTTGATGAGGACAAGCAGGGCATTATCCGTCCGATCTCTCAGGCAAGCACCACCCAGAGCTACGAGGTTTCCCCGACCTTTAAACAACGACTTGACGCACAGGGATATGAATGGAAATCCGGGCAGGGAAAGAGTATCGGCAAACTGCTGACCTCTGATCTCTTCTTTTTCAAGGAAGACTTTCATGAAACTGATGATTCTCTCGCGCTGGAAAGAAGCATGATCGAATTCATGCCTGACATTGTCAGCGCCAAATATCCCTCTCTGCGGGCAGCAAAGACCAACGTCCAACTGGAATTTGCCAGGGTGGTTCAATCGATCCGGAGTGGGGATGAATACACAGGGCGAAGCCTTCTCTATATTGCCGGACTCAACATCGACATCTCAGAATATGGTGGTTTCCCGCCAACCAACTATTTTGTCCCCTGGGCCGCCCACGTACAACTCAAAGACGGTACGCCCGAGGAATACACCCATCCGGTTGAACAGGAAGACCTCTTTACCAAGCTCATGTCCCAAAGTCCGGAGAATCCCGACCAGGCTGACCTCAAAGAAAACATCCAGCGTATGCTGAAGGCACCGCGCTTTGATGTCAGGGTAACCCCCTGACGCGCCCCCCTGGACATGGGAAATCGTTGAACAAAATTTGAGAGTTCCCATGTTCAGACATACAGGCAATATGTACTCCCCTGAAAAAAATAAAAAATAAAACAGTTGACATTCCCCAAATAGGCGCTCTATAATCCCACACTTTTGTAAGTCGCCAGCCGCGGAAATAATCCTTTGACTTTTCCCGTGACCGACGCCAGTGGCAGCATATTTTACAGTTAATGCCATTTTCGTGGGTATCGTTTTGTCCCTACCTGCCCTTATTTAACCTACAGATCTGTCACAGTTTCCCACAGAATTGTCGTAATGCACTATTGCACAGATAACATTTTATGCAGAACTCCCTTTTTTTTATCGACCTGACACAAGAGGACGTATGAATACCTTTTTTATTGCTTTGCTGCTCATTGGGGCCGGTGGACTACAGGCACTTGCTACCTTTAGAATTTATTCGTTAATGAAAACCATCGCAGTTAGCACCATCATCGGCGGCTGCGGAGTGGGCCTATATGATGCAATAACGCGAATTTTCCAACAGGTAGATCCAGTTGTATGCAGCTATGAGTGGTTACAGATGTTCACCTTCTCACTCAATATTGATGCTGTATCCGCCTTTTTCCTGGTTCCAATTTTTGCTATTTCTGCTGTAGCAGCACTGTATAGCTTTCAGTATATGCATGACGATAAACGGGCTGCTGCAACAGCAAATAACTACTTCTTTTATTCGCTGCTCATCATTTCAATGGCTCTTGTGGTCTGCGCAAGCAACCTTATCACCTTTGCTCTTGCCTGGGAGTTGATGTCCATTTCATCTTTCTTTCTGGTTATTTATGATGTCCACAAAAAAAGTACCAGAGATGCAGGCTACATCTACTTTATCTTTACCCAGGCCGGCGCCCTGTTTATTTTTGCAGGATTTGGGTTCATCTACTCATACACAGGCAGTTTCGCATTTGAAGCCATCGCTGCCATCCCAGAATCCACTAAACTCGTCGCCTTTATCCTGATACTCATCGGATGCGGATCAAAAGCGGGTATTATGCCACTCCACGTTTGGCTGCCTTACGCCCATCCCGCCGCGCCAAGTCATGTCTCTGCTGTAATGTCAGGAGTGATGATCAAAATGGGTATTTACGGTATTGTTCGTTTCTATTTCTTAATGGAACCAACATCTGTTCTTTTTGGTCAGATCGTTATCTCTTTAGGTATTATTTCCGGAATCTTGGGCGTCACGTATGCCATTGGCAAACAGGATATCAAAAAGATGCTTGCCTACTCCAGTGTGGAAAATATCGGCATCATCCTTCTTGGTCTTGGCATTGGTATGCTGGGCGTAGCATCTGACAATAAGACTATGGCCGCCTTTGGCTTTGCTGGTGGCCTGCTGCATGTCTTTAACCACTCTATTTTCAAATCACTGCTTTTCATGGGCGCAGGCTCTGTTATCCATCAGGCAAAGACAGGTGCTTCAAATGAACTTGGCGGCCTGATGAAGACAATGCCGGTTACCGGCCGCAATCTGCTCGTCGGGGCTATTTCCATTTCAGGCCTGCCCCCCTTCAATGGCTTCATCAGTGAATTTCTCATCTATTACGGTGCAATCCATGGCCTCTCGCTTCATGGTGCATCTTTTATCTTCTCAGCTCTCGCCATCATCGCTCTCGCCGTAATTGGTGCCTTGGCGGGAGCCGCATTCACGAAGTTCATCGGAGTTGTCTTTCTCGGTGAACCTCGAAGCGATAAAGCTGCAAACACAACGGAGGCAGGTGTTCTTATGGGGACAGCACTTTCCATACTGGCTGCAAGCTGTCTTATCATTGGTGTCTGGCCAGATTACTTTGTTCAAGCTGCATTTAAGGCAAGTCAGGCAGTCCCTATGATCTCGGACTTCGCACCAACTTCGTTTATGCCTATCATGACCAGTATTGCACGAACAGCAGCACTTTTTCTTCTTCTTTTTATCCTTGTTGCTGTACTTAGAAAACTACTCTACACCGGAAAGGAAATTACCAAATCCGGTACCTGGGGCTGCGGCTTTACTCAACCCACAGTACGAATGCAATACACCGGAACTTCATACGCAGACAGCATGGTTGATTTTTTCCGTCCCTTTATCCGGGTACAGAAGAAATATTCCGGGATTAATAAAATTTTTCCGGGAAAAACAACCTATAGCTCCCAGATACACGATATCTCTGAAATTGGACTCAATATATTCATTGTCCGTCCAATTCTGTACCTAATCAGTAAACTGCGCTGGATTCAGCATGGTAATATCCAGCTCTACATTGGTTACATTGTGCTGGCCATAGTGGTTATGCTCATCTTTATATAGGAAAACTTCGATGGACTTTACTTTTTCTTCAGTGTCATTTCTTTCGTTTCTGGCCGCTTTTGCCCTGGCACCTCTTTTCATGGGTGTCATTTTAAAGGTAAAGGCCTTTTTCGGTGGTAAACAAGGCCCACCATGGCTAATCAAATATTACACATTGATCAAATTATTACGAAAGGGCTCTGTCTATTCAACCAGCACTACTTTTGTATTTAAACTGGGCCCGATCATCTCCTTTGTCACAGCCTTTATGCTCCTGCTATTCTTTCCCTTTGCAGGGCTCTCACCAGTGCTTTCTTTTCATGGTGATGTAGTTATGCTTTTTTACCTCCTTGGCCTGGGACGATTTTTCACAGTACTTGCCGCCCTTGATACAGCATCTCCTTTTGAAGGCATGGGAGCGGCCCGAGAGGTGTTTTTCTCAGCCCTTGCAGAGGCTACTATTTTCGTTATCCTTGCACTCTTTTTCAGACTCACTGGAAGTTTAAGTTTTGTTGAGTATTTCACCGGTGCTCAGACTGTAAATCTCTGGTCCGAATCTGCTGCACTCATCCTTCTGGTGGTGATTGCTCTCTTTATTGTACTGCTTACCGAAAACTCACGGGTACCGGTTGACGATCCCGCAACCCACCTTGAGTTAACCATGATCCATGAAGTTATGATCCTTGATCACAGTGGACCTGACCTTGCTCTCATTGAAATGGGTGCTTTTTGTAAAATGCTCTTTTATTCAGCCTTTATCTCCTGCCTGCTTTTCCCCTTTCACACGGGAACACCATTTTTTAATGTCATAGTCTTTTCTCTTATCATGACACTAATCTATGCAGGAGTCGGTCTGGTTGAGTCAATAACGGCACGCTATAAGATGGATATGGTTCCAAACTTTATCCTCACCTCATTTGCTCTGGTCTTTTTTGCCACCATCCTTACCATGGAGTTTGTCCAGTGATACATATTTCCAATATCCTCTTGGCATTGATCCTTCTGTCGGTACTGCTTTCTCTGCGATCCAACCGTCTCATGGCCCTGGTGAAACTCATGGCCTTCCAAGGAGTTGTGGTCTCAGCAGTCCCCCTGGTGCTGGAAACAGCACATGGAGTGAATTTCAATCTAGTCATGTTTTTCCTGCTTCTTGTGCTGGTAAAAGGAATCCTGATTCCAGGCTTGATGTATAGGGCCGTTAAATGGGTTGTAGTCGACAGAGAGGTTGAGCCAATCATCGGCTATCATGCCTCCCTGTTTGCCGGCCTGATCATGATTGTGTTCTCCGTTTATGTAACCAATCAGTTACAACTTGCCATGCTCCCAGAGAACCATAAGCTTCTCCTGGTAGCAGCTATTACCACCATGGGTGCCGGATTAATCCTGCTCATGGCGCGCCGAAAGGCAATTACCCAGGTTATAGGGTACCTGATGATGGAAAATGGTATTTACCTTATCGGTACAGCCCTTGCCAAACAAATGCACACCCAATACGTAGTTGAATTTGCAGTTCTTCTTGATCTTCTTGTTGCAGTACTTGTTATGGGTATTGTCTTAAATGATATCAACCACACCTTTGACGACGTTGACACTGCCCTCATGGGACAGCTAAAGGATTGACACTATGCTCCAATTAGTCTTTTTAATACCAATTATTGCAGGAATTGCTGTTTTTTTTCTTCCTGTTAAAATAGGAAGATTAGCTTTTATTGCCACTGCCCTCTTTCATCTGTTTGTCACAGCACTTGAATGGTTCCATGTGACCGAACCACTCCATTCAAAATACTTCAGCAACACACCTGAAGGAATGCTGGTGCTCGCGATCATGTCCTTTCTCTTTCTTTTCATTTCTATCTACACTGTCTTTTATATGGCTGAAGTAGAAATGACCAAAGAGCCGATTTTTAACGGAAGCATGTTGCTTTTTCTCGGAGCTATGTCCATGGTCGCAATTGCCGATCATATTATTATGCTCTGGGTAGCGATCGAAGCAACCACTCTCATGAGTGCGCCGCTTATCTTTGTGCACCGCTCCAAGGCATCCCTGGAAGCCACATGGAAGTATGTCCTCATCTGCTCTGTTGGTATTGCCCTTGCACTGTTAGGCTGTTTTTTTATTATCTTCTCCATGGAGACGAGTGACCTTCATGTACCCATTAGTTTTTCATCCCTGAACGGTGTTGCTGCCCAGCTCAACCATGTCTGGCTCAAGGCCGGCTTTATCTTTATAGTCATAGGCTATGGTACCAAAATGGGCCTTGCACCCATGCATACCTGGCTGCCTGATGCCCATAGTGAAGCACCAAGTCCTGCGTCTGCACTGCTGTCAGGTGCGCTTTTAAACTGTGCCTTCCTCGGAGTCTATCGCTGCCATCAGCTTATGTTTAACGCAGGTCTCGGCGATTACTCAAGTAATGTTCTTATCGCCTTTGGACTTGCCTCCATGCTGGTTTCAGCCGTTTTTATTCTCAACCAGACAGACTACAAACGAATGCTGGCATACTCCAGTATTGAAAATATGGGAATTATTGCAGTTGGCATTGGAATTGGTGGCCTGGCTGCCTTTGGTGCCATGCTCCACATGATTCATCATTCACTGGTTAAATCCTCGCTTTTTCTCTCCGCCGGAAATATCCTTCTTGGCTATGGAACAAAGTCAATTGATAAAACCCGTGGCATGCTGCGGCTTTTTCCCAAAACGGGGATCACCTTTTTTGCCGGATTTGCCGGAATTTCCGGGTTTCCACCATTCGGTCTTTTTGTCAGTGAACTCCTCATCATCCTCGGAGCCATCAAGGCTGGACGCTATGTCGTTATCACTATTTTTATCTTCAGTTTGATCCTGATATTTGCTGGTGCCTCACGGCTCGTCCTGCAAATGGTCTTTAGTGAGCCTGAAAATGATGACAAACTTGTCCCTGAACGATGGACACGGGCTCTGCCTCCCATTATTCTCTTACTGACATCGCTGGCCCTTGTTATCTGGCTTCCAGACTCCCTTTATCAAACAATTCAGAATGCGATTTCATCCATCGGAGGCACAGTAAATGGATAACCTCCTACAAGTACAAAATGGCCAGGCAGTGTCCCGCGCCGATATCCCAGACCTGAGTTTTCGCGATTTCCAGCAGGTACTGCTTGAAGAAACCCGCCACAGTGGCTTTATTGTTCAATTTTTCGCCTATGAAAACGAACAGGCTACACTCAAACTGATCGCGGTTATCCGCTCAGGACTGCATCTTTATGTTACCGGATGTTCTCTGGCTGATGAGTATCCCTCACTCACTGCTGAATGTGAAAAATTTCACATGTTCGAACGGGAAATTGCAGAACAGTTTGGAGTCCGCCCAAAAGATCATCCCTGGTTGAAGATGGTTCGCTACCATGAGAACTATCGTGGCAAGGAAGATGTCTTTGGTAACGACTACAGTGTTGATATCCCCGGCAACTATCCCTATTTTACTGTTGACGGTGACTCTGTCCATGAAGTTGCCGTTGGCCCGGTACATGCCGGAATCATTGAACCGGGCCATTTTCGTTTTCAATGTGCCGGCGAAAAGGTATTCAGTCTTGAGATCCAGCTTGGCTATCAGCATCGAGGAGCAGAGAAACTTCTGGAACAGAAAGGACAGCCTCTGAATCGTCTGCCTGTTATTGCCGAATCCATTGCTGGTGATACCGCAATCGGCCATAGTCTTTGTCATTCCCAGGCCATTGAAGCACTCGCAGGCCTTGAGGTGGATGAGGGGTCAAAAATTATTCGTAGCGTTGCCCTGGAACTTGAACGTATTTCCAATCATATCGGCGATCTTGGAGCATTAAGTGGTGATGTTGCCTTTAATCCCCCATTAAACTATTTTGGCCGCATCAGGGGTGAGTTTCTCAACCTGTTACTAACCATGGCTGGCAATCGATTTGGTAAAGGACTGATCAGGCCAGGTGGTATTTCTTTTCCAGTGCTTGCTGAACACCGAAAGATACTATGCGACAAAATTGCTGATGAAACTCCAGGCATTGCCAACGTCTGTGACCTTCTGTTTTCAGCCCATACTGTCCTTGCCCGATTTGAGCACACTGGAACAGTACCACGTGATATAGCTGAAAAACTTGGCCTGGTTGGTTATTCAGGAAGGGCTAGCAGCCTCCCCTACGATGCCAGAATAACCTTCCCTACCGAGGCCTATGATATGGTAGAAGGCAATGCCAACGCACGCACCAATGGCGATGTGTTCAGCAGGGCCACAGTCAGGCGCGAGGAGATCATGCACTCTCTGCGCATCATCCCTGAGCTGCTTGCCAAAGATATCGATGCCGAACCAGTTCCGGTTCCTTCCTCCCATAACCTGGCCCCGGATTCTTTTGTGGTCACCATTAATGAGGCATGGCGGGGGGAAGTATCTCACTGCCTGCTGACCGACAAGGATGGTTCAATTCTTCGTTATAAAGTCAAAGATCCATCGTTCCACAACTGGACAGGACTAGCCATGTCCCTGCGTAACCAGGGGATTTCCGACTTTCCGCTCTGCAATAAGAGTTTCAACCTTTCCTATTGCGGATTTGACCTGTAAGCTCAGAAAAAATGAGTAGAGTACACAAAATTATTATCTTATGTTGTGACACACAAGTTACCACATGTAGAGGTTCAGAAATATGTTAAAGGTTATAAAAAACAGACTGGAACAGGGACACAGAACAACAAAATATCCCAAGGAACCAATCAATCTCTACTCTCGATATCGTGGACTGCCCACCGTCCACCAGGATTGTGACAAAGAGCTTGCCCGTCAATGTGCTGAGGCATGTCCACAGGAAGCACTGGACGCAGACAAAATGCTCATTGATATTGGACGCTGTACCTTCTGTGGCCAATGCGAGATCCAATCTCAGGGAAAATTTGTAACCTTCAGCAACAACTTTGAGCTTGGTACTTCCAGTAGAGAAGCCCTTTTTACCAATGGCTCCTTACCAGCCCTTGCCGAACATTCTAAACAGCATTTCAAGAAACTCTTTGGCAGATCGCTACAGCTTAGACAGATCTCTGCAGCAGGCTGTAACTCTTGTGAGGCTGACACCAATGTTCTTGGAACCCCTTTCTTTGACCTGCAGCGCTTTGGGATTGACTTTGTGGCCTCACCCCGCCATGCGGATGGCATACACGTTACAGGACCCATTTCCAACAATATGAGAGCCGCAGTACTCTCCACCTATGAAGCAGTTCCAGCACCTAAAGTCGTTATTGCCAGTGGCTGTTGTTCCATCTCCGGAGGACCTTTCTGGGGAAGCAAAGACGTTATTGGTGACCTGAATAGCCTGATTCCCGTTGATCTCTATATCCCAGGTTGCCCACCGCATCCTATGACAACCCTGCATGCCCTTTTGCAGTATTTCAAATAATGATGGTGTCGTAAAAACTTCATATTTAAAGTGCACTTGTACCCCCATCTCCTGGGTGTATATTTTTATTATTTCTGTCACTTGGGTTCTGCGTCGTAATGATAGAATGTATGAAGCCCAAGAGCATATCTACCCTTAATTAATGCGCTTCCTGAGGGGGGGGCAAACGAAGAAGATAAAAAGTTTTCACAATTCTACCGGTTTTTTAAAATTGGATAACAACTTCTCATAACCAGTCGATTGAACCTTACCTTCATCTTTCCCCAGTCCAACACTCCAGCGCAATACTACTCAAAGGCTTACCTTTTTTTCCTCGAAGTAACTCCGACAAATTCCCAAGGGCTTTTTCTATCCTCTTCCCACCTCAACTCAATGTGTACTGAAAAGTTCTTCGCACCTGAATATGCAACATTTTTTCACTAAATCAGAGAATAAAAACATCATCCTCATCGACATAAGGCCCTAAAGCAGTAAGTTGGAAAGATTGACTTTGTCATTTCCAGAAATGCTAAATGCTAATATCTATAAAAAACGTACCATTACAAGAAAACCACTAAATACGAAACCAATTACATTGAATGTCTTCGCAACCTGGAAAAGTTTAAAAATCTGTTATTATTTATTGATGTTACGATAAAACACGGATATAAAAGTTAGGCTTTATACTCCTGATAAACTCATAAAACCTCAAACCTAGGATGGCTAAGTAAAAAAAAATGAATCTCATGTCTCTTCCACTCTTTTTCGGTCTTCTCCTCCTACTCCCTTCAGCTCTTCAGGCAGAAGAACCGCAGGAATTTATTGAAATGCTCAACCAGGATCTCACGCTAAGCAAAACAGATGCGGAGAAAAGTACGCTGCACATATACAGGGCCAGACAATATTTTAAGATCAAAGAATGGGAAAAGGCGGAGGAAGACTATAACAAGGCACTGGAATTGAACCATAAAGGATGGATCCATCTGGAGCGAAGCCATTTTTTTATGACCAGAAGAGAATATGCCTTGGCCTACGAAGATGCCAGAGCAGCAAAAATCGAAGTCCCTACCTTATCTCATGAGGCAGACAAAATTATTGAAGTGGCCGGGGCAGAAATCCTGAAACAGTATGAGGCTGAAAATCCGATTACTATTGTTATGGATGGCAAAGTAGACCCCAACCGAAAAACCCGTTTCGATGTGATGAAGACCCAGGAAATACCTGCAGCCAAAGCGAGAAAAAACGATAACGCCAAGCAACAAAGAACAGCGAGCAGAAAAACACAGGTGGCAGCTTCTCAACCCCCTCAAAAAGCAAGAGGCTGACGTCTTCGCCGTTAATCCATAGGTTCTATGGATACGCACTCTGAGCCACGTATAACAATCAATTGACTATCCTTTACCCCATAGTCAAAAACACAACTGCGACCCTCCCCCCCAGCTGTCGCAAGCAAGCTCCGGTAATTAATGAAAAAAAAGCGAAAACCGAACACTCGGTTTCCGCTTGCCGTAAACTTAGTTTCCCGATATGAACATGTGGGATGGCAGCAGAGGTGTAATTTGATTATCCAGCTTGATATACCTTTTGTTGTCTCTTCCGGTGAAAGCCTCAACCAGCCGTCTCATGATAGGTAAACCATCCCCTACTGCGACAACAACAATGCCTATTCCCGCTGGACGTAATTGCAATTTTTCCTGGTTCATAGTGTCTCTCTTCTTATAGTTATTGTTCTCACACTCCTGCCGGTTTTCTGCAGAAAGCAGCCTCTGCAACTTGGACGCCAATATTATCTGACCCACTTGTGCCAAGATAAACTGACCCACCTCGTGCGCAACAATCAGTAAAATACCCGAAATAAAAAAAGCATATAGAAGGGCAATGTTTTTGAGAATCGAATGGCAGGAATTTT
>JAIPEF010000095.1 GCA_021737265.1 Desulfocapsa sp. | reverse complement strand
AAGAATTCGGGAATGACAGTCGTGGGCAGCACTCTGTTGAGTTGTGATATCATTGAGTTGCATGTTCACGTCATCCCCGAGTGTCGTTATCGGGGATCCAGAAAATCGTTTCTGGCTGAAGATTGGTGGTAATCAGCTATCATAAAGGCCAACTGGAACTAAGGATGCTAGAATCATGCCAGAGGGGAACTGGAAGATAATATGGTGAATTCCTCTCTGTTGCTGAGAGTTGCAAGGGAAAGAATTTTTTTTATAAAAAGAGGTGCTTCATTTTTGTAACATTCCTCCCGTGTCTCTTCAATTTTGTTCTTTTTTTTACATGAAGAACTTTTGCCATGAAAAAAGGCGACGGCGGGTGTCTGTAAATTGATATTTACTGCTGTGGAGGTCTTCTTAGGTGTGGAAACGAGTTTTCACTACTCTCCTTATCATAGAGATCCTGGTTTTTACCATATCCGCCGGTCAAGAAATGGTTCCCGGCGGCTTGAAACTCTTCTCGCCGGAAAAAGTGATCCTCAATTTGAGTCAGAGTGGCTTCTTGTAGAGAGTGGCTCCAGGGAAAAACTTCTTCCGTCTTTGGTGGGGATACCGTTAAGCCTTTTACTGCTAGGTTGTATGGCTGGACTGCTTTTTGGAACTCCAGGTATTCTTGCCTGGGCGACTAATACAGTGCCGGCAGGGTACTTTTTTTTCCTGAGCCTGCTGAGAAAAAAAATACAAGGGTCAAGTCTTTGCTTGACCCTAACAGTTAATTGCAATACATTCAAAATATGGCAAGACCACTTAGGATTGAATACCCAGATGCTTGGTATCACGTGACGAACCGTGGAAGGCATGGTGAAAAAGTTTTTGCGGACAGCGAAGATTTTAAAGCCTTCATTGCCTTGCTGCAGGAGACCTCGGAGATGTTTTCTCTCCGGATTTCCGCATTTTGCCTTATGTCCACCCAATATCATATCCTCGTTCAGACACCTGCCGGCAATCTGTCCCGAGCTATGCGGCACATAAACGGCGTGTATACCCAGCGATATAACCGTCGCTGGAGTATAGACGGGCAGCTGTTTCGAGGACGGTACAGGAGCGTTCTCGTCGAAGAGGACAGGTATCTGCTGGAGTTGTTGCGCTACATACACAGAAATCCGGTAAGAGCACAGATGTGCAGCACTGTAAATGATTATCGCTGGTCCAGCCATAAGGGATATATTTCCTCCGCGAAAAAGTGGGGTTGGCTGTATAATGATTTCTTGCTTGGCATGTTTGCCCCGAAAAAGAAGAAAGCAAGAAGGCAGTACAGAGAATTCGTGTATTGTGAAGATTCCGACCAAATAACTGATTTTTTCAGTAAGAAAAAACTCCCGTCCTTTTTTGGATCCCAGGATTTTATTGACCGGGTTAAAGCTACATATCACCAGCTGCAAGGTCATAAAGAGATACCTCAATCCCGACAGCTTGCACCGACAATCAGCCAGATAAAGGAACTAGTGTGCCAGTGTTACGAAGTTGAAGAACAGAGGCTGGTACAAAGTAAACGAGGCCAGACGAATGAGCCTCGCAACGTGGCTGTATATCTTGCCAGGAAAAAATGTGGTCTACGTCTTGAGGGGATCGGCAGGGAATTCGGGCTAGAGAATTACAGTTCAGTAAGCAGCATAGTCACAAGGACAGAAAAACAACTTTCGCAAAATCAAGAGTTGAGAGATAAGGTTGACAGGATATGCTTAAGGCTAGATAAAGATCATGCAAAAATCTGACCCTTGCTCTTGATTGACGGAGCTGTTTACGCAAAGAATTTTACAAGGCCGTTGTAGGTGTGGTTGTCGATTGTGATGCTCACAGTATGAAAAAATGAAAATCTTCCATCCGTTTATCAATAATCTCAATATTATTTCACTTGGCTGGGGATGTGCATCGAGAACGGAACTCATCAGGAGATATTTTCCGGAACACCCTGTCTTATTTTTTGATTATCTGGGGAATTTCGACGGACTTGATACATGCACCCAAATCATCCTCAACGATTTTCAGGATTTTCAAACCATCGACGATCTCTTCTTTTATCAGCACCCCGGTTGGAATACCGATATTGAGCTGAAACCAATTTCATTGTGTTGCAATCCTCCAGGCATATCCCAAACCGTCTTGGTCAGCAAACATTTTGTTGATCTTGTATTTTATCACTACAAACATAACATCGATACCCTGCAATCGTTCAAGAGGAAAAGTGAACGATTCAAAAGAATGATGCAGGACACAAGGCGTCAAACCATCTTTCTTTACTACCGCCAGTTCGATATCCCTCTGGACGGTAATTATGCTGAAAACGAGAATTATTCAATAGATGAAAAATTATCCAGACTTGAATCCGAATCCATACGATTCCGAGAGGCCATTGAAAAAAAATATCCTTTACTGCAATTCAAGCTCATCGCCTTGATTATGGAACCCATCACCTTTGACGAAAAAGTTACTCCGGTGATTAACGAATTTTTTCAACAAAAACAAAAGGCAACGAGAAAGATTATTTTTGATCGAGTTCTCGCCTCTACACCTGAAGATAAAAGAAAAATCTCCTCCAAGAGTTGGGGGAAAATCTATCGCAAGCATCTGATTCCCAACCCTGTTCTTCGCTTTAGCAGGGCATGCCTCAATATTCCTTTTAAAGTTCGCAGGAATGTGCAGCAATTAAGAAAAAAATTGAAGCTCTCAAATAATTAGTAAGTCACCAGGGTCAACGTATAATTAAATTGCGCCGCAAGGCTTAAAAAAAGGTTTGTCTCGTTACCAGGCAACTATATCCAGGCTTCATTTTAGCAGAATAACATGAGACAATTATATATAATCGCAGCCCTTGCCATGATGTTCGTACTCTCTGGCTGCGGTCCTGCAATACAAGTGCAAAGGCTAAAGCCTGCGGAGCTGGACATGTCTTCCATGCGTCGGCTTGTGGTGCTCGATTTTGATTACTACAGAGGCAGTGTTGATTCGGTGGAAGACTTTGTGGTCGGTATTATTGCCAGTAGTATCGGGGTACATTATGGCGAGGACCATCAGATTCGTGAGGCAGCATCCTATGCCACTGACAGCCTGATCGCTGCTTTGAGGGATACAGGATATTTTGAGCTTGCAGATGCCTTCACACTGCCTGATTCCCATTTGCTGGGGAGTGCGGATGTCGAAAAAATATACCGTACCCTTGGAGTCGATGCGATCCTTGCCGGCTCTCTTCAATACGCCGAATGCAATGTTGAAAAGTTTTTCAAGGAAGTGAAAGAATGGGACACCAGCCGGCAAAAGAAAGTCATCTGGCAATATCCATGGGTGCGCCAGAACTGCCGGCTGACTCTCTCCTATCGTGTGATCAGGTCGGAAGGCAATGTCCTCAAGCTGAATAAACGATTCACAGAGTATCGCGTGGAAGAGGTGGAGGAGGGCCATCATTTCTCACTCCATGATGCAGAATACTGGTATGAGGTAATGATTGATGAAATTATTCCCCAAATTGCACGTCAACTGGCCCCCTATGAGATCTCCGAGACTCGGCATCTGAAGGCCGATGAGACTGGTGACCCAGTCATGGAGCGGGCCACAGATTTGGCCAGGGGCGGCAATATTGACAGGGCCCGCGATCTCTTTTTACAGCGCTGGTGGTCCACTGCTAATCTGGCAGCCGGTTATAATGCTGCAATTCTCTACGAGGTAGAGGGAGAGCTGAGGAACGCGCTCAAACTACTCGAAGAACTCATCAGGATCAGCAACGATTATTCTATTGTCCGTGAACACCGTCTTGTCCTTGATGCACTTGAGGATCGCAGGCGTGCAGAGGAACAGCTGCGTTAAGGTATGGAAGAATGTAGTTTTGGTGGATTGGAGTGGTGTGGTAGAAAGGGCAGTGGAAGGGAGAAGAGGTCTTCTATTCCTCAGTTGCCTGCACAAAAAAAAGGCTCTGGAGGCAAACCGCCTCCAGAGCCTTTGGTGTTATATTGCTCAGAACTTTTGTAAGTCAGGGTTTATAATCGAGTTGTTACAAAATTATCAATAAGAGTATCTACCCCTTTTTCGATTGCCTGATTAAAAAGGTCATCGTACTGACGGTCAGCATAGATAGAATCAGGTGACACTCTGACTTCAACTCTATTTGTCCACACCAGATTACCAGTGGCGGCTTCCTGTACCCAGATCCGCATTTGAACAACCGCCTGATCGACCTGACCGCCATTCTTCGCCATATGTCCGAGACCTGCGCCTACAGCCCCCCAGAAGATAGCACCGCCGGCATTATTGTCAAATCCCAATGTATCGGAATTGTATCCTGCAACAGCACCAATGGTTCCGGGCAGAAGCATATGTCCCCAATCATCATAGGTGTCAGACCGGGCAAAACCATTCAATGTTTGACTGCTGAGACCCAAAGTAAAGGGGAGAAGGCCTCTTTTCCAGGGCACCCAGGTATGTTCTTCGCGGGTTTTATATTCGAGAATACGGCCGCGAACAATGTAGTCGGCGTTGAATCTGCGTCCCAATTTAGCCACTGCGGTCTGGTCGAGGGCGTGGGTACCGGGGCTTTCTGAAACAGTTTTTCCTGATTTCATCTTTTGGTCATTGATATAGCCATGTAAAATATCTTTCATTTTTCCCGACCACTCGTTATTCATTTCGTCGGCCAGGCTGATGGTATTATTTTCATCATAGGGAAGGATATTGATGATATTTTCTTTGACAAGGTAGTCGAAGACATCTTCCTGTATGGTCAATCCAAAACCATTGCTTACCAATTGATCTGTTACGGCCTCAACGATAGCATTATTTCGTCGGTAGGCACCAGCCAGGGAGTCCGCATAGGTGTAGTCAGCAAAGGGCAGAATAACAACTGTTTGCCCTTTACCAGGGGCATTCGGACCGGGACTGTCCGGTACATGAAGGGTCTCCACAACGGTCTGGCCGCATCCCATAATGAGAATTGCTGACAGCAGATAGAGTACATATTTACACTTACTCATAATTTTCTCCCTGAAAATTCTGGTTAAATCTTACTCTTTTTTAATTTGTTGAAGGTTCTAAGTTCTAAATAATCCGAGGCTTAAGCAGAATAATAAGCTCACGTTTTCGTTTAATCTTTTCTTCATAGCCGAAGAGGTACTTAAAGAAAGGAATGCCGCTGGTCCCCGGTATAAAAGTCCCGTCGTCTTCATCTACGCTGGATATCAGTCCACCAATCACAAGCATTTCACCGTCTTTGACCTTTACTGTGGTGCTCATTTCACGAACACTGATTATTGGGAGTCCGATTTCTCCGCCACCAATCTGGCGATACTCAATTTCTTCATCCAGTTCAGAGGTCACTGGCACAAGATTCAAAATTATTTCCTTGTTATCAAGAATGTTGGCCGTTAAGGCGAGACCCACACCAGAGAGGACCCGTTCTGTTTCGACGGTGTAGGAAACGGTTCCGGTCTCATTGTTGACATCAGATTCGATGCTGTCAATATAGGTGACATTGCGACCAACGGTAATAAGTGCAGGCTGACCATTTAAGACACTCAGTTTCGGATTGGAAAGGATAGTGGTTTGCCCTTGCTCTTTTACGGCGTTCAGAAAAGTGTCAAAGGTAAATGAAGCAAGGGAGACTACTGCCCCAAGGCCTTCTGAAACACCATTGGTTATGATAGTGGCGGCCGAGACAGCGCCTGCTGAGGTTCTTGCGAGACTACCACCATCATATTCCCATGGTTCGTCTGGACTCCTGGACCAAGACTCCGAACTTGAACCACTACGAAGGGAATCATCCGAATTGATAGTAGTATGGGACCGGGTATCGGTAAATACTCCAGCAGCGGAAGTGCTAAGGTTTTTCATCAGCTGGTTCCAGTTCAGCCCAATGGAGGAGCGGTCATTGAGGTGAACTTCAATGATCTTTGCCTCGATTGAAACCTGTTTGTAGAGTTCTCTTTTCAGGTTATCAAAATAAATCTCAAGTCTATTTAAGAGGGGTCTCGGGGCATGAACGGTTATTAAGCCAACGGGCTTATCAATGGTGTATCTGTTGCCTGAGGAGGAGACTTGTCTGGTCACCATGGCGGTAGATGCATCGCCGGGCTCAGCATTGGTTGCGGGGGCCTGTTCAGTGGTAGCAGTTGCAGACGTTGACCAGGTATCGAGAATAGCGTTCATATTATCCTGAATGTTCAGCCAGATATCAAATTCATTTCCCCTCGAATCCAGACGAATGGTTCCTTCAATGTTACTTGATGCATCGTTGCTGCCCAGGACATTTCCACCGGTGGCGGTTTCGAAAAGTTGCTTGGTGAAGGGCATGGCTATATGGAACTGCCGTGTTTCTTTGTATTTTACGACAATGGTAGAGCCTTCCATATCGTGATAATAATCAACCTGTCGAAGAAGATTTTCGACGGCAGCATAAAAATCATCATCAGCACTGATATCAACATCAACAAGGACATTCTGATCCACATCGCTGGCCCAGGAAACATTCATTTTTTTGAGGGCGGCCAGGCGTTTGAGGATATCCCAAAGCGGTTGTGGACCCTGAGTGGAGCGAATAGAAGCCCCTACCTTAATGGCAACATCATCAACTACGTCATCAAGGCTTTCTGTGTTTCCACCGTTAACCATATACGATGGTTTTTGATACTGCACTGGAAGCTGGTTTTTCTTTTCAACCTTTTCTACAGGAACAACAGGAGTTTCTGGTTGTTCAATCTCCTGCTCAACCTTCTGAGGACTACAGGAGGCAAGAAAAAACAGAAGGACAAGAAGGCAGCTTAACTGCACCATTGGTTTTTGACGCTTCATGGAAAACCCCTTGGGCATTGAAAAATATAGTATTGGTCTCATCTCAAATAGTGTGTTTATTGGGTAAAGTGAATTGCTGCATGAACTGTTATTCGTTCATAGTTAATCTGGTACGGATATATTGTTTTAACCCTGGGACTAGCTGATAGCCAGAATATAACAGTGCCTTATACTGCTCCGTGGCCTTTTGTGTCTGGCCCATGGTGTCGTAAATACGGGCACGTGAAACCATGGTGTCAACGGTGTCATTATACACATCGGCATAGTGCTTGAGTAATTGGAGTGCAGCCTCTGGTTGGCCCTTTTCTTCACTGAAGGCTGCGAAACTGACAAGTGCTTCCTTCAGTGGGGGGTCACCATTGATACTTTGGGCGAAAAACTCCATGGCTTCAGGAACCTGATCCATATTAGCCGATCCGATGGCTCCATAGAGGGCTGCCTGGTAATTCTCAGGATCAATTTTGAGCGTTTCCTTGGCAAAATGAACTGCTTTGGAATTCATCCCCAAGTCGACCAGATAAAGAGCTGCAAGTCTGTTTGAAATGTTGGAATTATTGGGCCAGAGCATAAAGGCCTTTTCATAGAGGGCTGCTGCATCTTCCAAATCATCATTATTCTCTTCAATTTTCGCCCTGCGTAACAGCTCTTTGGCCTGCATGATTTCGGCTGGTTGGCTTACTGATTGCCGGATAACCAGGGCCTCCTGCTCGATCACTTCAACATCTGCCTCAAAAGAGAGGTTGTCGGTGGCCCTTTCAGGCCAGGAGAACTCTTTTTTAGAGATAACAATGGTATTATATCGTTCTTCTTTTTTGAGATCTTTGAGATTGAGGATGATGTCCAGAGCAAAATCCCAGGGTACATCATTCAATGCCAAGGTCAGCGAACCTGAGACATCCTCAGCAACGATAAGATTGACACCACTTATTTGACGGAAGAGTCTGAACACATTGTGTAGGTCGATTTTATAAAAATCAACACTGATGCGTTTAGTTTTGTATCCGGAAAATCCAAAGGAATCCTCCATTTTTTCAGCGGCTGTCGGCTCTTTTACCGGTGCCTCGGCTTCACTAACTAAAGCTGCCTCTGATAAATCAATGAGTTCATCAAGGGTTGAGTCGGAAGCGACGTCCTGAGCAGGTTTTTTAGTGACTGCCGGCGCAGCAACAACTGCCGGTGCTGCAACAGCTACCTGTTCAGGTTGCTCCTCGGCGGGTGCACTTTCATCAATGGTGATCATCAATCCCTGGGGAACTGTTTTAATGTCATAAGAAAACAGAGGCTGCCGACTGGAATCGAAAACAATGCGTACACCGGAACCTCTGGTTGCCACCCGGATTTTATCGAGATTGGTGCCAATTACTTTTTCTCGAACAAGTTCAGAACCATCAATGTTGTTGATGTCAATGTACATGGAGTCGGGAAGACCGTTTCGGCCTGTGACAGTATCCTGTCTGAAATTTTCAATGGGTACGCTGGCCAGAAAAAGGATTTCAGTCTCTTCATCCATCTCTTTTACAACGATGTCCTGTAAGGAGGCGGCAGGTTCGTCAACTGTAGCTTTTTCGGCCTGGGCAACAGGAGTGGGCGAGGGAGCAGGTTCTTCAGGTTCGGCAGGTTCACTTTTTGGGACGAGGATAATGGATAGGTCATTATCCATCCTGTCGACTTGGTACCCATGACTCTCTGCCAGGGTGATTTCAAATCGGGTGATATCCGGCCCCTTCTCTTCTTCTAAGACACTTACTTTGAGGCTTGCAAAATCGTTCTCAGGTATAACTGTCGTAACATCTATAGTATCAACCAGCTTTGCCTCTGCAATATCAAGCACCAGACGGGAAGGGGCAAAGAGTTCATACATGGTGTATGCAGGTGGACTATCACCTTTCAGCACGATGATCAGGTTGTTTTCCTGCAGGTTTGTCTCTATGCCCTCGATGGTATAAGTACCTGCCTCTATTGATTCTGCGGCAGCCTGGACACTGCCTGTCCAAAGCAGCAAAAGGGAACAGAAAAGTGCCAAATGGTATGTGGAGATATTCTTATACATTGTTTATTCTTCTCCCTCTTTCTTTAGGAGCATCACAGTGTTGCTTATTATTTTTTTACCGGTTCTGGTAAAAGCGGTTTCTTCGATAATAACTTGATTCGGTTGAACTGCGGTGATGATTCCGCGTTTACCTATTTTCATTCCTTCATGGAGGATATACCCCTTTCCTGTTGTATCTTCAGCCATGGCAAAGTCGTTGTCTTCCACCATTACAATTGCCACCAGTTCCAACTGGCCGGGTTCAAACAGCTGCATTCCGGTTAACTGTTCTTCAACTGGGACCACTTCATCAACTGTTATGACTGCTGCTTTTGGTGAGATAAATGGTATAAAGGGGTCTGGCCTGCCTTCGATTTTATATTCAAATAAGTCTGTTATTGGTTCCTGCCCATTTTGGGATAGAGCTGTATCCGTTTCAGACTGAGGGGCTGCCGGTAGAGCATGTACTTTTGGCGGAGCAGCGAGACAAAGAAGCCCAAAAAACAAGGGCGTCACAACGGACAAAGCCATGGGGAGCTTTTTTGGAAAGGTTGAAGTTTTCATAAGATTGAATTTATCTTTTTCTTCCTTTTTTCTTCTTGTCTGCAGGTTCGCTGACTTTTACGTTTGTAAACCTATAGGTGACAAGTTTGCAATCCGAATTGAGGAACATTTCTCCTCCCTCTTGCTTGGGGCCTCCCATGGTAATGTTTGATACGGTTACGATTCGGTCCAGTTTAGACACCTGGTCAAGGAAAATTCCCATATTATGGTATGGCCCTCTCACTTTAATACTAATGGGAATCTCAGAGTAGAAGTCTTTGGGAATATCATTGCCCGGTTTGAAGGTGATGAAATCCAGTCCTGAACCTCGGCCAAGAGCTGAGATATTTGTCAAGAGATTTGGAATTTCTTTCTCTTTTGGCAGAAGTGTGGCCGTCTCTTGAAAGTATTCTTCCGTAGCGTTGAGTTCGGCATGGAGTTTTGCCCGGTTGGATGCCTTTGCCTTCGCTTTTTGGAGTTCCGCGCTGATTTTATCTCTGTCTTTGACTAACTTTACGCTCTCTTTCATTTGTGGTTGAAACAAAAGAAAATAAAAAAGAACGACAGGCAGCAGAAATAAAATCACTGCGATCGCAATTTTCAGCTTGTTGTCAAGCGGAATGTATTTTTCGTCTATGAAGGTCGCAAATGCGTTATTCTTTTTCATATACTGACGCGTTCCGTATGAGTTCTCTTGAGTACCAGAGACATAATGCTGCGGCCATGTCTAATCTGCTGGGAAAACAGAATATTTTTCATTAAGGTACCTCTTCCGACTGTCATTTCTGTTTGTCGGGGCTTGCAGTTTCCTGAGTTGTTTCTCTGGGATTTACGATGGAGCATGTCAATTTAAAACTCTTCAGATTTCTTCCTGACACCTTTTTAAGCGTAGCGCTGGAGAGGTCAATGTCACTGACGTACGGAGACTCCTGCAGTGCATCCATGAATTGGGCAATTGTTCTGTTGTCAAGTGCCACTCCTGATAAGTCCAGACTGGCCCCCTGCTGTTTGAGGGACTCAAGCCACATGCGTCTGGAGTCGACTTTTTTTGCCACTTGGTCAAGAATGTGAACGGTTATGGAAGATTCACTCTTCAGGGTTTTAATAATTGTGATCTTGTTTTCGAGATCTTGCTTTGTCTTTTCCAACTGTTTCATTTCTGCCAGGATGGGAGCGTATTTCTGTGTTTCCTGTTTAAGCTTTGCGGTGGAGGTTGCAATGCTTTTGAGCTTGGCAGCCTGGAGTAAGCCTACAGCCCCTAAGCCTACGAGAAGAAAGATCAGGAGTATAATGAAACTGACTATCTGATTACGTGCTACTGCCCGTTTTTTTAGCTGTCGTATGGGAAGGAGATTAATTCTTAGCATAATTGCAGCCTATATCGCTGATGGACGGATGGCGATTCCAGTGGCAATTGCCATTTCCGGGCCAACACTATTCAGATAATCTGGGTCTATTTTGTTCGAATTGACTGCCATGTTAGCAAATGGATTGAAAAGTTCCACAACCAACCCGGTTTCACTGGCGAGAAACTCTACAAGACCAGAAACTTTAGACCCGCCACCACTGAGTACTAATCGGTCAAGGTGCGCGTCCCCATGATTTAAATGGTAAAGGTCAATGGCTTTCTTAATTTCAAGAACCCATTGGGTACAGGTTGAGGCAAATATTTCTTCTATTTGATGCTGTTTCTCTTCTGCCGGAATATGGCCAAGTTTTAAAGCTTCTGCCTCTTCAAATTCAATGTCAAAAGTGGACTGTATCTGTTCTGTTAACTGGCGACTGCCCACTACAATGTCTCGGGCGACCACAGAGACACCCTTGGAAATAATATTGATGTTCATCTTTGAGGCACCAATATCGACTAATGCAACATTTTTTTCATCTGGATAGTTGTACTCGTGGGTATTTTCGAGGGCAAAACCGTCAACGTCAACTATAACCGGTTTGAGGTCCAATCCCTCCAGCATTGCCAGGTATTCGTCAACGATTTCTTTTTTGGCGGCAACCAGCATGACATCCGTCTGATCATCGTCCCCCCGGTTGGTTTTCAGATCCTGAAAGTCCATATATACGTCGTCAATATCAAATGGAATGTATTGCTCGGCTTCAGAATGGATATGTTCCTCAAGTTCTTTTTCCGTCATGACTGCGAGAATCACTTTTTTGACGATCACAGAATAGCCGGATATGGAAAAACCAATTTTTTTATTTTTAATTTTAAGGTTTTCAAAGAGTTCGCCAATTATTTTACCCACGACTTCAGGATCATCCAGTGTCCCGTCGTCTACCGCCCCTTCAGGAAGTATTGCGCTACCCAGATTGATAACCTTAAAGGCCTTATCTGTTCGTTTGAGCTGACAGACCTTGACAGCATGGGAGCCGATATCAACACCGACGACAAGGTCTTCTCTGGAGAGGAAAGGCAGATTCATGGTTGTCTGTTTTATTCATGAGAAAAATAATTATATCGGCACTCTTATCGTTTCACAGGAGTGCCGACATTGGCTGACTAATTTATATTAAGGACACAAAAAATAGCCTTTGTCAAGGAAAGGAAGTGAAAAAGGTACAATTTTCTTACTGCTAAAACAGGAGGTTAACAAAATGGTGAAAAGAAGTTTCCCTTGTTTAATACTATATGTGGCAGTTATAATGAGCTATGCCTCACGATATGGTATGATTCCTCGTGGTTGAATATTTTTGCTGAAATTATTGATTTTTTTTTAATTGTGATCACCAGTTAGTCATTTTTGTACAATATTCTGTACCATGGTGTTAAAATTTTATACATTCCCTTGGGTCAAAAGATTGTTGAAATGTGATGCCCACATAGACAGGCAGAAAAAGTCCAATCTATTCGTTCCAGCTTCCTTGGGTTATGTGTGTCTTGAAATTGCTGTGACTATCGAGTATCTTCATCATAACTTATGGTAAGCTAAGTATAAAAAAAATGATATCATACAAACGGAGCATCCAGTGGTGAGTAGTAAAAAATCTGACAAATCAGTTGTGCGTGAATACGCTGAAGCAATAATAATTGCTATTATTCTTGCTCTCTTTATAAGAAGTTTTGTGGTGCAGGCCTTTAAAATTCCTTCCGGTTCAATGTTGCCCACCTTGCAGATCGGCGATCATCTCCTCGTGAATAAATTCATCTATGGTGTGAAAATACCCATGAGTGGCACAGTTCTTATTCCATGGAAGAGTCCCACACGTGATGACATTGTTGTTTTCCGATTTCCAAAAGATCGTTCCATTGATTATATTAAAAGAGTTGTTGGTGTTGCCGGTGATACCATTGAGCTGAAAAACAAACAGCTTTATATTAATGGAGAAGCCATCAATAATCCCCATGCCCATTTCACTAACAATACGATCATGAGAGCAAGCGCCGGGCCTCGTGATAATATGGGGCCGGTGAAAGTCCCTGAGGGATCGATCTTTGTTATGGGAGATAATCGTGATAATAGTTATGACAGCAGATTTTGGGGAGTTGTTGATCTGAAAGATGTTCTGGGTAAGGCTGTTATCCTGTACTGGTCCTGGGATCTGAAAGAACCACTTCTTTCTGTCGACCGTTTTACCTCAATTCGCTGGAGCAGGATTGGTGATATTGTTCACTGATCAATTTACTGAGGGGAATCTTGATAAACTCGTAAAAACCTCAAACCTAGGATGGCTAAGTAAAAAAGCTTCATAGGCGAGACGTGCCTGTATCCTCGAGGGTACTTCTGCCGCGTTCATTAGCCAAGCGGATGGAGAGTTTTTACATTGCCATTACCTAGGAGCTTGTCCGAGAATAGACATTTTTTCTCAAATCGAGGCATCTGTGAAAAATAAGCACAGGCATATACATAATATTCCGAGCATTATTTTTCACAAGCAACGAAGAGTTGGGGAAAAAGGGCATTTTCGGTC
>JAIPEF010000094.1 GCA_021737265.1 Desulfocapsa sp. | reverse complement strand
AATTGATTCTTTCACTTTCCAAGGGGAAGCTAAACCAAGTGCTAATTCGAATATGTCAGTGTCTCTCATAATGTAAAACAGTCTACCAGGTTGCCCTATGCATTAACAACAATTACCCACTTGAAACAGCGAGGAACCAATACTTTCCTATTATGGCATTGACGGGTAACATACAAGCGAAACAAGAATATCTAACAGCAGGAATGTAAAAGAAAAATCAGGATCTATTACGTATATGGGCTGATCATCTGGCAGCGTTAAAGGCGAGTCAGAATGCCATGGAAGTTTCTGAAAAGGAAATTCAGGAAGTGATTGAGCACTTGTCACAAGAGATTAAACATGCTGACAGAAATGTCGTCAAATCCACGTTACATTCAATGACTGACGAGATTAAAGTTGGCTCAAAAGGCAAAAACGGAGAAAGGTTACTCAATGTAAAGGGGAGTTATCTCCCCCTTACACGAGCAAACTTGGTGACCCCAAGGGGAATCGAACCCCTGTTTACGGCGTGAGAGGCCGTCGTCCTAACCGCTAGACGATGGGGCCATGATTTGGCTGTCTTTTTTACTTGACCGGAGAGGCCTTGTCAAGGATTTGTTCCCTCCTTTTGAGAATTGATTCTGGATATATTGGTATAGCTAAACCTCATATTTGGTGTTGATCTGTGGCGATTTTTTTACCAAAGTCATGGCAGAGAGAAAGTTTTTCAGGTTTGTTTTGCAAAGCGGTGCGTGGTTCCAGGTTCCTGATCAGCAGTGGCTCACCATAGCTGATATTGAGGGCGTCGCAGAGGCACTTGATCACCAGAATAGAGCCGTCAAAAAGTCTGTCACCACTGGTGGCAGCGCAGGAGAGAAGGTGGCCGCTGCGTTTGTCTTTCTCCCGGTATTTTTCACCGAGAAGATATTTTCGTGACCACTTTGCCTGGCAGCGATCAATGTAGGTCTTTATCTGGGCACTGAGTCCATAAAAATAGATGGGGCTGACAAAGAAGATCCGATCGGCAGCGTCTGTTTTCTCGTAGAGGTCTGTCATGTGGTCATCGATTATGCAGTGGCCGCTTTCGCTGCATCCACCACAGCCCTGACACGGTTTGATGCTCAGGTGGTTCAGACGGATATATTCCACCGTGTTGTTACCCTTTGCAAATAGTCCGTCTGCCACGGTTTGGGCCATGGTCTCAGAATTTCCGTTTTTACGGGGGCTGCCAAGAATAAAGAGATTATGCATGGGGGGCTCTCATTTTGTCGTTGTCGATAGTTTTGCTTTTCTGGTGGCAGCGTCCAAATAATTCGCTTTGCTTATACAGCCAGTCAGAGACATCGCTGCTTAGAAAGCGTGAGGCGCAGCGCCAGGTCCAGTTGCCCTCTTTACTGCCGGGGCTGTTCATTTTGCAATCACTGCCAAAGCCAAGGATATCCTGGAGAGGAAAGATTGCATACCGACTGGTGGAGGAGAGGGCAAGGTAGATAAGGTCCTTGTGGATATCACTGCCATCAAACTGTTTGCGGTTGCAGAACTGTTTGATTTCTTTGCGGCGCCTGTCATTTATTTTGTCACTTAAGAACCAGCCAACAGTTGTGTCGTTGTCGTGGGTTCCTGTATAGATGACACTGTTTGGTGAGTTGAAGTTGTAAGGCAGGAAGGCATTGTCACGGTTTCCGTCAAATCCGAATTGGAGAATTTTCATACCAGGAAAATCAAATGCGTCACGCAGGGCAATGACCTGCGGGGTGATCTCCCCAAGATCTTCAGCTATTAACGGCAAGGGGCCCAAGGTTTTGTGAATCTCATTGAAAAAGGCCTTTCCTGGGCCCTTTATCCATTTTCCATTGACCGCTGTTTTTTCTGAAGCCGGAATGCTCCAATAGGCCTCAAAGCCACGGAAATGGTCGACGCGGGCGATGTCCACCATCTTAAAAATTGCCCGGAATCGTTCTGTCCACCAGGAGTAAAGCTGTTTGTGCACCTGTTTGTCACGGGTATTCCAGCGATAGAGTGGATTTCCCCAGCGCTGTCCGGTTTTTGAAAAGTAATCGGGTGGGACACCGGCTACCTGGGTGGGGGCATGGTTTGTTTTGTCCAGTGTAAATAAAGATTGATTGGCCCACACGTCAACACTGTCCCAGCCTGCATAGATAGGGATGTCACCAATGAGTCGGATATCTTTATTTTTTGCCGCCTTGCGTAACTGCATCCATTGAGAGGAAAAAACAAATTGTTCAAAGGCGAAATATTCTACACGCTCTTTGTGCTCAACTTCTTTTTGCTTCATGGCAGTCTGATCACGGCAAGCAAGTTTTTCCGGCCAGGAAAACCAGCCCTGTTGTCGGTATTCCTCTTTAAGGGCCATAAAAAGGGTGTAATCCCGCAACCAGTGAGTTGCTTTTTTAAACTGTTGGAATGAGGAACTGGTTGTATCAAATTGTTTAAAGGCCAGCTGTAGTCTATTGCTTTTAAAAAAGGCCACCTTTTTGTAATCGGTGTGATACTCTGAGAACTCTGTAGTTTTCACATGCTGCTCTCCCAGGAGTCCATTTTCAACAAGAAGATCCAGTGAAATAAGAAGGGGAGACCCGGCAAAGGCGGATGAACTCATGTATGGGGAGTTGTCAAAGATAGGCTTAGTCGGGCCTGTGGGTAGAAATTGCCAGAGCGTTTGGCCGGAGTTGGCTAAGAAATCAATGAATCTGTAGGCGGAATGACCTATGTCGCCAATACCATGGGGTGAGGGCAAAGAGGAGATATGAGCCAGAATTCCGCTTGCCCGTTTGTTTAATTGCTCTTTCATGATGAGTGTGCTGTGGTAAAATTACAGGACCAGATAACTCTTTAGGTCACCTTGGAAAATTGCTATCTGTCCCGACTGCGGGGTTACAAGGAAAAAAATGCTCACATATCATTAATATGCGAAGTTTATACTCCCCTTGAGGGGTGCTTTCTATTTTCCATATTCCCTGTGTTCGAACCAGATATCTAATTGCAATGTACTCTTTACTTTATCACCTGCTTCATAGCTTGGCAATTATCGCAGAATCGGCAGCCAAAAGTTTTGGTCTGAGCCTCTAGACGATAAATATTGCTTTTTGTCCTAATATGTTTTATCGTATACTGTTCGAGATGGTATGTATCTGGGGGCAGCGTTTGGGCCGCCTTTTTTTTATGGTGCAGCAATGTTCTCATCTCATAGGCAAAATTATCTGCGACATTCTGAGATGTTCTTCTGGTTCAGAATGGTTGTATTGACATATGTAAGTTAAGTAAAGGAGCAACCTCCAGGTGCTGACCGAACTTAAAGAAGATCTCCTCAAAGCCGGAAAGACAGATGGGTGTATCAGTTTCTCGGAACTGAATAAACTACTTCCTGATGAAATAAAAGATCCTGCATCCATTGAGAAAGTTTTTAATTTCCTTGGTGATAATAAAATTGAAATTGTCACTCAGGAAGGAAAAAATGGTGAAAAAAGGACGCTGTCCGGAGAAGTATGGAACCCGGAACAAGATTCGGTTTTAGATGATGATAGAGATGAATCCACCTCAGGGCTACAGGCAGATGAACCTCATGATGGAGAGGAGACAACCACAACCTATCTCCGGGAAATGGGGCGATTTGATCTTTTAACCCCTGAGGAAGAAGCAAAATATTCCAAGACTATTCGCCAGGGTTTTGAGTCAATTATCCTAGCCATAAGGGGTGACAAATCAGGTGTAAAAGACCTGGAGCTTCTTTGCACCCGGATCGCATTATGGGAAAAACGGGATCCCACCTTAAAACCCAAAAAGCAACAACTCAATTTCATGCGTTACAGTGTAAGTAGCGCTGCAAAAAAATATGCTGATATTCGGGAACTCCTCGAATTACAGACTAAGCTGGAGGCCTACTCAAGATCCATTGAGGTTGCTAAGGATTGTATGATTCGTGCAAACCTGCGGCTTGTGGTTTCCATCGCCAAACGTTACATGCATCAAGGGTTGACCCTTGCTGATCTTATTCAGGAAGGGAACCTTGGTCTCATGCGTGCAGTTTTTCGCTTTGATTATACAAAAGGTAATAAGTTTTCCACTTACGCTTCGTGGTGGATTCGTCAGGCTATTACTCGTGCAATTCTCGATAAGACAAGAACCATCAGGCTCCCCGTCCATTTTCTGGAACTTCGTAGTCAGTTCTTCAAGGCTTTCTACGCTCTCTATAAAGAGCTGGGAAGGGAGCCAACACCCCTCGAAATATCGAAGAACACAGATTTACCCATGGATAAGATCCTCGCCATACTAGAGGCGTCAAGAGAACCCATTTCCCTTGAGACTCCGGTTGGTGATGACGATTCCACCCTGGGTGATTTTCTGGAAAATCAGGAGTCGCAATCTCCTTACGAAGCAGTGCAGAACCGTGAGCTTTCCGGCCGGGTCGAAGAAATCCTCTCTACCCTCAGTGAACGTGAGGAGAAAATTATACGTTTACGTTTTGGTATAGGAGAGAAAGCCGAATACACTTTGGAAGAGATTGGAAAACGGTTTAACGTTTCCCGTGAGCGTATCAGGCAGATTGAAAAGAAGGCCTTGAATCGTCTTCGGCATTCCAGTAGGCGGGATAAGTTAAAGTTTTTTCTAGATTGAAAAAAGAGTGTTCGAGATTATAAAATACTAAGTCAGTAGGATAATGGCCGGGGCCTATCCCCGGCCTTTTTTTTTATCATGAAAAATTTTATTGAAAGTGCAGAGCTGGGCGACATTTTTGACAAAGTAGAGGCTGGTGAACGTTTGTCCTGTGACGACGGAATCAGGCTCTATAACTCCAATGATATTCTGGCACTTGGCTATATGGCCAATCTGGTACGAAACAGAATAAATGGTGATAATGCCTATTTTATCTACAATCAGCATATCAACTATTCCAATATATGCACCAATCTCTGTAAGTTTTGTGCTTTTGGCAAGGATAAAAGCTCAGACCAGGCCTATGAGATGGATCTGGAAACTGTCAAACAGAAGGTACGTGACCGTCTGGACGAACCTATCTCTGAAATTCATATGGTTGGCGGTATTCATCCTGATCTGCCTTTCTCCTATTACACAGACATCTTGCAGGGGATTAAGGACGTTCGCCCCGATGTTCATATTCAGGCTTTTACCTGCGTGGAAATTGCACACCTGGCAGGGCTTGCCGGCAAACCTGTTGGTGAGACCTTAGAGATCCTAAAAGATGCAGGACTTGGGTCAATTCCAGGAGGGGGGGCCGAAGTCTTTGCTCCCCGAATCCGTGAAATTACCTGTGAGAAAAAACTCCCTGGTAAGGATTGGATTGAAGTTGCCAAGGTTGCCCACAAGCATGGACTGCACACCAATGCCACCATGTTGTACGGTCATATTGAAACCATGGAAGAACGGGTTGAACATCTTGATGCCCTGCGTATGGCTCAGGATGAGACCCATGGTTTCCTGGCCTTTATTCCCCTTTCGTTTCATCCTAAAAATACCGAAATGTCCAGCCTTTCAAGAACCACTGGTATTGATGATCTGAAAAACATTGCTGTTGCCAGGCTCATGCTTGATAACTTTCCTCATATTAAGGCCTACTGGGTTATGATCGGTCCGAAACTTGCGCAGATTGCACTCTCCTTTGGTGCTGATGATATGGATGGTACGGTTAAAGAAGAGGTTATTACCCATATGGCAGGGGCTGAAACAGATCAGGCCATCGGTTCCACCACCCTGGTGAAATTGATTAAAGAGGCTGGTCGCGTAGCCATTGAACGGGATACTCTATATAAAACCATTCAGACCTACTCATAAGGCAGGTGTCAGTAATGCAGGAACATGTTTTCCAGGAGATATGTGACAAAATCCTGGCTGGAGGCAGGCTCAGTGATGACGAATTTCTGCTCATGGATAAAGAAGCCGATCTCTATCAGCTTGGTTTTCTTGCCAATGCAATCAGGGAACAACTGCATCCTGAAAAACTGGTTACCTATGTCATAGACCGCAATATCAACTATACCGATATCTGTGTCTCTGCCTGCAAGTTCTGCGCATTTTTTAAGGCGCCGGAAGATAAGGAAGGTTACCTGCTGACGAAAGAGGAACTGGAGCAAAAAATCCTTGAGACACAGGAGCTCGGAGGAACCCAGATTTTGTTGCAGGGTGGTCTCCACCCTGATCTGTCCCTTGAATACTATGAGGATATGCTCCGTTTTATGAAGCAGACAGGTATTCATGTACACGGCTTTTCCCCGCCTGAGGTGTGTCATTTTGCCGAGATCTCAAAACTCTCCATTGCCGAAGTTATCAAACGATTAATAGCAGCCGGGCTTGACTCTATTCCCGGTGGTGGTGCTGAAATTTTGAATGATCGTGTCCGAGAGTCCACAGCGCCAAGGAAGTGCAATGCTGATCGTTGGATAGAGGTGATGGAGGAGGCCCACCATCAGGGACTGCGCACCACTGCCACCATGATGTTCGGTCACATAGAAACGGCTGAAGAGCGATTGGAACACATGCGTCGATTGCGTGAACTTCAGGATCGCAGTCATGGCTTTACTGCCTTTATCCCCTGGCCCTTTCAGCCTGACAACACTGCTCTTAATGATCAGGTTGAAATAGAAAAGATCACCGGCTTTGGGTATTTACGGATGCTGGCCCTGTCCCGAATTTACCTGGATAACTTTGACAATGTCCAGGCTTCATGGGTGACGCAGGGGCCTAAAATTGCACAGCTTTCTCTTTATTTTGGTGCCAATGATTTTGGCTCCACCATGATAGAGGAAAATGTGGTTGCTGCTGCAGGCATCAGTTTCAGGCTTACAGAAGAGGAAATAAGGCGACTGGTCACAGATGCTGGTTTTGAACCAAGACAGCGTTTGATGGATTATAGCCTCGTTTCCTGACCTTTCTTGTGTCCCCGACTCCCAAATTTTCCTGTCAGCTATTCAGGGCTCCCTGGGTAGTTCCCGTCACTGCCCCAGTATTGAGAGATGGTGCAGTTGTTGTTGATCGTAACAGAATTGTTGCCGTTGGTACGTATTCGAAACTTTCCAGCCACTTTCCTGACTTGCCTTGCACCCATTGCCAAGGGGTTTTATTGCCAGCTCTGGTGAATTGCCATATTCACCTGGATCTTTCCATCTATGGAACAGTGCCACCGGGTCCTGGAGACAGCAGTATGTGCGATTGGATTCGTGCACTTCTGAAAAAAAGGCAGGAATCGGAATACTCGTTGGAAGAGGTAAGGGCCGCAGCAAAAAAAATGGCGATGGATCAGTATGCTGCAGGCGTTGGTCTCATGCTTGATATAGGAAACGTAACGCTTGGCAATCTTGATTTTTGTCCAGTTGAAATAAAATCTCTTTTTGAAATGCTTGGCCCTTCCAGGGCGGCTCGACAGACTGCCATTGAAACTATCCAGACCTTACCCAAGGACATAGTTGTCACAGGACATGCTCCCTATTCAACGTCTCCTGAGTTGCTCAGCTATATAAAAAAGAGATGTAATGAACAGGGGGAACTTTTTTCACTGCATCTGGCCGAAAATCTTGATGAATCCCTTTTACTCCTCAAAAATGAGGGTTGTTTCCCGCAGTTTCTAAAGGAACGGGGAGGATGGGATGATACGTTTCCAATTCCCGGAATTGACAGTAACGGCGTGGTGGGGTACCTACAGAAGTTAGAGATTTTTGATGAGAAAACGATCTGTGTTCATTGTGTCCACTTGACTACTCAGGAACTGGAAATTTTAAGGGCCTCAGAAGCCCATATCTGTCTCTGTCCTGGAAGTAATAAGTTTCTTGGGGTTGGCAGAGTACCGTTGGAACAGCTTCTGGAGCATGATATACTCCCTGCCTTAGGAACAGACTCCATCGCCTCCAATCCGGTCCTCGATATGTGGCTGGAAATGGCTCTTTTACGGGAGGAGTATCCAGCTGTTGCTCCCGAGACCGTTCTTGCAATGGCTACCCTTGGCGGGGCGAAGGCGATGCAGAGATATACTGATTACGGCAGTCTTGAAGAAGGAAAGGTAGCCAGTATTCTTCATGTCCAGGGAAAACAATATGGAGAGTTTGAAGATGGAAATCAGCTCGTTGATACCCTGACTTCCTCTGGGCACCCTGAATCAATAACTTGGCTAAGCAATGAATAGTAGAGAGAACAGGGTACGTATCGGGATGGTGAATTTTATCAACACTGCCCCAATCTATGAAACCTGGAAAAAACGAAAGCATCCAGCTCACTGGCAGGTTGTTGAAGCTCCACCCTCTACCTTGAACGAGATGCTGGCAAGGGGCGAACTTGACCTTGGCTTTGTGTCATCCTATGAATATGCTGTCCGCCCACAGGAGTATCGTATACTTGCCGATCTTTCAATCAGTGCCAATGGTTCAGTGGGATCTGTTTTTCTTTTTTCAAAAGTAGATCCCAGGGAACTGGGAGAACATACTCTCCTGCTAAGTGGACAGTCACAGACTTCCATCAGTCTCGTTAAAATCATCCTTGAGGAATTTTACCACGTAAAACCTGAATATGTGGTAGGTGATGTGACGGGTGAAAAAGGGGAACAGGTTGGTGCTGTCCTTGCTATTGGCGATGAGGCCTTACGTCTTGCAGGAGAAAAGGAGTTCCCCTACCAACTCGATCTTGGTGAGGTGTGGTGTAAATACACTGACCTCCCCTTTGTCTTTGCCGTTTTTGCTGTACGCGAAGAGTTTTGTCGCAAATCTCCTGAAACCGTTGCTGCCATTCATCGCGAACTTATAGCCTGTCGGAGAGAGGGGAGAGAGAAGCTGGAGTCCATCTGTGTAAGTGTGGCACCGCGTATCCCCATGCACCCTGACGAATGTTATGTCTATCTTCGGGCTATTGAGTATGATCTCGGGGAGCGTAAGCAACTGGCCCTGGAACGATTTTTTGAATATCTGATTGAGAGGGGTGACGCCTCCCCCGAGTCTGTTCCTCTTGATATCATTGAACGTGGTGAATAATAATATGAAAAAAATTCTTGTGGCAGTGACCGGGGCTTCGGCCATGCTCTATCTGCAATCCTTTCTGGAAATGCTTGAAAAAGAGGAAGTACTGGTTCACGGAATCTGCTCCGAGGCCGGGACAAAGGTCCTGGAGCTGGAGCACGACAGCGATTTCAGCAATCTTCCGGCTGTCAGCAAATGGTTTGACTGCCGTGATTTTGCCGCTCCTCCAGCCTCCGGTTCCGCAGGGTACGATGCAATGGTCGTCATACCCTGCTCCATGGGAACCCTTGGTGCCATTGCTTCTGGAATCACCTCCAATCTTATTCATCGGGCGGCTGATGTCATGTTGAAAGAAAACAAAAAGTTGATTCTGGTCACCAGAGAAACGCCGCTTAATCGAACGCACATAAAAAACATGCTGGCGGTCCATGATGCAGGGGCGGTGATCTGCCCACCACATCCCGGATTTTACCTCAAGCCAAAGACTCTTGAAGAGGCTGCCATGACGTTTTCCTGGCGTCTTGGAGATCATCTCGGTCTTGTTATGGAAGGTCGTAAACGGTGGGGAAGCAACGAGTAGTGCTGAAAAAAATCGCCATACTCCTGGAGATGATCAAGTTTAAACTGACCATCTTTGCCATGCCTTTTGCCTTTATGGGAGCATTTTTGGCAGCGCGTGGTGTGCCTGATATTGGGACCATTCTGCTGGTGATTCTGGCAATGGTTGGAGCCAGGACATGTGCTATGGGGTTTAATCGGATTGTGGATGCAAAATTTGATAAAGCAAATCTCCGCACCGCAGAACGCGCCATCCCATCGGGTGCAGTGAGCGGACTTGAGGCCTGGATTATGGTGACAGGTTCAGCGCTGCTCTTTTTTCTGGCCGCCTGGTTGCTCAACCCTCTGACCTTGAAACTTGCGCCATTTGCCCTCGGACTCACTCTGTTTTATTCACTTACCAAACGCTTTACCTTGTTCTGTCATCTGATTCTTGGTGTGGCCCTTGCCTTCTCACCCCTGGGAGGTTGGGTGGCGGTGCAGGGGAGTTTGACATCATTTCCCTGGGCTCTGTCCGCCGGAGTCCTCTTCTGGGTAGCAGGTTTTGATACGGTGTATGGCTGCCTTGATGCGGATTTTGATCGCCAGGCAGGTCTCCACTCTCTGCCTTCCTGCCTGGGACAGCGTACTGCCTTCCGACTGGCCGCTGTTTTTCATGTATTTGCCATCCTCCTTTTTGTATTTACTGGAGTGCAGGCCGGCCTGAATTGTTTCTATTTTATTGGCGTTATCCTTGCTGCTTGTGCTCTTTTTTACCAGCACTGGATTGTAAATCCCAATGACCTCTCCAGAATTCAGGTCTCCTTCTTCTCCATGAACGGCTTTATCAGTCTGGCTCTTTTTGCTGCAACCTGGATCTCGCTGCTTACTGAAAGAATGTGATGAAAAAGATCATCCAAGTTATATTCCTATGCTGTTCGGTGGGCCTGTCGCAGATTTCTGCAGCTGCATCCTTTCCTCTGGGTCTGGCCGATGAATCACGTATTGCAGTAGCCTATCAGGGCAGTGAAAAACTTGTTTACAGAGTTTCCTGGTCCGGGGGTGTAAAAATAGGTGAGCTGCATATGGAGGTAAACCGCCTCCAGGGAAATGATGAGCGTTATGAATTGCGGGCACGGGTCAAGGGTTCCGGAGTTTTCCATTTCTTTTACCCTGTCGATGACAGCTTTGTAACAGTTGTTGAAGGAGACAATCGTCTGCCGGTGTCGTATGAAGTTCACCAGAAGGAAGGGCGGAATTATGAAGCCATGCGCTATACGGAGTATGACCAGAAAAACGGGAAAATTCGGTATCGGAAAAATGATCAGCAGCCCGTCGAGTATGAGGAAACAGGAGAAGTCCATAATGAATTCTCTTCTTTTTTCTTTACCCGTATTCTTCAGCTTGTCCCTGAGCAGGCAGTAGTTGTCCCCACCTTTGCCGATGGGAAAAGGCATGATGTTGTGGTTCGAATCGGTAAACAAACCAGAATTCATGGTACAGTGCGCGGTGATGTAAATGTACTTCAGGTTACTCCGATTATGGATTTCAAGGGCTTATATGATAAAGAAGGGGATACCACCTTCTGGCTGACAGACGATCTTTGCCGTGTCCCGGTGCGGATAAATTCCAAAATTCTTATTGGTTCCCTTACAGCCGAACTGGTATTCTACTCCAATCCTTTTTGTACTGATCAATCAGATTATCACGCCACTATTCATGAGCACATGCAGCAGGAAGAAAAACTTATACTGGGAGACTGAAGGTTCGCTGTTTTTTCTGGCATTAACGGGAAAGATGTTTATATTCTGCAACGCTGATTATGTGGTCAATTGATCTAACCCCGGTAAGTTTGAAATAAACCGGGATTCATTTTTATATCCCCTGGAGGGGTATAAGTGCTTTCATAAAATTATTTTTCTATAACAAACAAAAAATAATTTCTCAGGCACTAAACAAATTCTTAAGGAGAATGTCATGAAACTTATTCTTTTGGGTGCCCCTGGTGCCGGAAAAGGCACTGTCGCCAAATTACTTGCCGCCATTGATGGTTCAGTCCAGATTTCCACCGGCGATATTTTGCGTGGTGCTGTGCAGGCCGGAACTGATCTCGGCAAAGAGGCAGAAGGCTATATGAAACGTGGTGATCTGGTTCCAGATTCACTCATTATGGGTATCATGGAAGATCGTCTGCAAGAGGATGACTGCAAAAACGGCTTTCTTCTCGATGGTTTTCCCCGTACCATTCCCCAGGCAGAAGAGTTGACGAAACTGCTTGTCAAACTGGGTATCAAGCTTGATATGGCTGTGGACATCGATGTTCCTAAAGACATTATCCTGGACAGGTTGTGTACCCGTCGTACCTGTGAAAACCCTGATTGTCAGGCAATTTATAATGTGAAGTCCAATCCACCCAAGGTGGAAGGCATCTGTGACAAATGCGGTTCCAAGGCTGTTCAGCGGGAAGATGAGACTGAAGAGGCTATCAGTCATCGCCTGGCCACCTATAATGAGAAAACGGCCCCCCTTATCGGGTTTTACAAAGAGGCGGGGCTTCTTATGAGTGTTCCTGCCACTTCCAGTGATGCAGTAATTGATGCGGTAAAAGAAAAGTTAAAGCTGATGGCGTCGTAAAAACTCTTCATCTTGTTCGTTGTTACAATTTTTCGTATCATTACGACGTACCGTATGTACGCCGAAATGAGAGAAAAATTGTACGCCTCCAATATGAAGATTTTCACCCTAACTACCGGGCATAAATACTTATCCATCGGAAATCGAAGTTTTTACGAGTTTATCAAACCTGTAGTATTTTCATGTCCTGCCAGGGGAAAGAAGTCTTAGAGGTATTTCTTTCCCCCTTTTTTTCTTTTGGGGAGCACAAAATGAGCGATGCAGTATTAGAAACCAATTACCAGGGCCTTGAACTGGTCCACCGTGGCAAAGTGCGGGATATGTACGCTATTCCTGATCATGACGATAAACTGCTGATGGTGGCCACTGATCGTATTTCTGCATTTGATGTGGTGATCGATGCCATTCCCGGAAAGGGAAAGGTGTTGACCAAGCTTTCATTATTCTGGTTTGAGCTACTTGGTGATGTTGTTGACAACCATCTGATCACAGCAGATGTGAACGACTACCCTGATGCCTGTAAACCATATGCTGTTGAGCTGGATGGGCGTTCGATGCTGGTCCATAAAACAGAGCCTTTAAGTGTTGAGTGCATTGTCCGCGGCTACATCTCCGGTTCTTTCTGGAAGGCGTATCTCGAAAGTCCTGTTGTCTGTGGATTTGAATTTCCCGATAACCTGCAGGAATCTGACAAGCTGCCGCAACCCATTTTCACTCCTTCCACCAAAGCGGTGATAGGCGATCATGATGAGAATATCTCCGTTGCGGCCATGGAGAAACTGCTCGGTAAGGAACAGACCAAAAAAATTGCTGATATCAGCATAGAACTGTACAGCAGGGCAGCAGATTTTGCCCGATCCAAGGGGATCATCATTGCTGACACCAAGTTTGAGCTGGGGATGCTGGGAGACAAACTGATCCTGATTGACGAGGTGTTGACTCCTGATTCTTCCCGTTTCTGGCCCCTGGATCAGTATGCGCCTGGTAAGGGACAGCCCAGTTTTGATAAACAGTTCCTGCGTGATTATCTGTCCAGCCTGGACTGGGATAAAAATCCTCCTCCACCCAAGGTACCACAGGAGATAATAGACAAAACAAAGTATCGTTACGAAGAGGCTCTGGAAAAAATAACAACGGTCTGATCCCGTCTTACGGGAGTATCCATACTTCTTGTATCAGCGCCTTGAACTCAGCTTCATGATCAAGGGGTAGCGAAAGAACAAGTCTGTTCCGAGAACGGTCCTCGAAGCTCGTTTGAGGAATAGACTTTTGCTGCATTGGATTCTGCACCCCTCATCAGCCACTGTCTTTATCTTTATCTTTAAAAGTCGAAACCCGATCTGACAACTTCAAGCCTCTTCAGACAAATCTGTGGGTGATTTCAGGAACTGGTAAATTACCAAGCGTATGATACAGGGCTATTTCCCGTAGTTTATCGCTCCTAAAACCGTAAGATTTTCTGATGGTCAGTTTTGCTTTGTTGTTAAAGC
>JAIPEF010000093.1 GCA_021737265.1 Desulfocapsa sp. | reverse complement strand
GATGGTGGAAGAAGTCTGGCAATAATGCTGTCTTTAAATTCTTTGGAATATTTCATGGCCATAATTGATGGTTCTCCTTGCCCCTATATTAACACACAAATTAAAAAAATAGAGGCGACATCTTTCCTAACACAGGGGGGGGGAGATGTACAGAAATATTAATCTGAGAGAACGGCTTAAAGGGCTTGCCCAGGAACGACGAAGATTTGGCTGTAAGCGTTTGTATCTGTTGCTGCGAAGAGAACTGTAAAGTAAATCATAAACGACAATCTCGTATTTATGCCCGTAGTTTGAGGTTTTCACCCAAACTACGGGCATAAATACGAGTTTATCAAAATAACTGCAAATAAGTTTATGAACAGAAGTCGCCGGCAAAGTCTGCCAACTTGTCGAAATGCCGCCCCACATCTTCAGGTCTGTGGGCATCCGATCCGGGAAGGAGGGGAATATTCAGGGCCATTGCCTCCTTGAGAATAAAGGGGGCTGGGAAGGGCACGTCTCTGATTGCAAATCCTGAGGTATTAATCTCAAGCGCCATCTTTTTTTTCTTAACTGCCCGTAGAAGTTTTCTGATTTTTCCCAGGTGTTCTTCGTTGATGACAGCGTTGGGTTGAAAGCGTAGGGCTGCATCCAGGTGACACAGCACTGTACCGGGCAGGATCTCAACAGCTTCAGTGAGGGTGGTAAAATAGTTTTCCAGGACCTGTTTGCACCCGACGTCCTTAATGGCACGAATGTTTCTTTCCTTCCTGCTTACCAGGTTCAGGTGGTACTCTCCTTTTGGATGAACCATGAAGTGATAGGAGACTCCGATTCTGTCCCATTTTCGTTTTTTCAGACGTTCCAGTAGTTCTTCTTTATGGGTCGGGCTATAGCCCACTTCCACCCCAAGGGCTACACGGATGTCTCGCTGATATT
Source organism: Desulfocapsa sp. (assembly GCA_021737265.1). GTDB lineage: Bacteria > Desulfobacterota > Desulfobulbia > Desulfobulbales > Desulfocapsaceae > Desulfocapsa. The sequence continues at coordinate 12,707 of JAIPEF010000093.1, read as the reverse complement.
TTTCCTGCAGCTGTTTTCCTTCGGAAAAGTAGAGATCAAAATCATCTTCTGTGAGCCAGGTTGTTTCGAAATAGTGTACCCCTGCTTCCATATGTTCCAGGAAAACGATTTCATTAAGACCTGCTGCAATTGCGTTTAAGACATACTCCTCCATCTCGCCCCTGGCATGATGGCAGTATTTTGTGTGAATGTGACCGTCTGAACGAAGAGAGAAACAGGGAGAACGGGTCATGGAAGAAAAAGGAGATTAGATCAGGCGTTCCCCTTGGGGAAAAAATGGACGACACCGTCGATGTCTGATGTGTCACAGACATGGCCGATATCCAGTTCCAGTTCAAGAAATTCCTCTATGCCTTCAGTTGGCAGGGTCATTGAGGGGCCCTCTGGAAGATGGTAAACAAGAGTCTGAACTCTTGAAAAATCTACTGGACGAACAAAAAGTTTCATGCAATATATCCGAGTCAAAGAGAAAACAACTAATTGTGAGAGGCGACTATACGTATATTTTGAGTAAATCGCAAGAAAATTAAATGGAAAATTAAGGAATTTCTGAAATACCGAAATCCCTGTGGGAAATAGGTTTGACAGCGACCTGCTATATGTTTACTATGTACAATTCGTGTGACATGAATAAAAAACTATCAGTAAAGATAATTGATGGCGTCGGGTATAAATACTTAGCCATCGTAGAATTAATGTTTTTACGAGTTTATTATAATTGATAAACTCGTAAAAACTTCGATTTCCGATGGATAAGTAAAAAGCTTCATATTGGAGGCGTGCAAATTTTCTATCATTTCTGCGTACATACGGTACGTCGTAATGATAGAAAAATTGTAACAACGAACAAGATGAAGAGTTTTTACGACGCCATCATAATTTAATATAACTAATGAATTAAAGGTGTCCGAATGAGTGAGAAAGATATGTCTGTCAAAGAGAAAACACTGTTTGGCAAGGGAACTGCCAACCCGTCAAATATTATGCCCCAGAAGTTGACATTGGATTCCAAAATCAAGTTTCGTTGTCATCCGGGAGTAAAATGTTTCACCGCCTGTTGCCGCGGAATTAAGATTGTTCTTACTCCCTATGATATCCTGATGCTCAAAAAACGGTTAAATATTCCAGCACATGAATTTTTACAGGAATATACCACACCGGTATATCTTGAAAAAACAGATATGCCCGGCGTTGCCCTGAAGCTTCGTGAAGATGACGACAACAAATGTCCCTTTGTCACCCCTGAAGGCTGTACGGTCTACACTGACAGGCCTTCAGCCTGCCGTTATTACCCGGTGGGAATGGCGGACTTTCATGAAGGGCAGGGAGCAATGGGGGAAGGGGCAGATCAGAAAGATGAAGAAAAATTCTTTTTCATCGTCAAAGAAGATCATTGTAAAGGGTTTGAAGAGGATAAAGAGTGGACCGTTGCCGAGTGGCGTGCTGACCAGGGAGTGGATGTTCGTGATGAGATGAACAAAGAATGGCTGCGCCTGGTTATGCGCCGCAAGTCTTTCGGACATCAAGCTTCACTTTCAGAGCAGGCAAAACGTATGTTCTTTATGAGTTCCACTGATCTTGATCATTTCCGTAGATTCATTCTTGAAAGCACCTTCCTTGATACCTATATCATTGATGACGAAACTGTTGAGAAGATTAAAAATGATGACGTGGAACTGATGCTTTTTTCTTTTAAGTATCTGGCGAATGCTCTCTTTGGTGCTGAAGGGTTGTCAATTAGAGAAGATAAAATTCAGGAAAAAGTCAAAGAGATTCAGGAACGTCAGGATGATTCTGTCACCCAGTCCATTCAAGATTATAAGGATATTAAAGCTGCCAGGGGTGAGGAGATAGACCCCGATCTATAAGTAAGAGGTCTTATGACCTGACACTGATAGAAGAACCAAAAAAAGGGCCCTGGAAGAATTCTTCCAGGACCCTTTTTTTTGTTCTTGTGCTGTTACTGCTTCTGCCGTTATCTGCCGAAGAGCATGGCAGATAACGGAGAAGTTATCAGCTGTTCATTATTTCTCAGGCTCAAGGGATGCAGCGCGAGCCTGGAGGAATTTCCAACTCCTGTTTACATCGTTCTGAGATTGTGCCATAAGCTCATCAGCATGCTCAGGATTCATCATTTTCAGCATACGGTAGCGATTCTCACCCATTGCATACTCTTCAAAAGTCAATGTTGGCTCTTTGGAGTCAATGGAGAGAGGATTCTTCCCTGCTGCTTCAAGCTCAGGGTTGAAGCGGTAGAGAGGCCAATGTCCGCACTCGACGGCCTTCTTCTGCTGGTGCAGCCCCTTGGTCATGTTGATGCCATGGTTAATGCAGTGAGAGTATGCAATGATGAGCGATGGTCCATCATATGCTTCAGCTTCTGCAATTGCCTTGGCAACCTGAGTAGGATTGGCACCCATGGAGATTTTGGCTACGTAAACGTTGCCGTAGGTGGAGAAGATCATACCGATATCTTTCTTAGGCATTTTCTTGCCACCCGCTGCAAACTGTGCAGTGGCGGCACGAGGAGTGGATTTGGACATCTGGCCACCGGTGTTGGAGTACACCTCAGTGTCAAGGATCATAACATTTACATTCTCACCTGAGGCAAGAACGTGATCCAGTCCACCGTAGCCGATATCATATGCCCAACCGTCACCGCCGAAGATCCATACTGATTTCTTAACCAGATAGTCGGCACAACCTAACAACCGTTTGGCAATAACATCATTTGAGGTGGCAAGCGTGGCTTTGAGTTTGCCGACGCGTTCACGCTGGGCCTCAATGTCAGACTGACTCTTCTGGCTGGCATTTAAAATATCAGTGGCCATTTTTTTGGTGATGAGTTTGGCGGCAACGGCTTTGTCAAGCAGTTCAGCCGCCTGGCTAGCGAGTTTGGAGACAGAGGCGCGCATACCAAGACCAAACTCTGCATTGTCTTCAAAGAGAGAGTTGGCCCATGCAGGTCCGCGTCCGTCTTCACGTTTAGAGTATGGCGTTGTCGGCAGGTTACCACCGTAGATGGAAGAACAACCGGTTGCATTGGCAATCAGCATTCTGTCACCAAACATCTGGGTAACAAGTTTGATGTATGGGGTCTCACCACAACCGGCACATGCACCGGAGAACTCAAACAGTGGGCGAAGCAACTGGCTGCCTTTGATTGTTGCAGGATTAACGTCAGCAGGTGCAACTTCCGGAAGAGAGAGGAAGTAGTCCACGTTTTTGGCTTGAGTGGTACGAATCGCTTCGGAGTTCATGACCATCTGCAGGGCCTTGTTCCCCTTTTTGCCTGGGCAGACATCCATACATTGGGTACAGGAACAGCAGTCCTGGGTGAAGACCTGGATGGCAAACTTGGAACCTTTGAAGGCCTTGCCCACTGCAGGGATGGATTTGAAGCCCTTTGGAGCCTTAACCATTTTCCCAACTTTCATACGGATTGCAGCATGGGGGCAGACAAGGGAGCATTGACCACACTGGATGCAGTTATCCTCGATCCACTCGGGTACATGCACACCGATGTTCCGTTTTTCGTACTGGGTGGTGGCTGTTGGCCAGGTTCCGTCATCAGGCATCTCAGACACTTTAACCTGATCACCTTTACCTTCGATCATCTTAGCCGTAACGTTTTTCACAAAGTCAGGAGCAGAGTCAGGAACGGTGGGAGGCATCTCGTGGCCGCTGGTGGATTTACCCAGGTTTACCTTAACGATGTTTTTCACCGCAGCGTCAACGGCACTGTAGTTCATGTTGACAACCTTGTCGCCTTTCTTGCCATAGGTCTTCTTGATGGCAGTCTTGATGGCGGCAATGGCCTCTTTTTCACTGAGAATGCCGGAGATGAGGAAAAAGGCGGTCTGCATGATCATATTGATGCGGGCACCAAGACCCAGTGCTTCACCCAGGGACAGAGCATCGATGATGTAGAATTTTGCCTTTTTATTGATCAGGTCTTTCTGCACGTTTGCAGGCAGTTCTTTCCAAATCTGTTTCGCGTTAAAAGTGGTGGTGAGGAGGAATGTTCCACCCTCGTCCAGGTTGCGAAGCATATCATACTGATCAAGGAAGGTGAAGTTATGACAGGCAATAAAGTTGGCCTTATTAATAAGGTAAGGAGCAACAACCTGATTTTTACCAAATCTCAGATGAGAGGTGGTGATGGATCCGGATTTTTTGGAGTCATAAACAAAATATCCCTGAGCTGAGTTGTCAGTCTCGGTACCAATGATTTTAATGGTATTTTTATTTGCACCGACTGTACCGTCGGATCCAAGACCGTAGAACATGGCCCGATACACATCGTCACCTTCGATGGAAAAGTCAGGATCATAGGCAAGGCTGGTTCCGGCAACGTCATCATTGGGGCCAACGCAGAAATGATTTTTAGGAGCCATGGCTTCCATATTGTCAAATACTGCTTTAACCATGGTGGGGGTGAACTCTGCAGATCCGAGTCCATAACGACCGGAAAGGATCAGCGGCTGATAGGCGGCGGTGTTTGATTCAGTGGCCTCACCAATTGCAGTGCGGACATCCTGATAGAGTGGCTCGCCTGCAGATCCGGGCTCTTTGGTCCTGTCAAGAACAGTGATGCGCTCAACAGATGAGGGCAGGGTGTTAACCATGGCCTTGCAGTCAAATGGTCTGAAAAGACGGACAATAACCAGTCCAACGCTTTTTCCTTCACTTACCAGGTGATCAATGGTGGCGGAAACGGTTTCACAACCGGAGGCCATCATTACAATCACATCGGTAGCATCAGGGGAACCGTAGTAATCAAAGAGGTGATATTGACGGCCGGTGAGGCTGGCAAATTTGTCCATGGTGTCCTGGACAATTTTGGGAGCGGCATTGTAGTATTTATTTACTGTCTCACGACCGGTGAAATACACGTCAGGGTTCTGAGCGGTACCACGCATAGTGGGATGATCAGGGGAGAGGGCACGATTACGATGGGCGATGATCAGGTCTTCGTCGATCATGGCAACCATGTCGTCGTTGGTCAACTCTTCAATCTTCTGAATCTCGTGGGAGGTCCGGAAGCCGTCAAAGAAATGGACAAAAGGAATACGGGAGGCAAGGGAAACCTGGGTTGCAATCAGGGCCATATCCATACATTCCTGAACGTTCTGGGAACAGAGCATACCCCAACCGGTCTGTCGTGCTGCATAAATATCTGCATGGTCACCGAAGATGGAGAGTCCCTGGGCAGCGATGGAGCGAGCTGTTACATGAAAGACGGTGGGGGTGAGTTCACCTGCAATCTTGTACATATTGGGGATCATCAGAAGAAGACCCTGGGATGCGGTAAAAGTGGTACACAGTACACCTGTTGCAAGGGAACCGTGGAGGGAACCTGCAACACCACCCTCTGATTGCATCTGAGTGACTACAGGAACAGAGCCCCAGATGTTCTCCTGGTGTCCGGTTGCTTTGGTATCCGCCTCAGCAGCCATGGGTGAAGAAGGCGTAATGGGGTAGATGGTGATAACTTCGCTGGTGGCATAGGCAACGTGGGTACAAGCCTGGTTACCGTCGATTGTGACCATTTTTCTCGACATCGGGTATCTCCTTTGTTGTTTATAAATAGGATTAGTTGGTTATCTATATGATAGACTTATTTCTCTGTTGTCTCGCTTAAATTGTCAATTCCCTGGCTGACAATGGTGTAGTTCTCCATGGCTTCAAGTTCTTTGACCAGCTGGTCTATTTTGCCATTATAAGGCATGATGCGGACAGAGACACGTTTGGAGCCGGCTGGAGCATCGTCAAAAGAGGTGAGAATGGAAAGTACCCTGGCACGATTCCTGCGCAGAACATCGATCAGTTTGGAGACGGAGCCGCCGGCGTCTGACATATCCATGACAAGCTGAAAGGCACCGTCCTGGATGCCGGTTGCATGGATGAAACCGCGCAGAACGTCAGATTCAGAAAGCAAGCCCACGAGGTTGTCTCCTTCGTCCACAATAAGCAGTCCGGAAATCTTTTTGCTGAGCATGACAACGGCGGCTTTTTCAAGGGTGTCATCCAGGTTTATACAGATAGGATTTTCGGTCATTACATCCTTTACCTTCATTTCAGAGAGAAGGTAATACATCTCATGCAGATCCATCTCCGTTTTAGATGATGGGGATGCTTCTTTCAGATCACGGTCAGTGATAATACCTACAAGCTTACCCTGAGAGACAACAGGTAATCTTCTGATGTTGTTGTCTTTCATGGTCCTGCCGGCCCGCATGACCGAGGTGTTGGCATCCACGGTAAGAATGGTGGTTGCCATCCAGTCTTTTATTAGCATGGTTCCTCTCCTTGTGTGTCGAGGTAATTTCTATCTGCCAGGATCCAGCAGCGTGATTGTTGGTTGAAGATAAAAAAAAGGTAACGCAGAATCCGATAACATAAAATATTTTTTTCTTAGACGCAAGCGTAGAATGGCGTTGTTATGAATGAATTGTAGAAAATCTAAAAAAAAGGAGAGGGTGGTAAACAGTGTCTCTGTTCCGATTTTTATCCAGTAGAGGCAATGAATGAGTACGTTTTTTCTTGAAATTCCACCTTGAATTGATAGAAGAGGGGAGAATGAAATTATTGAAACAACCGCAACTGGACGCTTTGCTGAGCTTTCTTGAGGATGAGGATGATTACGTCTTTCTGGATACTGCACGTAGTGATGCGGAAAACAGAAAATCGCTCCTTTTTTTACAACCAAAAGAGCGGCTGACCTGCCTCCCCGGAGATGACCCGGCAGTATTTGCCGCAAAACTGGAAGATGCTCTTATTCGCGGGTATTATCTTGCAGGCTGGATTTCTTACGAGTTCGGCTATCTGCTTGAGGGCAAATTTGCATCTTCCCTGCAATATCCTGCCGATACAAAACAGTCCTTGGCATCTTTTGGTGTCTATTCCGACCCCCTTGTTTTTGACCATGAAACAGGTGATAACTCCTTACCAGGTAAACAGGTACCTCCAACTTTCTCAGGTTTTTACATTCAAAATCTCCGGCCCAGTCAGGAAAAAGAGAGTTACCTGGCAGCCATTGGCCGAATCAAGGAATATATAGCTGCAGGTGACACCTATCAGGTTAATTATACCCTGAAACTTCTTTTTGATTTTGCCGGCTTAGCCGAGGGGCTATACAGAGATCTGCGTCGAAATCAGTCTGTGGCCTACGGGGCGTTGATGCGCTCTGGCCGGGAACACATCCTCTCCCTCTCACCTGAATTGTTTTTTCGGGTGGAAACGGATTCGATCACGGTGCGTCCCATGAAAGGAACAATGAAGCGCGGGCGATATCTGGAAGAGGATCAGAAGTTTTGTCGGGAGCTCAATGCAGACCCAAAGAATAGAAGTGAAAATGTGATGATTGTTGATCTGCTCCGCAATGATCTTGGTAGGCTGATTCATCAATTTGGCGAGGAGCAGGTGATAACAAAGTCGCTCTTTGATGTGGAACGGTATGAGTCCGTATTGCAGATGACTTCCACTGTTTTTGCCAGGACTGGGGGGGGGATCTTTTCCAAAGTCCCGTTAAAGGACTTTTTCAGGGCTCTTTTTCCCTGTGGTTCAGTCACCGGTGCCCCAAAGATCAGAACCATGGAAATTATTCGCGAACTGGAAGAGTCCCCACGAGGGATCTACACCGGAGCAATCGGATACATCAGCCCTGCTGGAACAGCTACTTTTAATGTCCCCATTCGAACGATCCGTCTGGCTGATGGCAAAGGAGAGATGGGGATTGGCTCAGGTATTATCCACGATTCTAACCCTGAAGAGGAGTGGGGTGAGTGTCTGCTGAAAAGTCATTTCCTGACCAGTCATCTTTCCGAATTTCTGCTTATTGAGACCCTGCTCTGGGAACCAGAAAAGGGGTACTGGCTGCTCGGTGAACACCTTCAGCGGCTGGAAGAATCTGCCACCTATTTCAGTTATAGTTTCGACAGACAGGAGGTGCTCGACACCTTGGAGCAACTGGAAGAGAAGTTCAGCGGGGTATGTATGCGAGTGCGCCTGACCCTAGCCAAAGATGGATGCCTGGAGACGAGTTTCCAGGTCTGCAATGCGCCATCTTTACGTACTCTCCCAAGCACCCCACTCGAGGAAGAGGAGGGCTTGCCGGGAATCATCCTCTCTGAAAAACAGGTGGATTCCTCCTCACCCTGGTATTTTCATAAGACCACACAGCGCAACCTGTTTCAGAAAGAGTTTGCAGCAGCCAGGGAACAGGGCCTGTTTGATGTCTGTTTTGTCAATGAGCGCCAGGAACTCACCGAAGGCAGCATTTCCAATCTTATTCTGTTTCTTGACGGGAAGTATTACACCCCTCCTGTTTCTTCGGGGCTTCTCAACGGGACTTTGCGCAGGAAGCTCCTTGCAGATAATCCCTCCCACCTTTTTGAAAAAAAATTATCCCCTGAAGACCTTGTTCGTGCAGATGGACTGTTCTGTTGCAATGCTGTTCGGGGCCTGGTTCAAGTACGCTTGGCTTCCTGAGGATAATATTCCTGATGGAGAGTTTTCACCCGAATAAAGGGTACTCTTTTCAGTCCCCCCTTGAGGGGGATAAACACGACGCCATCAAATAACACTGTCCCTTCAGGACAGGTGATGAGGTGGATTCAAGACCGGTGGCTCACGCACACCGGCTATAATACCTGCCCCCTTCGGGGCCTCCGACACACATACCTACGGATGAGCAACTTATGGGTAAAGAGCAGGGCTGGCTAGTACAGCGTAAACCTTAATGTGCCGTTTCGGGTTCGTCCGTCATACCCGAGTGCTCCCTGCTTAAAACATACTGGGACAAGTGTTATCGGGTATCCAGGAATTTAGCTCCGCTCTGGATCCCCGATTACTCCCTCGAGGATGACTTCGATGAGAAGATATAAGCCTTACAAGTGTACTAGTCGGCTGCGTGAATTGTTTCCGTGTCGGCTGCATTGAATGTATAGACTGTAAAAAAAAAATCAAGTCGCTGGAGCGAAGACTTCATTGCCGAGAATGACCATGTTGCGTCCCTCATCTTTTGCCTGATAGAGTGCCTTGTCAACGGTTTCTACAAGGTCTATGGTTGATTGATTGAAACCAGCAACCCCAATGCTCACTGTTATGCTGATTAACAGCGGTCTTTCGCCGCTTTTATTTGGCAATTCAATTTCAAAACGTTCTACTATCCGACGCAAACGTTCTGCAAAAAGAAACGCTTCTGAATCAATAGTGTTTGGCAATATGACAAGGATTTCATCCCCACCGTATCGTGCGACTATGTCTGATTCTCTTACGGAGTTAAGCATGAGTTGGCCAAGTTTTTCCAAAACAAGATCGCCACTCTGGTGGCCATACGTGTCGTTGATACCTTTGAAATAATCAACATCGAGCAATAAGATAGAAAGTGGCTGACTATATCTTTGAGACCTTAACCCCTCTTCCTTAAGGCGGCGTTCCAGATATCGGCGGTTAAAAATACCCATCAGAGGATCAGTGACGCTCTCTAGCTGAAGAGTATATATCCGTATAATATCCTGAGCGGTGTTCAATGACAAAGAACAGACCATAAATACAAAAATGGCCCCAAAAAAGAATACCGCCGGCACCACTAGGTCAATAACATTGTTCCCATTGTCCCAATTTAAGGTTGCGTAAACAGTGTATCCAGTGATGAAAAAGAGAACTAGAGCAGCCAGGATTCTCCATTGAGCGCGTGTAGACCCTGTTGGCAGCTGTCCCAGTAGCCTGCAGAGAGGCACCAAGGTGATGGCAAGGACAAGGATACCTGTAATTACTAGTCCGTTTCCAATGAAGAGTATAGCATTTTGCATTTTTCATTCCTGAAATGACATTGTCATTTATTATGGTCAAAGGTCAGTCTCTTAAATATGCAACAATTGATCCTGAAAGCCCCCGTCCTTGTAAGAATAAATCCCATACTATTCCGAAAGTTCAGTAGGTTGGACGTTTAACTAAACATATGGATATATCTTTTAAGGAACAAGTAAGGAACAAGTAAGGAACAAGTAAGGAACAAGTAAGGAACAAGTAAGGAACAATTGGGCGGACTCATAGGGTGATATGCCCAACAGGAAGAATATTTGAGTTGTTTGCCCCATACCCTGTAAGTAAAATTCCTGAACTGGACTGGAGTTTTTGATAAAAATATTGTGGGTCAAAAAAAGGATTGGATGGGCATAAGTTGGGAAGGTAAATTTGAAGCGAGGCAAATGAATTAGAGAGATATGGAGAAGTGGTCTCATTCATGGTGACCAGACAGGGGGGGGCCACTTTCACTGCGTGATAGCAATGATCTATCTAAATCCAATGAATATGTAACTAATTTCCTACCATTTTATTTGCAGATAATTTCAGGAATATTTATTGCATGATATAAATATTTATATTCCGAAAACTCCTGTAGAGGGATTTATGAAATACTCACTATCGTTCTGCAATATTACTCAAATTACTGACAACATTTTTGAAGTATTTGAAAACAAAAATGTCACGATAGATAAAGAATGTGCAGACGAAAGTTGGAAATTTTGGGATGAATTACGGACAGAACCCTTCAGCCTTCTCGTTCATTGTAGTGAGATTCCGCTTTCTTTCCAAGGTGCTCAGGAAATTGGAAGACATCCCCTTCATCAGAAAGTAGCCTTATTTATTGATACCCCTGGTCAGGAACAGAAGCTTGAAGTTGTAATGGATGTCAAAAAAATGATCGGAACGCCTTTGCGGTATAACGTTTTCTATGATAGAGAGAAGGCTATGGAGTGGCTTGAGGGAAAATGTAGGGACAGGAAATTTCTTAATGACGGAACATGACAAAATGAAACTGATAAATCCTATACTTCCAGTAAGTCCAAATGGCAAATTGAACTTTTGTAAAAAGCCTAAAAAAGAGAAAAACACTATTCAGAATATTGAATCCTTATATCGTACCTTAGTAGAAAATATTGATCTTGGGGTCACCCTTATAGATGAAGATCATAATATTATTATGACCAATTCTGCTGTAGGCCGGTTAGTTAATAAAGCCCCAAGCCTCTTCACTGGAAAAAAATGTTACAAGGAGTTTGAAAAAAGGGAACAGGTTTGTCCGCATTGCCCTGGAGTCATTGCAATGAAAACGGGGCTCCCCCAGGAAGTAATTACTGAGGGAGTGAGAGATGATGGGTCTAAAATTTCAGTAAAAGTAAAAGCCTTCCCTCTCATGCAAGACACCATTCAACCTAAAGGCTTTATTGAAATTGTTGAAGATATAACAGAACAGTTAGAGAACAAACAACTATTAGAGGAACGTGAATATCTGCTCAATAGCATATTTAGATCAGCCCCTGTCGGTATAGGATTGGTTAAAGATAGGATATTAACATGGAGCAATGACAGACTTTCTGAAATTACCGGGTACTCTGAAGAAGAATTAAAAGGCCAAAGTGCACGGATGCTCTACCCGAGCGATGACGAGTATGAGTATGTCGGACAGGAGAAATACAGGCAAATAGAACAATACGGCACTGGCAGTGTTGAAACAAAATGGCAGAAAAAAGATGGTACTCTTATTGATGTCCTCATAAATTCTACTCCCCTTGATATTCAAAATCTCTCCGCCGGGGTAACCTTTACCGCCCTTGATATTACAGATAGAAAAAAACACCAGACAGAACTGAAAAAAGCAAAAGGTGAATGGGAACGTTCTTTTGATGCGATCAATGACATTGTCACGATCCAGGACAAAGAGATGCGGGTCGTTAAGGCAAACAAAGCAACCTGCCGGTTTTTAAAAAAAGATTTTGATGATATTCTTGGTATGCATTGCTATGAACTCTTCCGTGGCATAAAAGAACCATGCAATTCATGTCCACTGACAGCAACCCTACAAGACTATCAAAACCATTCCTCAATTATCGAGCATAGTAATCTGGGAAGAATATTTCACGTATCCTCCTCTCCGGTTTATGATGAAAACGGGGAGTTTGAACATCTTATCCATGTTGCCAAAGATTTTACCAAGCGAAAGAAAATGGAGGAAGAATTGTTTCAGGCTCACAAGATGGAAGCAATTGGCACATTGGCTGGTGGGATTGCCCATGATTTTAATAATATTCTTTCTGCTGTAATTGGCTATACCGAACTCGCTGCACTAAATATTCAAGAGCCCCATAAAGCAGAGTCCGACATTAATGAAGTTCTCAAGGCAGGGCATCGTGCACGGAATCTTGTAAAGCAGATACTCTCTTTTAGTCGAAAAGGTGAGTCTAAACTCGAATCGTTTGAGCCTTATCTAATTGTAAAAGAAACACTGAAACTCCTGCGTGCTTCGATACCGACTACTATTAAAATTCAGGAAGAGATTGACATAAATAGCGGTATTGTCACTGCAGATCCAACCAATATTCAACAAATTCTTATGAATCTGTGTACTAATGCCTTGCACGCTATGGAAACAGAGCAAGGAGTTTTAAGAGTATCTTTGTCACGCAAAGAGCTTTCCCAAAAGGATCTTGCTGGACACTTCGGTGTCTCTTCCGGTTCTTTCATAGAACTCTCCGTGAGCGATTCTGGTCATGGAATTAAAAAAGCCTCTTCAGACAAATCTGTGGGTGATTTCAGGAACTGGTAAATTACCAAGCGTATGATACAGGGCTATTTCCCGTAGTTTATCGCTCCTAAAACCGTAAGATTTTCTGATGGTCAGTTTTGCTTTGTTGTTA
>JAIPEF010000092.1 GCA_021737265.1 Desulfocapsa sp. | reverse complement strand
AGTAAATCTGCAAGGTATAATAAACTTGACTCCTCAGACAATGTACGTTTGATTTGATTTTGGGTTTTCATGCATCAAGTATGCACGATTCAGGCTTAAATGTCCAGCTTAAAATTATGGGTAACAGGCAGTCCTAGGGGAATAACAAAGAAGAGGTACTGCACCTATTTATGATATTTTTCACCAGCCTTAATAGTATAGGCACGATATAACTGCTCAAGCAGAAACAGTCGCGCCATATCGTGGGTAAAGGTCATACGGGAAAGGGACAGAAGAATATCTGCCTGTTGGAGAACTTCTCTACTATGTCCAGTGGGCCCGCCGATAAGGAATGAAGCCTGTCTGCGCCCCTCCTGTTCCCATCGGGAAATACGATCGGCCAATTCAGCAGAAGTGATCTGCCTGCCACTGGAATCAAGGACGACTTTCACTGCGGCTGGAGGTACGGCAGCGAGGAGAACCCGCCCCTCTTCCACTCTTTCCTGTTCCTCTGTCCACCCTTTCTTCTTTTTCACTTTCAGGATGGACAAGGTCAGATCGGTATAATGTTTGAGCCGTCCGCTATAGTCCTGGATCCCCTGTTCTATATAGGCAGCTTTTGTTTTGCCGAGCAGGAGCAGATCGAGTTTCATACGATCAGCAGTGAATAATGAGCTGCTCCTCCATAAGTTCTTTCAATATACGACAAAAGTCCTCATAGGAGATATCAGGGTTTATCCCGGGACAGGACTCCCGGATGGTTTCAAAATTATTCTTGTCATAAAGCATGGAGGGGTGGAGGGGCCACTGGGCACAGCGCCAGGGTCGACCTAGATGGACGGTACAGCCTTCATCATAGAAGATACAATGCCCGTCTACAATTTTCATCTGCACCACATTGCCTGTAACCCGCCAGTACTTTTCCCTGACCTCTTCTTCAGAAAGTCCAAGGGCTTCAACCATACGTTTCTGATCTTTTTCATCCAAAGAGACCGTGGTTTCCCCCTGACAGCAGTAACCGCATTGGGTACATGTAAATATTTTTTTTATGTCAGCCATTTTTTTTATTGAAGGGTTTGAGGTTATTAGGCTGAAGGCAGAAGGGCATACAGTACAAACTGTTCTGCAATGGCCCGCCGGGATAGCAGCAACTCTTTCATCCGGGGATGTGTCAGCAGCTCTTGGTTCAGCGTCAATCTTATGGGTACCTTGAAAAATTAGTGTTTTCGTTCCAAATCGAGGCGTGAGGGGAATTTTGCAACAGGTATATAGTTGATATTCCGAGGACAAAATTCTTCTCGCAACGAAGAGTTGGGGCGAAAAGGCAATTTTGCATGGTGACCTTATGTTTTTAGCCAGACTCAGGCATTGCCAACAAAGTCCTGGAAGATGGCTATATCAATACCATACAGAGATGCCGCTCGTCTCCATTTCTCCGTGTCTGGCACATCAAATATAATGGATTCATCAGCAGGGATGGTCAACCAGCCTTGAGAAACCAACTCCTGCTCAAGCTGTCCGGGCCCCCAACCGGCATAGCCGATGGCGAAAAGAAACTTTTCAGGCCCCCGACCATGGGCAATATCTTCCAGGACCTTGTTGTTCCTTGAGAGAGATACTGTAGGGCTCACCTCCAGTTGCTGTTCAGTAACATAGTCGGACGTATAGAGAATAAAGGCTGCATTTGGTTCCACAGGCCCTCCAATATATACCGATGTGTCCAGTTCGGCTGGAACCGGAAGGCCACTGCTGCGCAGGACTTCATCAAGAGTAAGATCGGGCTCCGGTTTATTAACGGCAATCCCCACCGCCCCTTCATCACTGTGGGAACAGATATAAATCACCTGTTCAGCAAAACGAGGGTCCGGCATCTGCGGAGTGGACAGTAAAAAAGACCCTGTCAAAGTATCTATCATTGATTTTTGAGGCTGTTCCATTTTCTTTCCCAATCACAACAATTGCAGTCTTCCATTTCAGCGTACAATAAAGACATTTTCCGGAATCGTCAAGAGATGTTGACTCCAGAACACTGAAGTGCTTTTCTCTTTAAATTCACATTTTACGCTATGTTTTACTGATTGAATTTGCTACTCTAAAAAAAAAGATCGAGGATTCCAGCAGCAAGCCACTAACTCAGGTGTAGTGTAAGATTGCCGCAACTCGATTATGTACCCCTTGTGGGATGCTCTGCTTAATAGCTGTGCAAGGGTAAAAGTGCTTTTACGAAATCATTTTAAGCAACAAAAAACATGAGAATGATTTCCAGATGCTCAAAATGGAAGGACCCCATGGACATGAACGAACAAATCGACCGTCTTCTTCGTGCAGAACATTACGATCCTTTCAAAGTGCTTGGAGTCCATTTTAACGGCAAAGAAGATGCTACCGCAACGATCCGCTGCCTCCAGCCCCATGCCCATAAGGTTCTCCTGTTAATTGACGATCGGGAAATCCCAATGATCAAAATTCGGGAAGAGGGGTTATTCGAAGTCTCCATTGATCGAAAGAAAATAGCCGACAGTGAGCTTGACCCATACAATTACCAGTACAAGATCACGTATAACGATGGGGTTGAACAAACCATTAATGATCCCTATCGTTTTATGCCCATTCTTGGGGAAGAGGACCGCTTCCTTTTTAATTTCGGCACCAATTACGAACTATACAAGCATATGGGTGCCCAACCCGGCATGTATTCCAAGATTACAGGGACTATTTTCAGGGTGTGGGCACCATCTGCTTCAAGGGTTTCTCTCATTGGTGATTTTAATGGCTGGGATGGCAGGGTCCACCCCATGCGCAGCCTTGAAAGATCAGGTATCTGGGAACTGTTCATTCCGGGTATTGAAGAAAATGAGATCTACAAATTTGAGATACGCACCCTATCAGGGAAAATACTGACGAAATCCGACCCATTTCAGTTTTACGGTGAGCATCGTCCTAAAACAGCCTCCATGGTGCGATACCTTGATCATTACCAATGGAATGACCAAAAATGGCAGAAAAGCAGGAAGAGTCGGAACCCGTACGATGAAGCCATGTCAATATACGAAGTACATCCGGGCTCATGGCAGCGTGACCCTTCCAACCCGGAACGCTTTCTTACCTTCAGGGAGCTGGCCGACAAACTGATACCATATGTACAAAAGCTGGGCTTTACCCATATTGAACTGATGCCTGTCATGGAGCACCCTCTTGATGAATCCTGGGGATACCAGGTCACAGGCCCATTCAGTCTCTCCAGCAGATATGGTACCCCGGAAGACTTCATGTACTTCGTGGACACCTGCCACCAGCAAAACATAGGGGTTATTCTTGACTGGGTTCCAGCCCACTTCCCAAAAGACGAACACAGTCTGGCCCGCTTTGACGGAACGGCTCTTTATGAGCACGAAGATCCACGAAAAGGAGCCCATCCTGAGTGGGGAACCTATATTTATAATTACGGCCGCAAAGAGGTGAGCAACTTTCTTATTGCCAATGCCCTGTTCTGGCTGGACAAGTACCACATTGACGGTTTACGTGTAGATGCCGTGGCATCCATGCTCTACCTCGACTACTCAAGAAATGAAGGCGAATGGATTCCCAACAACTATGGTGGCAGAGAAAATCTTGAAGCTATTGAATTCTTAAGACATCTCAACTCAATTATCTATGACCGCTATCCAGGAACCCTGATGATTGCAGAAGAGTCCACCAGTTTCTATGGTGTTTCGAAACCTGCCGATGCTGGAGGGCTCGGATTTGGGTTCAAGTGGAATATGGGCTGGATGAATGACACCCTGAGTTATTTTGAAAAAGACCCCATTTACAGGAAGTTTCATCATAACAGCCTTACTTTTTCCATCATGTATGCCTTTTCCGAAAACTTCATCCTCCCCCTGTCCCATGATGAGGTAGTCCATGGAAAACGATCACTGATTGATAAAATGCCCGGGGATCTTAACCAGAAATTTGCCAATCTCAGGCTCCTTTTTGTCAGTATGTGGATGCATCCTGGTAAAAAGCTGCTATTCATGGGAGATGAGTTCGGTCAATGGTCAGAATGGAAATGCAAACAGAGTCTGGATTTTCATCTGCTTCAAGATAACGAATTACATAATGATATGTTGTTGTTCATCGGCAAACTGAATGAATTCTACAAAGAGAACGCAAGCCTCTGGGAACAGGACTGTCACCACGAGGGATTCCAGTGGATGGACCTTGAAGACCGTGAAAATTCTATCATCTCCTATGCCCGTTATGCGAAAGATCGGAAAGACCACCTGGTCTGCCTGTTCAACTTCACCCCACAGACCTTCTTTGACTATAAGATGGGACTTCCCAGCGGCTCCAATTACGAGCAGGTTTTCTGTTCTGACCAGAATCGATTTGCGGGAAGTAGCAGTATCAACAAAATTGTTTATAAATCGATTCATGAACGATACGCACAAGCGGAGTACCATACCCATGTCACCGTTCCACCCCTTGCCGGAATAATTCTGAAACCGTATTGAATGTGGTAAAAAAGGACTGAAACCTGAAGGCCAAAGGTGGTGTACAGAGGATGTTATGTGCAGCTTACCCTCTTTACCTTTAGCCTTTAGCCTTTAGCCTAAACACATAATTCACATCAAGGAAGCCCAAATGACTAACCAACAACCAACCAAAAAAGCGGGTGACAAAACAAAACAGGCCCTGGCAGAACTTTCAGAGTTGCTGGAAAAGCACCCTGACAAAACTCGCAGTTGTCTGCTGCAACAGGTTGAAATCAAGTATGATCTTACCCCAAAAGAGTGTGAATTTCTGAACAGAAACTTCCAGAACAGATAGCCGGACCCTTGCCGGCAGCCATAACACTGCTTAGGATGTTCATGTAATTTCGTAACAACTCATAGGACCACCTCCTTACGCTTCATTATATTCAATCGATAAAGGGGACAACACCATGGACGCATATCAACAACTTATTGCAACCCTTGCTTTAACCATGGGAACAGCCTGGGCGGCAGGCATAAACCTCTATGCAACAATAGCTGTTCTGGGAGCTCTTGGTATCACCGGTAATATTGTTCTCCCTGAACAGTTACTGATCCTACAGGATCCCATTGTTATTGGAGCGGCAGTTCTGATGTATCTGGTGGAATTTTTTGCTGACAAGACATCTGGTTTAGATACAGGCTGGGATGCGGTTCACTCCTTTATCCGCATCCCTGCAGGTGTACTTCTTGCTGCTGGTGCTGTTGGGGATGTTAATCCAAGTATGGTTATTGTTGCAGGAATCCTGGGTGGCGGTATTGCTGCCACGACCCATACAATCAAAGCCGGAACCAGAGTTCTGATCAACACTTCACCGGAACCTTTCACAAACTGGACCGCTTCTGTGGTGGAAGACATTACGGTGTTTGGCGGTTTATGGGCAATGTTGCACTACCCCCTGGCATTTCTCATCTTCTTTGTTGCTTTTCTACTGACCGCCATCTGGGTACTGCCAAAAATCTGGGCAGGTATAAAGACAGTTTTTCAGACAATGCTCGGTCTCTTTTCAAGAAAGACACCCCCAACTCCACCGGCAAATGAGGCAGACTCCACACCTAATAACTTACCACTGACCTGAAAATCCCTTAAGAGTGCTTTGAAAAATTTGATTTTTCGCTCGAGTTCAAGGAACCGCGAAAATAAAAAGCACCCTTTCGGGTATAAACTCCGCGTATTGATCATATGTGAGCATTTTTATTTTCGGAGTCCGCGCTTACCTGCAGTGAGGCAGAAATCGTGCGAAAAGGCAATTTTGCAAGGTGGCCTTAACAGGGAATCTCTACAATAACAGAGGTTCCCTGTTCCACTTGAGATTCAAGGGTTACTTCACCGCCATGCTCTTCAATAATCTTTGCAGACATGGCCATCCCCAGCCCAGTCCCGTCGGGCTTTGTTGTAAAGTAGGGATCAAACACCCGGCCAATATCTTCAGGGGCAATACCACACCCGGTATCCGACACAGTAACCCTGACTCTACCATCTGTCACAGCTACCGAAACGGTTAACTTTCCGCCATGCTCCATTGCCTGAATTGCATTGAGAAACAGATTCAAGAAGACCTGATTTAACTTATCCTCATCAACAAAGATCGCTGGCACTTCTTCCCGGATATCGACCACCACCTCGACACCAGCCGCTTCAGCATCGATGCGAATCAGTGATACTGCTTTATGTAAAAATTCTTGCAGATACACTTTCTTTTTCTGCAGCTTCTGGGGCCTTGCATAGTCCAATAACTCAGAGATACTTCGATTGAGACGATCAACCTCCTGAACCAGGATAGTTGCTGTCTCCCTTTCTTTTTTCTCTCCATTAATTTTTGACTGCAAGACAAGGGCAAGGCCCTTAATAGAACTTAGAGGGTTGCGAAGCTCATGGGCTACCCCCGCAGCCATTTTCCCCAGTACTGCCAGACGCTCACTTTTCCGTAAATCTTCCTCCAGTTCTTTCACCTGGCTAAGATCCTGGATCATCAGTAAAGTTCCGACAAATGAATCATCTTTGTCAATAATAGCCAAACGACTGAGCTGAACGGTATACCTGACTCCTGTGTCGGCAATCAAGCGAACCTCTCTCTGCAAGGGTGTCCTTTGTTGTTTTCCAGAAGACTCGAATGTGTCCTGTAGCTCAGGCATGTTTTTAAATATCTCGGTGGATTGGCCAAGGGCCTTTTCCTCTTTTACACCGGTAAGTTCCTGCGAAAATTTATTGTACAAAATTATTCGGCCTTTATTGTCGGTTGCAATCAAGCCGACGGGCAGGGATGATATGAGAATGTCGCGAAAGGCCTCAACACGTCGTAATCTACTCTGTGACCCTTTCAATCCTTCCAGGGTCAATATGGAGAGCCACCCACCAAACCCTACAAGCAGCAAGACAATGGATAAAATGATAATTTCCAGTTTCTGCCGTTGAAGTCTTTGATTAAACTGTTCCATATCAAGCTCAACAAGAATAGCAAATCTCTTCTTGTTCAGTTCTTCAAGCGCTTGTTTCACTTTGGGATTTTGGCCATAAGGAACTCTCCATCCTGGTACCCTTTCACCTCGGTTAGTCATGGGATGGACATAGGTCCCCAATTGATCCAGAAAACGTTTTCCAAACCGGGGGGAAAGCGCAGCAACCTGAAAAACAGATTGTTTTTCATCTTTATTAATGCGAAAACTGAATTTTCTACTCTTTAAACTATCATCCTCAAGTGCTGAAATAAAAGCACGGGTCTCTTCAGAGACCTTCCTGTTCCTTTGTTCAGGGACAGAATTAGCAATAATAACACCATCACTATCCACAAGAGCGAGGTATTTCACCCCCGGATGTCCTGAAGCGTACTCAAGCACCTGTTGTACATTACCAGGCCAGAGACTGCTGATATCCTGCCCTCCTCGAAGACCGGCAAAGATGGAATTCCTGGAACTTGAGGCAACAAAACGAATAAGAGTTGCACCTTTCTCAAGCAAAATATCAGTCATCAGAGCCTTGTCACGCCAATAATTATTGACGGCAAAAACCCCGATGATCAATGCTAGTAATCCGCAGGCGGCAGCCAGCACCCAGGGTGATACCCTGGCCAACTGCTGATTTTTCATAATTCGCATACAACTCCCGGGGGTGGATTAATAATCTTCTGCAATATCACTCTGCTTATCATATAGGTTGGTACAATACCATCATCACCAAGTGAACCGGAGGCCAGTGTCTCCCCTTCCTTTAAAGGATTATCAGATGCATAGTAGGCGTATCTCGTTTTCATACTCCTCGGGACATGTCCCTGAATGATGGCAGCGCTGATGGCCCTCTGATAATGTCCACCTTCCATCTCAAGGCCAACAGCCTTCCAGTTGGAAGTATGAAATCTTGCAAGAACATCTCTATTTTGGAGCGATGTCCCTAATACGGTTACCATAGGACCGACATGGATGGGATATCCTGCATCAAAATCGTTTACATCAAGGTCATTATCAACAATATAACTGTTCGTGGTTCCTTCCATAACATGAGCTGTGGCAAGCATGATATCTCCTCTATTTCCTGGGAGAGTCCCGGCCTTACCCATTATGTTGACGGATTCGATCTGAAACGTCACACTTGTATTCTCAAAATAACAGGGACAGAGCAGTTCATCGAGTATATCAAATGCTTGAGTACCAAAGGCATAGTCCATAACAACGATAACGGGTTTTTTCTCAGCCAGATACACAAAATCACACTGGATACTTTCATGCAGATTGAATGGGTTGTTTTTCGCTGTATCAATAACCATGACATCGATATTGGACTCAGAGGTATCAGCATGGTAGGAAAATCCGTACTTGGAGGCATAGGCGGTAATATCATGATCAGCAGCGCGGAATCCCTTAATCATATCGTAAATACTTTCAGGGACATCGTGGCCGTTTTCTTTTAAAAATCCGGCACCATAAAAGATATTTTTCATGGAATGCATGTTCGCACTCACCACATGAATGGGTCTTTTATGGAGCCCCTTCTCATAGAGGTGCTGTTTTACATTTTTTGCCCAGAATGTAGAATACTTGTGACGCCCGATCATTTCCTGCAGAGAAGGGGTAAAATAAATGGTCAGCAGATTATCCCTTATTTTTCTCTCCTCAATGATTCGCTGCCCCATCTCATACATTATCGCAAACAGCCCGTTGTTATAGTTCCCATTTTTATTGTGATGAAGCTCAAGGCTCTCATAAGTATCCCGAGCCTCCCGGTAAGTTCTGCCAAGAATAATTGAAAGATTCCACAGGGCCTGATCAAGATCACTTCCGGTGAGCGCTGTCTTCCTGAGAGCACTCTTTTCGAGTTCATTCCACTCTGAACAGACGCCCTCTTCTTTATTGCATATCTGACTATGTATTTTTTGTGCCTCAATATTTAAGAAAGTAATGTGAGTGAGGATATCATAAATTTCGGTTAAGCCGCGACTGATAATAAAACAGATTTCCTTCTCAGAAACTCTATAAGAATGCCTTCGTCTTTTTAAAGGGATAATCTTTTCAAAGGAGGTCTCGTGAAAGTCATCATCAGCTGTCAAAATGATGCGATTACATTTTTCAATTCCTCTGGGCATACGATCCATCACATATTCAAGACCCTTGAGCTCAACAATTCTGGGATCACTCATGGAACCATAAATTTCGGGGTCAAAGAGTTGCAGTGATTCCGATAGCTTTTCTCCAGATCTTCCTGAGGGTTTGTAAAACCCCCGCAGAACAAGAGCATCTGCGATGGTCTTAAAGGCTCGTATTGCCAGGCGTGCACGCTGTGATTTTGAAAGTTCTTCCATACCGAACTCCTGTTATGAAGATGGTGCTACTGTTGCTAACAGAATAACGTATTACGAGAAAAAAAGTAACTGTTCCCGGAATGGGAGCAAAACCAGAAGATGATTGCCACTGGACAGCCACAAAAAAAGGGGTAAGCCGTTTAAAACGGCTTACCCCTTCTTAGAATCTCAGACCAAAAAACCTTAGATCATATTTTGCTCACATTTGCAGCAGCAGGACCTTTAGGACCTTCGGTGATTTCAAATTCAACCCGATCACCCTCGTTCAAGGTTTTGAACCCGTCTGTATTAATTGCAGAGTAATGAACAAATACATCTTTGCCACCTTCCTGCTCCAAAAAACCAAAACCTTTAGCCTCGTTAAACCATTTCACTGTGCCTTGTAACATAATAACCCTTGTCCTTAGTACTGATCAACTGCGTGATCATGCTTTTTTTTTATTGTGAAGAGAAACATTCCTTCCGAAACAGCCGGATGAAATAGCTCTATTCTTTTTTGAGCCGTAAATTCATTACTCTACACAATTCATACGTTATTTTACTTTACAAAAGGATTTTCAAAAAAACCAGAAAAATTATTCAGGCAACGCACTTTTTTAGTATTACATAAAAAAACAGTGCTCAACACCCCAGCATTATCGGGCAATCCAATGAGTTTTAACAGATAACCCCCTACCATCAATTATTGAGGTTTTTACGAGTTTATCTTATTTTAATTGCAGAAGAGAAGGTTCATAGTCCGAAGGGGCCATAAACCCAAGAAGATTCAAAAGGGTGGCAGCCACATTGGCAAGCCCTGCCTCTTCAATAGGCCGTAAGGTAAATACATTTTCTCCACTGTAATCTTTCACAATAAATGGGACGGGATTTCTGGTGTGGGCCACCATTGGTGTACGCTCTCCCTGTTTCTCTATCCACATACAGTCGGCATTGCCATGATCGGCTGTAATTACTGCCACTCCTTTCTCTTTTTTTAACACCGGCAACAAACGCCTTAACATCAGATCCACGGTTTCCACAGCAATCCTTACAGAAACAGGAACACCTGTATGACCTACCATATCCCCATTGGCAAAATTCAGGCGAATAAATTTATATTTCCGACTGAGAATCGCTTCAATAACCTTATCTGTGATTTCTGATGCCTTCATCCAGGGACGCAGATCAAAGGTGACCCTGTCAGACTCTACTTCAACATACTTTTCCAGCTGTTCATCAATGTATCCTGATTTATTTCCATTCCAAAAATAGGTGACATGACCAAACTTTTGGGTCTCTGAAATCGCATATGATGTAACTCCTGCAGCACAGAGATACTCACCAAGGGTGCGATCAATGGCTGGCGGCTCAACCAGATAATGCGTTGGAATCATGGCATCACCATCATACTGCATCATTCCTGCGAAAAACACATCGGGTCGGCGCACCCTGTCAAATTCGTCAAAATCCTGTTCATCAAAGGCACGGGAAAGCTCTATGGCACGGTCACCACGAAAATTGAAAAGTATCACCGCGTCACCGTCTTCAATTGTACCAACAGGTTTTCCAGCACGCTCAATGACAAAACTGTCCATATATTGATCAGTCATCTCTGAATCTTCATCATAATAGGTTTGAATAGCCTCACAGGCAGAAGAGAAGCCTCGACCCACGCCAAGGACATGTGCCTGCCAGCCCTTCTCCACAATTCTCCAATCTGCCCCATAGCGATCCATGGTGACGACCATTCGCCCTCCCCCGGATGCCATGCAGTAGTCTCGCCCGTCCTCTGACAGAATACTGAGCTTTTTTTCGAGGGGCCCAAAATATTCAAGCCCGCTTTTCGGGGCGACATCACGGCCATCAAGAAGCCCATGGACTCGGACCTCTGCAATACCCTCATCCCTGCACTGTTCAAGCATTCTGTTTAACTGATCCACATGACTATGAACATTACCGTCGGATACCATACCTATGAAATGGAGGGTGCCACCGTTATCAGTCCGCTCCCTGACTTCTTTCCAGGATTCACCCTGAAAAACTGCACCGGAGTGGAGAGCCTCATTCACAAGTTTAGCCCCCTGGGCGAAGATCCTGCCTGCCCCCAAGGCATTATGGCCAACTTCGGAATTTCCCATATCACTGTCAGTGGGCAACCCCACCGCTTTTCCATGGGCCCTAAGGCGGGTCGCAAGCTTTTCTTTCAACAGTTCATCAAGAACCGGGGTGTAGGCCATGTGTACTCCATTACTCTCATCAGCAGGTCCAATTCCCACGCCGTCCATTACAACAGCAAGAAGGGGACCGGGAAATGACTTATAACCGGAAAGTGGAGAAAGAGATAATTCAGACATGTATAATCCTCGCTGAAGAGATCGTTATGAAACGAAATAATTTATTGAATGGTAGACGTTTTTGAACTGCATTTGCAGTTACTGACTGCTGCCGACTTCTTAGCGCCTTCACTTGGTGCCCTCACGTTTAACGGGTTTAGAGTTCTTCATACATTGGACAATGTCACCAACCACTTCTTCAATGCTTCTGCCACCCGCCTGAATTTCATAATCCGCAAGATCGCGATAGAGCGGTAAGCGTTCATCAAACAGAGCCCGGGCTTGACCAACGTCCTGTAAAAGAGGACGTTTTTTTATCTTTTTCCTGGAGTTGGGATGGTCATGGACAGCTCCCACAATCTGGTCAAAATCTGAGTGAAGATAAAAAAGTGTACCAATGCGACGAATATTTGGCACCTTCAAAAATCCACCGCCTGTTGAAATAATAGTATCACGGACCTTTTTTTCGAGCCAGAGGGCAACCTGTTTTTCAAGTTTCCGAAAACGAGGCTCACCATATTCTGCAAAAATTTTTTTCACCTTTTTATTGGTAAAACTCTCAATAAGATCGTCACAATCAACTGCAAAGCGTCCAGTCTCTTTTGCAAGCATCCTCGCAGTTCTTCCCTTCCCCACCCCCATAAAACCAATTAAAATAATATTACTTTTTTTCAGTTTCTTTCCCATGGATTTACAAAAGCCATATGTTGAATTTTTCTTTGCACTCATTCCAGGCAAAAGTTTTGGTTAAACTCCTTGCCTCATCCATATTCAGCCTCACTGGATTCAAAAGATATTTTTCCAGATGGTGGGCGAGTTTTCCAGGTTCATACAAAAACTTCTCATCATAAAGCTCAGGGTAAGACAGGTCTGCCGGAAGAAGCGGATAACAACCGGCTCGAATCCCCTCAAGTACCGCTATACCAAAAAATTCGTGTCTCGCAGTTGAAACAATACAGTCCCCCTGATGCAGCAGTGCAGCATATTGCTCTTTGGATTGAGCATACGCAAAATGAATGATTTCACTATTGAACTGTTTCTGTGCCTTAGCAAAACATTCAGGGCTGTTGGCAAAAGACTCACCGAGCACAATAAGACGAAACAATAGTCCTTTTTTCTGTAAAAGATAGAGCGCCTCAAAAAACTCCTCCGGTCCTTTGTCATGCTCCCAGCGATGATTCCACACGAGTACCGGCGGCCCGTTGTCATGCTCTTTCTTTTCGGACTGGTCAATAAAGGAGTAATCCATTCCGGGATAGAGTACCACGCTCTTTTCCCGTATCTCATCCACACAACCGTCCAGTTTCATGTCAGTTGCCTTTTTCAAATATGAATGGATACCTAGCAAAAATGTCTCCATATTATAGGAGGAATTAAATGCGCAACGATCAGAGCTAAGAGCGGTGGTGAAATTGATGGATGAAAACTGATGCATGGAGATATCTGTTTTCTGAACTGGATAGGCAAATTGATTTTCATGAAAATAGGTATTCAGGAGTGCCTTCCGGTTCCACCCGGGAACAGAGAGGAGAAGAGCCCGCAACACTGCAACATCTACAAATGTTGAACAGAGTACTGTGTCAAAACAACGTTCTTCTTCTGGCAGTATCTTCAGTTGCTCCACAAACCAGATTGCCGAAAGCTGCATCCGCATCTTCCACTTCCGGGCAGGAAGTGTGAAAAGCGTGTATTCAGCTGGGACGGCATCCTGAAGACCTTGAAGAAAAAGTTTATGTGAGCCGCCATAGTAGGCTTCGAGAATTAGAACGCGTTGCATTTTCAATCCTTTCCCAACTCACCGTGCAAATGAATTATTGATGGCGTCGTAAAAACTCTCCATCTGCTTCGTTGCTGCATTTTTTATTTAATTTCGACGTACCTTAGTACGCCGAAATTAAATAAAAAATACGCGCCTCGCATATGAAGCTTTTCACCCTAACTACCGGGCATAAATACTTAGCCACCCTAGGTTTGAGGTTTTTACGACGCCATCATTATTAAAAAGCAGCAGTTCATTTGTAAAACCCCCATTCCAAGAGAACACTTTCAGGAGAGTATATTTTCTGCTAAAAAGAAATATATGGGGTAACCTCCTCATAGACATACCTCAAAGCAGGTGCTAAAAAGAGTACACCCAGGTGTGAATACTTATATTTTCCGATGGTTAAATGTTTTACCCGCTTTTGGCGGTGAAATACTTCATCAGTAATAAACTCGTAAAAACTTCGATTTCCGATGGATAAGTATTTATGCCCGGTAGTTAGGGTGAAAAGCTTCATATTGGAGGCGTGCAATTTTTCTATCATTTCGGCGTACATACGGTACGTCGTAATGATAGAAAAATTGT
>JAIPEF010000091.1 GCA_021737265.1 Desulfocapsa sp. | reverse complement strand
AAATAATAACTACAGATTGAGCATGGATGAAATTGAAATCAAGGTTCGCGTAGCGACCCGAAGGGCTTGACCTTTAATTCAATTTCATCCGTGCTATTTTACTTGTTTTACCCACAGATTCGTCTGAAGAACCATTTATTATAACGCAAAAGATAAAGGAGTGTACAGATGAAAGAAAAGATGGAAAACGCCCTTAATAGACAGGTTAATGCAGAATTATATTCCAGTTATCTGTATCTGGCAATGGAGTCTTATTTTCAGTCGATCAGTCTTTCCGGCTGTGCCAAGTGGATGCGGGGGCAGGTGCAGGAAGAGATGTTTCACGGTATTAAAATATATGACTATGTCCACGAACGGGGTGGAAGGTCGCAGTTTGAGTCCATTGACAAGCCTGAGACACAGTGGGCATCACCCCTGGCTGCCTTTGAGCATATTCTGGCCCATGAGAAAAAGGTGACTGAACGCATCAATGACCTGATCGATATAGCCCTTGAAGTACGTGATCATGCTGCAAAGGCATTTCTTGACTGGTTTATCATCGAACAGGTTGAAGAAGAGGCCACTGTTGGTGAAATTGTGGATCGTCTTCGTTTGATTGGTAATGATTCCAGTGGCCTGTTTTATCTTGATGCGGAGTTGGGTAAGCGGGTTTTTAGTCTTCCTGCAAAATAGGTATTTTGCATTCTATCCTTGTTTTCCTCAAGTGAGTGTTTACTATTCTTATGATATTAATTCTTACTAACGGCAGAGGGTATGGATGAATAGAAAGATAAAGAAAGAGGTCCTTGGGCTCCTGGCGGACGGTGATCTGTCGAGAAGTCGCCGGAAACTCGAGGGATATGATGAACATTTCCTGGTAAATCCGCTTTTTTCTGCTCTGTCGCGTCCGGAAGAACTATTACGCTGGCATACGGTGACTCTCTTTGGTGAGGTGCTGGCCCGACTTGCCGACAAAGATATGGAGGCAGCGCGGATTGTCATGCGTCGTTATCTCTGGAGTCTCAATGATGAATCCGGTGGAATCGGCTGGGGTGCCCCTGAGGCTATGGCTGAGGCCATGGTTCACCATGACAGGCTCTGTGACGAGTATCTTCACATGCTGATTTCCTATATGCGGCCTGATGGGCCCCTTGAACACCAGGATGGAAACTTCCTGGAGCTCCCGGAATTGCAGCGTGGTCTTCTTTGGGGCATCGGCCGCCTGGCGGAGAAACGTGCTCCTCTGCTGCTGCAAAAAGCTGTTGTTCCTGATCTGCAGAGCTATCTCTCTTCTGGAGATGCGACTGTGAGAGGAATGGCTGCCAGGGCACTGGGTCTGTTGGCGGCCGGGGATGCGACGACCGAGTTGAAGAAACTGCTTGATGATGAGCGGCCGGTCCGTTTTTATCACGAGGGGGAGGTTACAGTTGTTCCTGTTGCAGGCTTTGCTCATGAAGCCTTGAGACAGATAGAATCATTACAGGAAGCATAATCGAAAATAAAAAAAACAAGAGTCCAGGTGTGTTTGAAAATTCCGTTTCCCAGCTCGGTTTTCTGCAGTTTGAGATAATTGAGTCCAATATCCAAAAGAATCTGGCACAGGTCAAAGAGGGCCTGCTAACCTTGGCACCACCTCCCGGGAGTTTGATAGCATTACCGGAGATGTGGGCCACTGGATTTGCCTATGAAGATCTGGCTGCACTGAGTCCAGAAATACCTGCTCTTCTCCAGGAACTGGAGGTGTTGGCAAAATCTCACCAGATTGTCCTTGCCGGCTCTCTTCCCTGGCAGAGAGGAGAAGGAGATGACAGGGTTCTTCAAAACACACTCTTTTTCTCCGGAACCGGTACTGTTCCTCCCCATGGAATAGCTAAGCAGTATCTTTTTTCCTTCTGGAAAGAAGACAGGTGGTTTCAGGCCGGAACAAGGCCTTCTCCAGTGGCCATTGGGAGTGACCTGGTGGGGGGGCTTGTCTGTTATGATCTCCGGTTTCCAGAGGTTGCCCAGCTTCAATGTCGTCAGGGTGCGGATATTCTTCTCATGTCTGCCCAGTGGCCCCAGGCCCGTATTGGACAGTGGAAGACCCTTCTCCAGGCCAGGGCCATTGAGAATCAGGCCTTTGTCCTTGCCGCCAATGCCTGTGGCAACTGGGATGGGGTGCAAATGGGCGGTCACTCGCTTGTCATTGCACCTGACGGCGAGATTCTTGCTGAGGCCGGGGAAGGGAATGATTCAGCGGTGCTTGCGCTGAACCATGAAGTGCAGCAGGAGTTACGTGATCGTTTTAACACCGTTGCTCCTAATCCCTGGGCAAGAGATGATTGGGATAAAATCCTTCCGCTGGACAAACTGGCTGAAATTGTAGCTCTTCGGAAGAAAACCGGACAGAAAGTTGTCTTCACCAATGGTTGTTTTGACATTATCCATGCAGGTCATGTGGAGTATCTGCAACAGGCCAGACGGCAGGGTGATTTTCTGATACTGGGATTAAATGATGACCACTCCATCCGTTCCATCAAAGGACCTGACCGCCCTGTTAATGAGGAGTTGCAGCGGGCAAGGGTGTTGGCTGCACTTGGTTGTGTGGATGCAGTGGTACTTTTTGGAGAGGATACCCCCATCAATCTGATTACCACCCTATCCCCTGATGTTCTGGTAAAAGGGGCGGATTGGGAGGAGGATCAGATTGTGGGCGCTGCTGAAGTGAAAGCCGGCGGTGGCAGGGTGGAACGGATCCCGTTTACCTGCCAGACGTCCACCACCGAGTTGATCAGCCGGATCAGGTCTTCTGACTGATCAGCCCATAGTTTTTCTACTCTTCGGGTTTTTCAGATGTGTCCACGCCATCATCGGCAATGTCACCCAGACCAAAACCCATGCGGACTTTCTGGTCAATTTCACTAAACATCTCCGGGTTGTCCGTGAGGAATCGCTTGGCGTTCTCTCGCCCCTGTCCGATTCGCTCATCCAGGTAAGAATACCAGGAGCCGCTCTTGTCCACGATATCCTGTTCGACTGCAAGATCCAGCAGATCCCCTGCTTTTGAGATTCCTTCACCATAGACAATATCAAATTCCGCAATCTTGAAAGGTGGAGCAACCTTATTTTTGACCACCTTTACTTTGGTCCGGTTACCAACAATCTCCTGCCCATCTTTCAGTGATCCGATTCTTCGGATGTCCAGGCGCAGGGAGGAGTAAAATTTCAGGGCATTGCCGCCGGTGGTGGTTTCCGGGTTACCGAACATGACTCCAATTTTCATCCTGATCTGGTTGATGAAGATCAGGACTGTGTTGCTTCGGTTTAACACTCCCGTAAATTTACGCATGGCCTGAGACATGAGGCGGGCCTGCAGACCCATGTGAGAGTCACCCACATTTCCGTCTATTTCCGCCTTGGGAGTCAGGGCTGCCACTGAGTCGATGACAATGACATCCACACCACCTGAGCGAATCAGGATTTCGGCAATCTCCAGAGCCTGCTCACCATAATCCGGCTGGGAGACAAGGAGGTTGTCCACATCCACACCCAGTCGTTTGGCGTAGGCGGTGTCCAGAGCATGTTCTGCATCGATAAAGGCAGCCGTGCCGCCGTTTTTCTGGGACTCTGCCACCACATGCAGGGCAAGGGTGGTCTTACCGGAAGATTCGGGACCATAGATTTCCGCAATTCTTCCTTTGGGAAAACCCCCGACGCCCAGTGCAATATCCAGGCTCAGTGAGCCGGTTGAGATAACCGGCATTTTTGGTGTCTCCTGGTTTCCGAGACGCATGATGGAGCCATTGCCGAACTGTCGTTGAATCTGACTGATGGCATTGTCCACACTGCCTATTTTGTCTTTTGCTGCTGCCATGTTGGATACTCCTTTATGTGTTGAATGATAACTGATTATAATCTTACTGATATCTTCCTTTGATAAGTAGGCTGGAGATATCATAACAGAGGTGAGTGCTCATGGAGTGAGCACCATTCGATAAAAGCTGAATTATTAACATAATTGATTTCGACAAACAGGACGCCATCAGTTTTGTAACAGATATCTTCGCAGAAGATCAAGTGCTGTCTGTGCCGCCATTTGCTGGATCTCATGCCTGTCTCCGGAAAAGAGGAAACGCTTGACATGGGTCCCGAGTTCATCTGCAATTCCTATAAATACGGTGCCAACGGGCTTTTCATCACTACCACCATCGGGGCCGGCAAGCCCGGTAACGGAGAGGCTGATGTCAGCGCAACTTCTCTCCCTTATTCCCACGGCCATGGCCTCCGCGACTTCTGAGCTTACGGCGCCATGTTGTTGGAGTAAATCTTTGTCTACCCCGAGATAGGTGGTTTTCATGGAGTTGGCATAGGATACGACCCCCCCCAGATAATAGGAGGAACTGCCGGCAACAGAGGTCAGGAGATGGCTGATCAGGCCCCCGGTACATGATTCAGCCACTGAAAATTGTTTGTTCTTCTGCAGCAGCAGAGCTCCCACCACTGATTCCATGGTGTCCTGATCTTTGCCATAGATGGATGATCCCAGTTTATTTTCTATGAGATGAAAAGTCTTCTCAGCAAGGAGCTTTGTTGCATTTTTGTCGCCATAACGAATGATCATACTGAGATGAACATCAGGGAAGACAGGGTAGTAACCTATTGCCACATCATCGCCAAGGGTGAGTTTTTCCACCTCTCGGTTGATTTCAGTCTCAGTTTTCCCGAATATTTTATAGACCCGTTGGACACTGCTCAGCTGACGCCCTTGGTACCATGTGGCAAGGCGTGGAAGTACCTGTTCCACAAGGAGACTCTGCATCTGACAAGGAATACCGGGAAGAAAAAAGATGGGTTTGTTGCCATGGACAAGCTGGTAACCGGCCATTCCGGATGTCGCGCTTAATGTTTCCGCCCCTTCCGGCAGCCAGGCAAGTTTTTCAAGAGAGCTGGCCGGCTGTTCTGTGTGGGAATCCAGATGCTGTCTGATAAGGGAGAGGATTTCAAGGTTGGGCATGGTCGGCCGGTTCAGAGCCTCAGACACTGCCTCGGTGGTAAGGTCATCATCCGTCGGGCCAAGTCCACCAGTGACCAGGACAAAGTCTACCCGGTTCAAAGCCCGCTTGAGTGCCTCGCCAATGAGTGCAGGGGTGTCGCCAATGGTGTGCATGGCATAGATGTCAAAGCCTGCCTGGAAAAGATGATGGGCAGCAAATCCGCTGTTGGTATTGGCTATTCTCCCGGAGGTGAGCTCGTTTCCTATGGCAATAATCTCTCCCAGCATCCTTATTCCTCCACCTGTTTACCCTGAACTGTACTTCCCTCTATGTGCTCAAGGTGTACCGGAACAACTTTGCCCATCAAGCTG
Source organism: Desulfocapsa sp. (assembly GCA_021737265.1). Lineage (GTDB taxonomy): Bacteria > Desulfobacterota > Desulfobulbia > Desulfobulbales > Desulfocapsaceae > Desulfocapsa. The sequence goes on along the minus strand of JAIPEF010000091.1, from coordinate 8,642 downwards.
TCATCACCAGTGAAGACAACCGGGATATAATTGTCGGTAAATCCGGTGAGCATATTTTTAGCAGTGCGTTTGTGCTCCACCAGTACCGGTCGCTCCGTTTTCAGGAACCGTTCGTAGAAGCACTGTCTTTTTGATTCTCCCAGTTCACGCAGTTCTGCCACCCGCTTCTGGCTCACGTTCTGGGGAACCTGTTCTTTGAAGGTGGCCGCCGGAGTGCCCGGGCGTTTAGAGTATGGGAAGACATGGAAGTAGGTGGCATCGATCTCCTGGAGCAGTTTTCTGCTATTTTCGAATTCCTTTTCCCCTTCTCCTGGAAATCCGGTAAGGATATCGATACCTATGGCAGCATCCGGAAAATGGCCCATGCATTTTTTGACAACTGTGCGAAAGGTCTCCCGGTCATAGCCACGATGCATGCGATTGAGGATAGTGTCATCGCCGCTCTGTAAGGGGATATGGAAATGGGGCATAAAGTTTTTGCAGGATTTCATGGTGTCCAGCAGTTGGTCAGAAATTTCCTGGGGTTCAATGGAACTCAGACGAAAGCGAATATCCGGGTGTGTCTCACACAATTTCAGCATCAATCCCGCAATATCGCACCCTTGTTCCAGATCTTTCCCATACATTCCCACATGGATACCGGTGACCACTATTTCTTTGTGGCCCGCCTGTTCAAATCGTGCGGCTTGGGCCATAACTTCAGAAAGGGCCAGACTGCGACTGGGGCCACGGGTGTAAGGTACGATACAGTAAGTGCAGAAATTTGTGCAGCCGTCCTGGACACGGAGATAGGCACGGGTACGGTCACCAAAACGATGCATGGGCAGGGAGCAGATCTCATTTTTTTTCAGGATTCGTCCCATAAGCATGGTCAGATCGCAGGGTCTTTCTTCCAGCGCGGCCTCCACCAGCAGGTGTTTGTTGCCGTTGCCAACTATGCAGACCGGAGTTTCCACTATTTCTGCCAGCTCACTGGCAGCCATCTGGGCGTAACAGCCGGTGATGACGATTTTGGCACCGGGATGACGGCGCATCAGTCTGCGGACAGTCCGGCGTGACTGAGCTCCCGCCTTGGCAGTGACAGCGCAGGTGTTGACCACGACAATGTCAGCATCTTCTCCGGCGTTGGCTAAGCGGCAGCCGTTTTCCTCAAAACCGCAGAGGAAAGAGGCGGACTCGTACTGGTTGACCTTGCAGCCCAGGGTGTTGATAACGATCTTTTTTTTCACAGGATTTCACCGCTGCCAAGAATAACTCCCTGGTCGTAGACCACGGCAAACTGACCGGGAGTAACGGCCCTCTGTTTTTCAGAAAAGACGATCTGGTAACGTCCGTCTGCAACAGGATTGAGATGTGCCTCTGCTCCTCTGTGGCCATAACGGATGCGGACCCGGTAATTATGATCAAGGTCGGGATGTCTGTCGCAGGTCCATAAAACATTTTTTATTTCAATATCCTTCTGAAATAATTCATCATTTTTTCCCACAATAATACGATTGCTCTTCGCATCAATGCTGGTGACATACCAGGGCGTGGCGTCTGCGATTCCCAGCCCCCGGCGCTGGCCGATGGTGTAGTTGTATATACCGTTGTGTCGCCCAAGGACACGCCCATCTGTTGCCACTATATCTCCGCCTGCTTCTGAAATAGGTCTTCGTTTCTCCAGAAAGCCGCCCACGGAATCAGTTCCCAGAAAACAGACATCCTGACTTTCCCGGCCTCTGAAACCTGTGAAGCCCTGTTCTTCGACAAAGCCATAGACTGCGTCTTTGGTCATTCCGCCTAGTGGAAACTCAACCCTTGCCAGTTGCTGCTGGGAGAGCCGGGCAAGAAAGTAGGATTGATCTTTGACCGCATCTTTACCCTGCTGCAGGAAAAAACAGCCCTTGTCCTCCACAATATTTGCATAATGACCGGTGGCCATACGTTCCATTCCCTGCTCCATGATAGCGTCCATGAACAGTCCAAATTTTATTTCAGGGTTACATATCATGCAGGGGTTTGGCGTACGCCCACTTTGGTAAGAGTCGGCAAAATAGTTCAGAACCTTGTTTTCAAAACGTGCACGCAGGTCAATGACCTGGAGGGGAATGCTGCACTGGTCAGCAATCGTTTGGACACGCTGTAACTGGTCGGCCAGATCAGGTTGAGCAAGTTGCATGAAAAATCCGTGAACCTGTTGTTTTTTCTGCAAAAGCAGGGCGCAGGCCGTGGAGTCTACTCCTCCGCTCATGGCTATGCCGATTTTTCTTTTTCCCACCTGATCCCTTGATTTAGCATGCGGTCTGCTGTATGGAACATCTATTCATGATAAGAAATTATAACTTTTAGCACCGGCAAAGGGTGAGTAAGCCGATATAAGTACCTTGTGGGTGTTTGTAACTACTTGATCTAAATATTGAACGTATATAGTCTGCCGTCAAAATGAGTGATTCGGAAGTAAGGTACTAACAATAGCGTACAATGGACAAAAAAGAAAGAAACAAAGCGGGTGTTCCTCTGTTGCCTGAACTCCTTGCCCCGGCTGGAAATTTCGAGAAAATGGTCACCGCAATCCACTACGGTGCAGACGCAGTCTACATGGGGGGCAAACAGTTCAGTCTGCGGGCCAAGGCGGGAAATTTCAGTGATCAGGCCATGACTGAGGCAGTATCCTATGCCCACGAATATGGGGTAAAGGTCTATGTGACCATCAATATCCTGGCCCATAATCGTGATTTTGGGGAACTTGACCACTACCTTTTACGTCTGCAGGAGGCAGGAGTTGACGGCTTGATCATCTCTGATCCCGGAATAGTTCTTCGGGCACGGTCAATTGTCCCAGATATCCCGATTCATCTGTCCACCCAGGCCAATGTAACCAACGGAGAGGCAGCCAGGTTCTGGTTTGAGCAGGGTGTGGCACGCCTGAATCTTGCCCGGGAACTCTCCCTTGCTGAGATCAGGGAAGTGAGGGAAATGGTTACCGGTGAACTTGAGATCTTTGTTCACGGTGCCCTCTGCATTTCCTATTCCGGCCGTTGTATGCTCTCCAACTATATGACAGGCAGAGACGCCAATCAGGGTGCCTGTGCTCACCCCTGTCGTTACAGCTATAGCCTGGTTGAAGAGAAACGTCCCGGTGAGCATTTTCCAGTGGAAGAAGACGAACGGGGAACCTATATATTCAACTCCAAGGATCTTTGCCTGTTGCAGGGCCTACCCGAACTGGTGGCTGTTGGAGCGGATTCCTTGAAGATAGAAGGACGGATGAAGTCTATTTTTTATGTGGGTGGGGTCACCCGCATTTATCGGGCGGCACTTGACTATTTAAAAGAGTTGCCTGCTGAAGCCTGGGAGAATCCGGCAACAATCCGTATCCCTGAAATACTCATTGAAGAGATAGCCAAAACTGGAACACGTGGGGGCAGTGAGAACTTTTTCAGACAGCGTCCCGGAGCGGCAGAGATGCTCTATTCACAAACCCGGGTCGATATGGAAGTTGAGCCGGTTGCTGTTATTCGCAGGGAAGGAGATGCTCCCCTGGTTGAAGCCAGAAATGTGCTGGAGACAGGCGATGATATTGAGTATATGCTGTCCGGTATTGAATGTCTGCCACTTACTGTCATCCGCATGGAAACAGAAAAAGGGGAAGAGATCAGCCGTGCCAATCCGGGAAACAGGATTGTCCTGTATACTAAGCCGCTTTTACGTGAGGCCAGGTTAAATGGCATTTTACGTCGCAATAAAAAAGTTGATAATCCAACAAGATAACTTCGTAAAAACCTCAAACCTAAAATGGCTAAGTATTTATGCCCGGTAGTTAGGGTGAAAAGCTCCATATGCACCCCAAGAGTACTTCCTTGAGGGGGATAAATACGACGCCATCAATAAGCGGAGCTCCTCCTGTTCTGCGGGAGGCACTCCGCTTCTGATCAATTCCTGACTGGAGAATTATTAGAACCCGGGAGCTGAAAACCAGGAAGGAAATGGTGCGAAACTCTCATTTCTCCTGTTTTGAGGCCTGTTGTCAGGCCAAAAGCGATTATGGTCTGGTCCCCGGTATGTATGGTTTGGACTGCATTGGACAAGCCCCAGGCGACACAGGGTTCTACGCCATTCATATTTTATAAAAGTTTTTCGGAATGGTTTGTTCTGGGCAACAAAGTGAACTTCTCTACTGGGAGACCAATCACCTTCACCAAATCCGGTGCCCGGATGTTCCTTCTGCGCATTGAATTGGCCGAGCCTCCTGTTCCCACCCTTTGCTACTGGGTTATTGCCGCCGTTCTGTTGTCTGCGGACTTGCTGGTGGCGTTCATGAAAGACAGCAACTGCAACCACGCCCATTGCGGTCTGGTCTCCCCAGTGAGCAGCATAGGAATCCTCCATGCCGGTAAAGTAAAACCTGTTGATTTGATTTCTACCTGTGCGCCATCCCTCATATTCCTGTGATTGATGGGGGCCGAGTATATACATGCGTTCATTGGACTTCAGATAGGATTTTTTCCCTGAAATAATGTTTCTGCCATCAACGGCGATCACCACTCCAATTCGTTTATTACTCGTGTTGCTGACCCGGATACGATATCTTTCATCCTGGCGGGCAATAATGTAACTTCGGTCTGTGTCATCCCATTGGGACCCGGCATCAAAACGGTGTAATATTCCCCGTTGGTCTGCGACAATATCAACATGGACATTGTCAGATCTCTGCTCTCTCCCGGCTAAGGCCTGGACAGGTATAGTCAGTATGAAGAGTATTGCCACCATCCTCTGGAAAGGTCGTATGCTGATCATCGTGTTACCTCCTGTTCTGTTAGTGTCCTGAGGAGTATTCCTCATTTGCCTGAGTTGGTTGAACCACAGGCTTGGAACCGTTTAACTCTTAGTTGAAGGGTAAACCTGGGAGGCGGAGAAAAAAAGCCAATATCGGTTGATATTGGGTTGATATCGGGGTGACCCAACAGGGACATTCATAGAATTGGAGAATGTTTTAGGAAAAAAAAGCGTTGGGATTGTATTGGGTTGGAAGGAATCTCTGCCGGTGACAGTGCCAAATCGCAAGTAATAGCAGGTAAAATTATAAAACTGCTCTTGACTTGGTCTGGCTGTTCATGAGAACATAGCGTTAGGTGCTACCAATTCAAATTATTCATATAGAAGGCGAGCCCTTTAAGAAGAGTAATGGCCCTTTATCTTACAACCAAACAATTTGACCTGTGAAAAGGAATGTTACGTGAAAAATCTATGGAAAAGCATATGGTTATCTGGTTTATTCGTTTGCCTTTTCAGCTTAAGCGGCGCAGTAGCTGAGACCAGTCAAGGGAATCGTTTTGTTGCATCCGAGGACAACACTGTCCTTGATACTACAACAGGACTGATGTGGGCTACCAAGGATAACGGGATCGATATAGATTGGGATGCAGCAAAGTCATACTGTGAGAATTATTCGGCAGGCGGTCATGCCGATTGGAGACTGCCAACGTTAAAGGAACTTGGCACAATCTACGATTCAACTTCCCAAAAACAATTCAAAAGCGTCGCCCCGATAACGCTGTCCGCTTGTTGTCCATGGTCATCTGATGTCCAACGGAAAAGGGCTCGGACGATATTTTTTATGAGTGGTGAGGTCAACAAATTTCCGAAAAAATTATCATCCGGCTTTAGAGCTTTACCAGTCAGAAAGGCCCAGTAATATACCTCATCCTGCCAGCGGTCAGTTAAATTACCAAATTTAAGATGACTTATGAGAACTGCACCGCTATGCGGATGGGTGTGATTTCACTCTCCCTGCTGCCCCCTTTCCCTCATAGCTGTATCCATCAATCGTTTCATTCAAGAAAACAAATTTGATAAACTCGTAAAAGCCTCAAACCCAGGATGGATAAATACGACGCCATCAAAATAAGAGTCACACTTTTTTGCTGTCGATCAGGGAGTTGAGCTTGTCCCATTGGACTTTTCGGTCGATGAGCGGTTGGCTATTGTTTTTGTAGACAGGAAGATTCTCTTCAAAGCTTGGTTTGGGTGAACTCTTGAAAATCACTCCCAGAGGCCAGGGGGCCATTTCGACAGCCTTTTTAAATGCACCATCTCTGTTCAGTGGGTCATAGCTGTCATCTAGAATATAAGTATTCTCTTTATACCATTTCCGGGTGTTGGTCTTGTTATAGGAAACACAGGGTGTAAAAGTATCTACCAGGGCAAACCCCTTATGCCGGATGGCCTGGGAAAATATTTTCTGGGTAAACTCCATATCATGAATGGAGGTGCGGGCGACAAAAGAGGCGTTTAGGGCCACCGCAACTGCCAAGGGATTAAAAGGCTCTTCAAAAACGCCATCGATTTGGAGTGGGGTGACAAATCCCAGTTGACTGGTGGGAGAGGCCTGTCCTTTGGTTAGGCCGTAAACCATATTGTTATGCACGATTACAGTGATATCAGGATTGCGGCGGATGGCATGGATAAAATGGTTGCCGCCCTCGCCATACATGTCACCATCACCACTGGTGACAATGACCTTCAATTCCGGATTAACGGCTTTAATCGCTGTGGCAGGAGGAAGAGCCCGACCGTGCAGCCCATTGAAAAAATTTAATTTGATGTAATGAGGCATTTTTGCTGCCTGTCCGATGCCGGATACCAGCACCAGATCCTGAGATCGGATTTGCAGTTCAGCAAGTGTGCGCTTGAGAACATCGAGAATTCCAAAGTTTCCACAGCCGGGGCACCAGGCTATATCGATTTTCTCCATATCGAAACTCATAATGAATTATCCTCCCGGAGTATTCGATGCAAATTCTCAACCACCTCTTCTACGGTAAAGGCCAGACCATTATACTTAAGGATTGCATGATGAATCCTGTGCCCTGTTTCCCTCAGAATTAAGTTTCCCATCTGTGATGTGGCGTTGTTTTCGACAATGATTGTCCTGGCCACCGTTGTCAGGTGTTGAGACAGACCGGCGGGCAGGGGATAGACCTGCTGGATGGCTATTTGGGCAATATCATTACTGTTGATCCGTTCTAGTGCCTCTCTGACAATGGGATTAACTGACCCCCAACTTATGACAATCGTCTGACAATTCTTCTGCCCATCCAATCTGAAAGGGGGGAGATCTTTTTTTATCTGTGTGAGCTTGTGTAAGCGCTTGTCGACCATTTTCACCCGTAAATCCAGATCTTCGGTGATGTGGGCAGCCTCGTCGTGTTCGTCACTGTCTGCACCGACCAGACCCAGACCTCGACCAGGAATGCCGCGTGGGGAAATTCCGTCAGAGGTGAATAGATACCTTTGATAATCCTCTGTTGTTTCGACAACAGCGTGCTGGGTTTCACGAGGGTGCAGATCAAAAGCAGTAGTATTGTAATAGGTGTCAACAAGGTACTGATCACTCAAAATGATTACCGGAACCTGATACCTGTCAGCGAGATCAAAAGCCTGCCGGCTTAGATCAAAGGCACTTTGCAGAGATTCGGGCGCGAGAATGATACGGGGGAATTCCCCATGTCCGGCATAGAGGGCCAATTCCAGGTCTCCCTGTTCCGTACGGGTGGGGAGTCCGGTGGCCGGACCAGGGCGCTGGGCCAGGTGGATTACCACTGGTACCTCCAGCATGCCGGATAGACTGATTCCTTCTGTCATAAGGGCGAAACCACCGCCGGAGGTTGTCACCATGGCTCGGGCACCAGCATACCAGGCCCCCAAAGCCATATTGATGGCAGCAATTTCATCTTCAGCTTGTTCGACGAGCAGGTTGAAATCATGTTGGTGCTGCGCCATGAATGTAATTACTCCGGTTCCGGGCGTCATGGGATACGAGGTGATACATTGACAACCACCAGCAATTGCTCCCATGGCAATTGCTTCGGAACCATTGACCATAATTTCATTACTGCTATCATGCTTGAGTATTTTCGGGAAACGAACTTCCCCGCCGCTCTCCAGTATAATCCGACTCCTCTCATATCCCAGGAGTGCGGCCTTAATATTATTAGCAATCACGTCCTCGCCTTTCCCGGCAAACTGTTCCCCCAGATATTTATCCATGACCTGAATATCAACTTCCAAAAGTCCGGTGATGAAACCAAGTGCTATGACATTGGCATACATTTCATTGCCCAGTTCACTGGACATCTGTCTGAGGGGAATATGCAATAAACCTGGGACGGCGCCCAGCACCTCAGTATCACCGACAATAATTGTCTCCTTGGTTATGCGGTATTGCAGATGGGGGATTGCTTTTTCATCCAGCGGTACAAGTAGATCAATGCGCTGTAGAGGTGCCTGTACTGATTTTGAAGCCACGCGAATGCTTATGGAGTTGGTTCCACCTCGGACCCTGGACATATACTCTTTTGTTGCATAGATGTGAAATCCGTCCAGTTTAAGTATTTTAGTCAAGAGCTGTTCAATGGTCTGAATTCCCTGGCCAGCTTCCCCGGCCAGAACAATGGAGAGAGTCTTTACTTCCAGTGAGCTGGGCATTACCAGCGCCTCCTTTAAAGAATATACGTAAGAATTGATGGCGTCGTAAAAACTCTTCATCTTGTTCGTTGTTACAATTTTTCTATCATTACGACGTACCGTATGTACGCCGAAATGATAGAAAAATTGCACGCCTCCAATATGAAGCTTTTTACTTATCCATCGGAAATCGA
>JAIPEF010000090.1 GCA_021737265.1 Desulfocapsa sp. | reverse complement strand
TAAATCTGCAAGGTATAATAAACTTGACTCCTCAGACAATGTACGTTTGATTTGATTTTGGGTTTTCATGCATCAAGTATGCACGATTCAGGCTTAAATGTCCAGCTTAAAATTATGGGTAACAGGCAGTCCTAGTACACTGTAAGGCTTATATCTTCTCATCGAAGTCATCCTCGAGGGAGTAATCGGGGATCCAGAACTTACTTCTTCTGAAGTTCCTGAATCCATGCCAGTGCCGCAGCAACTTTGGGAAAACCAATGGTTGAAATCAGCAGTACCAGAGTATGCTCCAATTCTTTTTTAGTTGCACCAGCCTTCAGCGCTCTCCTGGCATGAGAGTTTACCGCACCAGTCGACCCCGATGAAGCAGCAACCCCCAGCTGAATGAGCTCGGCAGTCTTGTTGTCTAGGGGCCCAGCCGCACGGACGGTTGAACCAAGATTCTCAACAGCGGCCAAAACCTCCGGAAAACGTTTCTGCAGGCTCTGGTAATGCTTTGGGCCTTTCTTCTTCGACATAGGATATCTCCTCTGTTATTATTTAACCGAACATCAGTTATGTCCGGGAAAGGGACTCACCCTTTCTTTATAGCTTACTCAACATCTGTCGCAATACTTTTTGCAGGATACCCCCGTGACGGTAATATTCCAGTTCCATCAAACTGTCCAACCGGGCAATGGCCTGGAAATCTTTTGCCGGGCGCCCCACCCGCTCAACTGTCACCGTGATCTCCGCACCAGGAGCCAGATCTCCTGCAAGTCCGCTAATTGTTAACTGCTCACTGCCGTCAATATCCAGCGACTCAGCATCTGTACCAGGAGCAAACTGGAGTGGTAACACTCCCATACCGACAAGATTACTCCGATGAATACGTTCAAAAGATACGGCAATGACCGCCTTCACTCCAAGCAGTACCGTTCCTTTGGCTGCCCAGTCACGTGAACTGCCGATGCCATAATCCCTGCCAGCTATGATCACCAGCGGTGTTCCTGACTCCTGATAACGCATGGCGGCATCATAGATAGTCACTTCTTTTTCCTCCGGCAGAAAAAGAGTAAATCCACCCTCCCGGTCTACCATTTTGTTGCGGATACGGATGTTGGCAAAAGTACCGCGCACCATCACCTGATGATTACCACGCCTGGAACCATAGCTATTAAAGGCGTCAGGATGAATTCCAAGTCCCTGCAGATAGTGTCCGGCAGGACTGTTCACAGGTATAGCTCCTGCCGGCGAGATATGGTCGGTGGTAATTGTGTCGCCGAAGAGTGCGAGAACCCGTGAACCTGTTATATCTGACAGTGGTGATGGCTCTGTCGCCAACTCCTTGAAAAACGGTGGTTCTCTTATATATGTAGAATCCTTATCCCACTGAAAAAGGCTGCTGGAAGCTCCCTCCAGCTTTCTCCAGTCGTCATCACCGGAGAAAATATCACGATAACTTGCTGTGAACAATTCGGGATTGATGCTCTGCTCCATTACCGCCTCAATTTCACCGGTTGTCGGCCAGATATCAACGAGATACACCGGTATCCCATAGTCATCGACTGCCAATGGTTCTTTCTCAAAATCAATCACCACTGTGCCGGCAAGGGCATAGGCAAGGACCAGAATCGGCGAACAGAGGTAGTTGACATGGACAAGGGGGTGAATACGGGCTTCGAAATTGCGGTTGCCACTCAGTACGGCTGCCACATTCAGCTTTTTTTCTTCAATACGTTCCGCAATTGCTGGATGGAGAGGCCCGCTATTGCCTATACAGGTGGTGCAGCCGTAAGCAACAACATGAAAGCCCAGTGTTTCCAGAGGGGTCAGCAAATCACTTGCCTCAAGATACTGGCTGACAACTCTCGAACCGGGAGCCAGGCTTGTTTTTACCCAGGGTTTTGAACGAAGTCCCCGCGCAGCAGCCTTTTGTGCCAACAGACCAGCGCCAATCATCACAGCAGGGTTGGAGGTGTTGGTGCAACTGGTAATTGCGGCGATGACCACCGATCCATCCTGAATATGCACGGGTCTTCCGTCCAGATCAATTGCCATGTCCGGTACATTCATCTCGTTTGTTCTTTCCGGAAAAGTAGAGACAAATGTATCTTTCATAACAGCCAGAGGGATGTTCTCCTGGGGCTTGCGCGGTCCGGCCAGACAGGGTTCAACCTCACCCATATCCACGGTGTACACAACAGTGTATTCCGGGTCAGGAGTCTCGATGGCCATGAAGAGATCCTGCTCTTTGCAGTAGTTTTCCACAAGCTGCACCTGTTGCGCAGTTCTAGCGCTTGCCCTGAGGTAACGGATCGCCTCTCTGTCCACCGGGAAAAAACCCATGGTTGCCCCATATTCCGGTGCCATATTGGCAATGGTTGCCCGATCCGGCAAGCTGAGTTTCTGGATACCCGGTCCAAAAAATTCAACAAAGCGGCCAACCACTCCTTTTTCACGGAGGAAGCGGGTGATGGTCAGCACCAGATCGGTGGCAGTACATCTTTCCGGCAGGCTGCCGGTCAGCTTTACACCGACGACTTCTGGAATCTGCATGGAATAGGGTTGACCAAAAAGCACCGCTTCCGCTTCAATACCACCCACACCCCATCCGAGTACGCCGAGCCCGTTAATCATGGTCGTGTGGGAGTCGGTACCGATAAGGGTGTCCGGGTAGGCCAGGATCTGCTTCTCTTTTCTTTCGCACTGGACAACCGAGGCGAGATATTCAAGATTGACCTGATGAACGATCCCATTACCGGGCGGAACAACCCGAAAGTTTGTAAAGGACTGCTGGCCCCAGTGCAGCATAGCATAGCGTTCATGGTTGCGCCGCATCTCCCACTGGTGATTATTGTCATAGGCATCTTTTGAGGCATAAGAATCAACCTGGACAGAGTGATCAACAATCAGATCAGCCGGAATAAGGGGGTTCAACAGCTCCGGATTTCCTCCATGCCGGGCAACGGCTGAGCGGAGAGCCGCCAGATCAACAATGGCCGGCACCCCGGTAAAGTCCTGAAGAATTACCCGGCCTGGCATAAAAGGGATGGAACCCGGATTCTTCATTTCCGGATGCCAGGAAGCGATCCTGATAACATCCTCCTCCAGCGCCACCCCCCTGTCACAATACCTGAGCATATTTTCAAGCAAGATACGAATGGAAAAAGGCAGGCGGGCTATAGTACAAATACCCTGCTGCTCCAGGGCCCTGATTGAATAGACGAGATATTCCCTGTTATTAACCCTCAGTGTTCTTGATGCGGCAAAGGGTGAAGATTTATGCTTCTTCATACATTTTCCCTCAAGGAGCTAGTGCTGCCTATTACCCATAACTACTGCCTTACAAAAAACCCCGCAGGGGTTCAGTGGTATAGCCGGTGTGCTTTAGCCACCGGTTATATCCAACAACAGAAGTCGTCCTGAAAGGACGGAGTGATTAGACCATTTCTTGAAACCTGCATCGCAATAAACAGACACTGTTCCCTTCTTATATTTCTGCTGCAATCTCCCAGAAAGCACGAACCTGGGGCAGGCGCATATTTTTCGCCATGGTACAGATGCCAATGGAAAAAGACTCCAGTTCAGGGCTTACCGACAGCACACTGATCTGGCTCTGAAGAGGACTTTTTTCCAGGACCAGCTGCGGAACGACTCCCACGCCGCAGCCAAGGGCAACCATGGCAATTATGGCCTCGTTTCCGGCTACCTGAGCGTATATATTGGGGACAATCTCCTTTTCGTGAAACCAGCGATCTGTCCGTTCCCTGCTGAGCCCGAAATTCGCCAGAATCACTGGTGTTTTCTGCCAGTCAATTCCATTTTTGCTTCGCTGAACTGTTTCCGGGAATGCTGCCGGGGCAATAAAGACCAGCGGGGTTTCAAGGATTTTCAAGAACTTCACCCGTTCCGGCAGGCCGGCAGGAAGGGCCGCCACCGTGATGTCCACCTCCCTGTTCTGTAAGGTATTCAGGGCCAGGGCCGCATCACCTGTCTGTAGATTGATATGGACTTCAGGGTGAACAGAACGAAACTTCTGGAATATGGCAGGCAAAATGGAGTAGGCCGCAGTGACTGAACAATACAGCGAGATTTCACCACCTAAAACAGTGTCTTCAGAAATCTGTGTCTGCAATACTTCATAGCGCTTCAAGACATCGTCTGCATACGAACGAAAGGCTTTTCCAGCCGCAGTAAGAAGAACTGAACGGTTGTCACGGAGAAAAAGCTGTTCCCCGACCTCATCCTCCAGACGCTGAATAGTCCTCGTCAATGCCGACGGGGTTACATGACAGGCCCTGCTGGTTTGGCCAAAATGGAGAGAGCCGGCCAGATGTTTAAAGAGTTGCAATTCCCGATTATCCACAACACACCCTTCGTTTCGATTTTCGCAACACTATATGCCAATTAAATCACTTTACGCAACACAAATTTATGCTATTGTCTCTGTGTAATTAATTGTATCATTGTTTATTGATTTATCCATAAATTTGATATTGGACGCTCACAGTCAGACGTTCAAATCATCTTCATCCACTTCAAAAGAGGAGCCTTACAATGTCAAACAACTACTTCAACAGCCTTCCCCTGCGTCTCCAACTGGAAGAACTCGGCCAGTGCCGTTTCATGGACATGTCTGAATTCGACGGTGTCGAAGCCCTGAAGGGCAAAAAAATCGTTGTCGTTGGCTGTGGTGCCCAGGGACTGAACCAGGGACTGAACCTTCGCGACTCTGGCCTTGACGTCTCCTACACCCTACGGGATGCAGCCATTTCCGAAAAACGTCAGTCCTGGAAAAATGCCTCTGAAAATGGCTTCAAGGTTGGAACTTATAAAGAGATGCTGCCCGACGCAGACCTTGTCATCAACCTGACCCCGGACAAACAACACTCCAACGTCATCGAGACGGTTATGCCCTTCATGAAACAGGGGGCTTGTCTCTCCTACTCCCATGGGTTCAACATCGTTGAGGAAGGAATGCAGATTCGAGACGACATCACCGTTATCATGGTTGCACCAAAGTCCCCCGGAACCGAGGTTCGGGAAGAGTACAAACGCGGATTCGGCGTCCCCACTCTCATCGCCGTTCATCGCGAGAACGATCCCCAAGGGATAGGCTGGGATGTTGCCAAGGCCTATGCCGCAGGAACCGGCGGCCATCGTGCAGGATGCCTCCAGTCCTCTTTTGTGGCTGAAGTAAAATCCGATCTCATGGGTGAGCAGACCATCCTCTGCGGCATGCTCCAGACAGGATCTCTTCTCTGTTACGACAAAATGGTTGCGCAGGGAATTGAAGCCGGATACGCGGTAAAGCTTATTCAGTACGGATGGGAGACCATAACCGAAGCGCTCAAGCACGGTGGTATCACCAACATGATGGACAGGCTCTCCAACCCTGCCAAGCTAAAGGCAAATGAGCTTTGTGAAGAAATGAAAGAGATTCTGGAACCACTCTTTCACAAACACATGGATGACATCATGTCCGGCCATTTTTCCACCACCATGATGAAAGACTGGGCCAACGATGATCTCAACCTTCTGAGATGGCGCAAAGAAACCGGCGAAACCGCCTTTGAGCAGACCAATGCGACAGATACTGAAATCAGCGAACAGGAATACTTCGACAATGGTATCCTCATGGTTGCCATGATCAAGGCTGGTGTAGAACTTGCCTTTGACACCATGGTTTCTGCCGGAATCAAGGAGGAGTCCGCCTACTACGAGTCACTGCACGAGGTTCCCCTTATCGCCAACCTCATTGCCCGGAAAAAACTGTATGAGATGAATGTCGTTATCTCGGACACTGCCGAATACGGTTGCTACCTCTTTAACCACGCAGCCCTTCCTCTGCTGCAGGACTTCATGAAGACGGTAAACACCGATGTAATCGGCAAGACCCTTGAGACAAAAGATAATGGAGTAAACAACGTGGAGCTCATTGAGACCAATGAATCCATCCGTTACACCGGTGTTGAGATCATTGGTGAAGAACTGCGTTCCTATATGAGCGCCATGAAACCGATAATCTAACAAAAGACTGCTTGACTAACGGTTGAAGGCTGAAGGAAGGAGCAATTCCTTCAGCCTTTGGCCTATTCACCATCTTCCTGCCATGAAACAATTTTTCCTCCCGCTGGGTCTCCTTTCAGCAGTCTGCTTTGCCTTTTTCCTGCCCGCAGGAGGAGTATTTCTAAGAGACAACTATGGCCTGAAAATCCTGGTCTGCACCATCTTTCTGGTGAGCGGCTACCAGACCGGTTCCAAGGGACTGGCACTTGACAGAAAGCTCTTCACTCTTTTCTTAACTGCGGCATTTATTTCCCTTCTCCTTGCCCCGTTTCTCGGACTCCTGGTCAGCAGAATACTCCATTTTCCACTGTACCTGGCCATGGGCCTGATCATCATCAGTACAGTACCACCCACCATCTCCTCCGGTGTGATTATCACCGAGGTAAGCCGGGGAAACGCTGTGTTAGCCCTTTTTCTCACCATTTCTCTCAATCTGCTGGGTATTTTCACTATGCCCTTTATCCTTGACCTCTGCCTCAAGGTTTCAGGTCCCATTGATATTGACCAAACCGCCTTGCTGATGAAAATGCTCTTTCTGGTTCTTCTCCCCTTTATTATCGGAAAAACGGTGCGAAACCTCACGGGGAGAGCGCGTATCTCCCCCCTCTGGAGCTACATAAATTCCAGTTGCATCATTCTCATAGTCTACTCTTCCATCGCCACTTCCAAATCCGCCTTTACAGGCCTTACACTGGCCAATTATGCACAGGTCCTGGCAGGTGTTGCGAGTATCCATCTTCTGCTGCTGGCGATAAACATGCAGGCAGGGAAAACTCTGCGACTCTCCGCAGCCGACAACAAAGCCATGCTCTTTGTCACCTCTCAAAAAACACTGGCCATTGCCCTTGCAGTACTGGCCAGTGTTAACTTTGAAACCGGTAATGCTATTATTGTCTGCCTCATGTTTCACTTTTTCCAACTTTTTGTAGATTCATTTCTTGCCTCAATAATGCAGAAAAAAACAATACTCTTTTCCCGCCAGAAGTTGCAGAAAAGCTCAGACTCACTGTAGAAGGACAATTATTTCGTGTGGAACGTATCGATATTCGTACAACACTAAGCATTGGTGTCTCTATTTTACCACCAGAGGGCAAAGAATTACTGAACTGTGTTAAGCGAGCAGAGACGGCCCTCCATAAAGCAAAGAGAAGCGGCAGGAATCAGGTTGTCCTTTTTAAACCTTCCATGGTAGATGGGGACATCCCCTGATAACGAAAAGTTCTTTATAGAACACCTTTTTTCTGTTTATAATCAATGTATTTTTCAGCTCAAAAATACAATCAAACCCTCTTCCGGAAAAACGTAATCGGAGAGCCTCATGACAAAAAAATGGACAATTGGCAACCTGCTGAGTACTTCAAGTGCCTATTGGCGTGGATGTGCACTACAAGCCGGAGTACGACTTGAGATCTTCACCGCTATTGATGACCAGGATATGACTCTTGTTGAAGTGGCCGAACAGACATCCACAAACCAACGGGGCATTGAATATTTATTGAATGCCCTGAGCGCCATGGGGCTCCTGAGTAAAGAAGATAACCGGTACCGGAACACCGAGGAAACGCGCAAACTTCTCTGCAAAAATTCACCAGCCTACATGGGTCATATTATTCTCCACCACCATCACATCCTTGACGGCTGGGCACAGCTTGATGCCGCGGTTATGACCGGAGCCCCAATTGCAAAAAGGTCTTACGGTGAAGAGGTTGAGAGGGAGAGCTTCCTGATGGGCATGTTCAATCTGGCCATGGGTATTGCTCCTGTCATTGCAGAACAAATCGACCTTTCCGGTCATCATCGACTGCTGGACCTTGGAGGTGGCCCAGGAACCTATGCTATTCACTTCTGCCTTGCCAACCCCGGGTTACATGCCGTCATTTTCGATCGGCCGACAACGGAATCCTTTGCCGCCAAAACAGTGGCAAATTTTGGACTCACAGAGCGAATAGGGTTTGCAGGCGGTGACATTACCACGGATCATATCCCCGGAGGACCGTATAGTGTTGCCTGGATTTCCCATCTGTTACACAGTAACGGACCGGAACAGAGTCAGGAGATCATAGATAAAACCGTTGCCGCCATGGCACCGGGTGGAGTGATCATGATCCACGACTTCATCCTTGACAACAGTAAGGATGCTCCTGAATTTCCGGCACTGTTTTCCCTGAACATGCTGATCAACAATCCGGCAGGACGATCCTATTCAGAAGAAGAACTGACAGCCATGCTCCACAACAGTGGTGTCAGAAATATCAATCGTCACTCTTTTCGGGGAGCAAATGATTCCTCCATCCTCTACGGCACCGTCTGAATGCAATTTTATCTACTTCGCCTGACCAATATCCACAAAAACAGAACGTTTCAATACATGATGCCTGTTATCCCCTGTCACCAATTCTTCACCACTTACCTTAAAACGAAATCGCAGCATTGACACAACCACATCGTGGTACTTATAATTAAAGGAAGGCATGAAGGAAAAGCAAAACGGTCTCTTTAGGACAGGAGGGAACTATGTGGTGGAATCACGGCGGCTGTGAACCAATGCACGGATGGTGGTATATGCCCTCTTTTGCACTGCTCTATTTACTGGTATTGATTTATATAGTGGCCCGTTTTTTTATCCAGGACAAGAACAGGCAGGACTCGTTCCTTGGGCAACATCCCGAAAATGATCATGAGCGAGATGATGATCAGCTGAACTCAATCAAAACGTTGCCTCACCAAGTCAAAGAATTGCGACAAGGACAACAGAATAAAACGTAACAGGCCCCTGTTCATGGCCATATAAAATTGTACGAAAACAACAGATGGGCCTGTTTTGCCACTGCCACAAAAAGCAGAAACAATGTGGGGGCTCCCAAAAACCTACACCCCCAGAGTTTTCCTTGCCCGTTTACAGTCTTCTTCTTTGACATAAATCAGAGAAGAGTAGCCTCCTTTCCCGTCAGTAATACCGCTTGAAGTATAGATATTAATATCAGCCTCAAAGAGCTTGTGGTGAACTTCTGCCAAAGCACCGATTTCATCATCCCCATGAATCAAAAATGCGTGCTGCGGTCCCTCAAGAGACAAGCCGGAAAATTTGGCTTCATGGGCCAGCTTACCGGGGTCATCAGGAAAAATAGCAAGCTGGGTTGAGCCCTGACCATATGGAATAGCCGTAAAGGCGAGTTGATTAACCCCTTCTTCGGCAAGCAGGCTTAAAGCCTTGTAGGCTTCACCCGGCTGGTCTTTAACGATTGTATAATAGTATTCTACCAGTTTAATAGTATACGCCATAATCAGCCCCCCTTGGGTTTTCTCTCACGTTCTGCCTGTTTTCACTCTGTAAACACGATCCCTTAATTAACTATATGTGTTTTTTGGATCTAAATCACGTTTTTTTAAAATCGTATCGCTATTGATAAAAAGTCAGGTATGGAGATAAGGACAATTTAACATTTTGGTTTCCACTGATCCATATGCTAACATGAAAGCAGGCAGTATATTTTTAATCCATTAATCCATTAATCCATTAAACTTTTTTGAGTCTTCCATGGCCAGTATCCGAAAAATCGTTCTCGACGTCCTCAAGCCCCATCAGCCCAATGGTGTGGAATTTGCGACAGCCCTGGCAGAGCTGTCGCCAGATTACCAGGTACGGCTTACCGTGGTCGAGGTTGATGAGAAAACCGAGAGTGTTATGGTTGTCATTGAGGGAGAAAATATAGAATTTACTCCAATAGGTGAACTCATCAAAAAACTCGGGGCATCAATTCACAGCATTGATGAGGTTGAAGTCCAGGGTTCAAAAATTGATTAGAACTCAGGGAGTTCTAATCAGGCAACAGTCCTTAAAAACCGGCTTTTCTCCGGAACATCAGC
The DNA here is from genome assembly GCA_021737265.1 of Desulfocapsa sp. GTDB lineage: Bacteria > Desulfobacterota > Desulfobulbia > Desulfobulbales > Desulfocapsaceae > Desulfocapsa. The sequence continues at coordinate 4,472 of JAIPEF010000090.1, read as the reverse complement.
CCATCGGTTAAACCGCCCATGATCCCGGATAACGGCAAACAGCTCTTTTCCCTTCTCTATCGAGGGCGGAAGATTGCACGGCGCTATCTGGTCACCAACGGCTTTGACGGCGCTTTGACCACAATTGGCCTGATGACCGGATTTTATATCAGCAAAACTACAGACTTGGGGGTGGCAATCAATGCCTGCCTTGGCGCGGCAATAGCCCTTTTTGTCAGCGGCTTCTCCAGTGCCTACCTCAGCGAGACAGCAGAGCGTAAAAAAGAGCTGCAAGAAATGGAACAGGCCCTGCTCGTCGACCTGAAAGAGAGCGATTACGGTGAGGCCAGCCGCTACCTGCCACTGTTTATTGCCCTGGTGAACGGTTTATCCCCCCTCCTTTTTTCACTGTTCATCCTTTCCCCATTATTCCTGGCCTATTACGGAGTTGAATGGCCATACTCCCCCTTTCTGCTGGCTATCGCTATCGGTCTTTTTTGTATATTCCTGCTTGGCGTGTATTTGGGGAAAATCAGTCGCAGTTTCTGGTTATGGGCCGGACTTCGTACTGTGTTTATCGCTATAGTGATGGTGGGAATTATCCTGTTATTTGATGTCGGGAGATAAGGAGCACAGACATGACCCTGGACAGAAAAAAACTTGCTGTCATCCATATTGTCAAGCGGGAACTTGAGCTTTCCGATCAAGAGTACCGGGAGATTCTCGAGCGTGAGACCGGTGTCGGTTCAGCAAAAGATCTGGACGAAAAAAGGTTCAGGCTCCTGATGCGTTACTTTGCTCGCAGCAAGCACTACCGTATCAACAAATATGGTCTCACTTTTCGACAGAAGGTCTTCATCAGGCATCTGGTTGAAGACCTTGACTGGGATGCCCAACATTTCAAAAACTTTCTGAACAAATATTACAAAAAAACAGCTGTCGATACACTGACAAAGAAAGAGGCAAGCAAGGTCATTGAATCACTGAAAAATATAATCACTAAACAACAACCGGGCAGCGCTCATCCGGATCAAAATCCGCTTCACTGATCATCTTCTTTCCTTAGGGGTACCTTGAATGATTAGTATTTTCGTTCCAAATCGAGGCGTGAGGAGAATTTCGCCACAGGCATATGGTTGATATTCCGATGACAAAATTTTTCTCGCAACGAAGAGTTGGGGCGAAAAGGCAATTTTACAAGAAGGCCTTTAGTGTATATCTCACCCTGGAACCATACATTTCACTCTTGTCCTTTAACCCAAACTGGAAAGGTGATAGACTGTATATAGCTCAAGGAATCACTCCGTCTATTCAGTCCGTTACGAACCTGTGAGTTCAGGAGACTTATGTATTCCGAATCCACTCCCAATCCAACACAATCCACAGGAAATGAAGAAGTTCTGCTGCAACTCATACGGCAACTGATGAATGAGCTGCACCCATGCCAATCTTCTAGCCAACATCCGGGCCATGGGCCAGGCAACCGAGGTCACACCAGCCGAATCAAAGACATTGTCATCTGCGACGGCAGGAATGTATACCCCCACGAACTGGAAGAGGCCGTGGGGAACATACAGGGTGCCCGCAAAGGCAGGATCAGTGTTATTATCTCCAGACCGGTAAGGCCAACGGGCAGTGACGGGATGCTGCCATCAAACTGCGTGACACGGTACGGTCCGAGATACTGCACCACTGCGGTGAATCCGACTTGGCCACGGTTTACACATCGCTTTCACAGATGGAGATAGAACGACCAGAGGCATCGAAAAACGGTAATGAGACATAAGATCGCAGATTAATCCAATGTAAAAATGGATACATATGACCTCACCTCCAGTCATAAAAAACTGCTCCTACTGCCTGGCCCATGTACCTGATCTTGTCCAGTATGGCTCAAAACCTCGACGGGAGATAATGCGTGATCCCGCTATTCGTGGATCCATTGCCCGCGCACTCCGTCCATACAACAAGGCCGTCTGTTACCCGCCAAATCAGACCTTTATCGGCAACCTTTCTCCCGATGAACTGAACACTATTCCCAGGCCCTGGTTTACAAGAGAAACTACAGGCAGAAATACTGGAAGATTTGGAGAGATTCTGGACCAGACTACTTTCTTTGGTCTGCTCAAGCTCGCTGATGTCCTGAACCCACCTCTTTTCCCAATGGATGAAACTGCTTTGGCTACACTGCGGGAATCTCTCGCAGACCACCCTCTGTTAACCGGTTTTGCTTCCAGGCTTGAAACTCCTCACCAGAATGGAGAAAACTCTACCCAGCAACCTTCCCCTCAAACTTCTGCTTTAGCCATGCACTCAGAGGGAAAAAGGTACGGCTGGTTCCACGGTGACGAACGGGCAGAAGGAGTGGACGATGAAAATCTTGGCCCATACCACCTCCTTGAAAACTCATGTACTAAAACCACAGGGGCCTTAGCCCTCAGCTGGCTCCTGCACCGTGAACAGATGGCTCCTGAAAAAGTCGATTTCCTGATCAGCTGTGGTGAAGAGGCTTGCGGCGATCGGTATCAGCGGGGAGGGGGCGGAATGGCCAAGGCTATCGGAGAAATGTGCGGCTGCAGCAACGCCTCTGGGATGGACATTAAAAATTTTTGTGCGGCACCTGCATCGGCCATCGTCACAGCCGCAGCCATGGTAAAAGCGGGTCTCCATAAGCGTGTTGTTGTTGTCGGCGGCGGCTCACTTGCCAAACTGGGGATGAAATTCCAGTCCTTTCTGGAGCATGATCTTCCCATTCTCGACGACTGCCTTGCCTGTACCGCCCTGCTGATAAGTGGAGATGACGGCGTAAGTCCTATTATCCGCCTCGACCCTGGGGCTGTGGGCAAGGTTCCTATTGGTGCCGGCAACACAGACGAATCCGTTTTTCGTCATTATCTGCTGAATCCCCTTGCGGCACTTAACCTGCAGTGTACAGACATCGACCGCTATGCAGCCGAACTCCAGAATCCGGAAATTATGGAGTTTGCCGGTTCCGGCGATGTTACGTCAAAAAACTATCGGAAGATTGGTGCCATGGCAGTCCTTGCGAAACAGCTTGAAAAATCTGAGATGGACTCCTGGATCAAAAAGATCGGTATGGTGGGTTTTGCTCCCACTCAAGGGCATATCCCATCTGCAGTTCCCTATATAGGGCATGCGATGGAAGCCATGCACAGGGGGGAAATTAAACGAGCCATGTTCCTTTCCCGGGCCAGCCTCTTTCTCAACCGCTGTACCAACCTGTTGGACGGAGTTTCCTTTATCCTGGAACGTAACCCAAAATGTTAAAATCAAAATGAGGAGAGTGGAAATATGTTACATATGAAAAAAGCTATCGTCTTTGGAGAACGGGACGACATTTCCGGAACAACTGTCAGTACCTGTCTCAAGGCTGCTGGCGTGGAGATCGTTTATGAAGACACTGCCTGTTTCGTCTGAACGGCTGCAGGAGCCGTGGGTCTTACGGTACAGAAAGAGGTGAAAAATCTGGCCGATCAGTATGGCGCAGAGAATCTGGTCATTGTCTTTGGTATCAACCAGCCGGCCACCATACAAATCATGGCCCAGACCTTTAAAAACGGAGACCCCAGCTTTGCAGGCCCACTGGCTGGTATTAAACTGAACATAGAAAGCTACCATATTCTGGAACTGCAGGCTCATATCCCGGATGAAGTGTGGGAACGGGAAATGGGTATGTATGAACTGGAAATAGAAGATGATACACGAGAAAAGCTCTGCAATATCATGAAAGAGACGCGTACCACCTAACCCTTAACACAGGAATCCATATGACCAATCGACTGCAGGAACTGCTGGCAAAGGTCAAGCTTCTTGAACAGGAACTCCTCATTGAGCTGCAGAAAAAAGAAGAAGAATATTTTTATGAGATTCAGGACAAAAAGGTCCTTTTTCAGCAGGAAGTCAAAGAGAATTTGTGAACCATGGCTACCATACTGGAATTGTGATACCTGCCTGGGAAATTCAATCCACGCTCCCCCAGTTACAGGAACGACTTGGCAATACACCTTATATCGAGTTTGGCTGGGGCAACAATCTGTTCTATCCGGCAGGAGAAACAACAACAGGTTTAACTCTAAGGGCTATTCTGTGGCCAACGAAACCAGTTATCCATGCCGTGGCCATCCCTGAAAAAGCAGAAGATTATTACTCAAACAGCCAGGTTGAGAAGCTATGCCTCAGTGCCACTGGATACTCTTTACTCATTAGCTATATTCAAAATAGTTTTTATAAAAATAAAAAAACGATATAGTACAGTTGAAAAATGCAGGCATGAACACAGCCCCAACCTTTATTACGGTGACTGCTGACAGTGTCATGAATGATATCGTAAAACATGACAATCTCGTAAAAACCTCAAATTGCAGATGGTTAAGTAAAAAGCTTCATATTCGAGGCGTGTGAATTTTGCTATTATTTCGGCGTACTAGAGTACGTCGTAATGATAGTGAAATTTGCAACAACGAAGTAGATGA
>JAIPEF010000089.1 GCA_021737265.1 Desulfocapsa sp. | reverse complement strand
GGGCTTTAACAACAAAGCAAAACTGACCATCAGAAAATCTTACGGTTTTAGGAGCGATAAACTACGGGAAATAGCCCTGTATCATACGCTTGGTAATTTACCAGTTCCTGAAATCACCCACAGATTTGTCTGAAGAGGCCAAGATTTTAACTAAGTAGTAAAAAAACCTTGACGGAAAGTGCCTACAGCGTTACCAATTCCCAGAGATTTTTAAATGAATCACCATTCAGTCTATAATTTGCACTGTTTCTTTTTTTTAACGCACTCCATTAACCCTCTACTTAAAAGAGTTTACACGCTATGAACATTGCTGCAAAATTTTTCCCATTCCTCCTCTGGTTCAAAGGGTACAAAGGGGCGGATTTCAAACTCGACCTGGTAGCCGGTATCACGGTGGCCATGGTTTTGATTCCCCAATCAATGGCCTATGCCCAACTCGCAGGGCTTCCTGCTTACTATGGTCTTTATGCCGCTTTTCTGCCCCCCATGGTGGCAGCACTGTTCGGTTCCAGTCGTCAACTTGGTACCGGCCCGGTTGCTGTGGTATCACTTATGTCAGCAGCTTCCCTTGAGCCTCTGGCAACAGCAGGTTCCCCGGAATTTATCGCTTACTCAATTGTTCTGGCCCTTGTTGTCGGAATCTTCCAGTTCTCACTGGGCGTTCTGCGTCTGGGAATGGTGGTGAACTTTCTTTCTCACCCGGTCATTAACGGTTTTACCAATGCCGCAGCCATCATCATTGCATCATCCCAATTCTCAAAGTTCTTTGGAGTCTATGTGGACAAGGCACCTCACCACTATGAAACCATGATGCGGGTTGCACAGGCGGCAATGGATTATACGCATATGCCAACGCTGATCTATGCTGTTTCGGCTGTAGCCATCATGGCCACACTCAAGAAATTTGCCCCTAAGGTTCCAAATGTTCTGGTGGCGGTCCTTATCACCACTGTTATATCCTACTTCACTGGCTTTAACAATGACGCCACAATTGACATCTCCGCCATTCAATCTCCAGGTTTTTCAGGACAGGTTCACGAGTTCAACCAGGCTACAGCTCTCATCAATGAGCGTGGCGAGGAACGTGCCGGCCTGGGAAAAGCAGCCGATGAGCTGCGTAGTGCAGAATCAGGAGGCCATGGCGGTGGCGTTTCCATTGATCTGATAAAAATAGAGAGCGAGATTGCAATTCTCACCTCCCACATGGATCAGGCAAAAGAAGAGGCCCATCTGCTCCGTAAAGATCTCAGACATTTGAAATTTGAGGCAGTGAAAGATGGTGAGAAGTATACATTCTACCCAAAAGGCAACATCCCGGCAGGTGTTGAGACCGATGGCGGCACCTGGCGACTGAAAGTTAAAAATAAGCCACTGGACAGCTCCAAACTCATTATGATGGGTGGTGGTGACATTGTCGGCAAGGTTCCAGAAGGACTGCCAACCATCTCAATGCCGGAACTCACCGTGAAGAGCTTTTTCAAACTTCTGCCAACTGCAATCATTATCTCTCTCCTTGGTTTCATGGAAGCCATTGCCATTGCAAAGGCCATGGCAGCCAAAACCGGTCAAAAGATTGATGCCAACCAGGAGTTGATTGGCCAGGGACTTGCAAACATCCTTGGTTCCATGGGATCCAGTTATGCAGTTTCAGGATCATTTTCCCGTTCTGCTGTCAACCTGGCAGCTGGTGCCGTATCGGGTATATCCTCAGTGGTTACTTCCCTTATGGTGGTTATCACCCTGCTCTTCTTCACCCCTTTACTCTACCATCTCCCCCAGGCAACTCTGGCCGCAGTTATTATGATGGCGGTTATCGGCCTTGTTAACGTGAAGGGATTTGTTCATGCCTGGCATGCACAGAAGTACGACGGTATTATCTCCGTTTTAAGTTTTGTGGTTACCCTCTACTTCGCTCCGCATCTGGACAAAGGTATTATGGTCGGTTTTGTTCTCTCCATGAGTGTTTTCCTCTATAAATCCATGCGCCCAGTTGTTGCCAGCCTTTCCATGCACGAAGATAAGGTACTGAAGAGTTCAGAACACTATCGCCTCAAAGGCTGTCGTCATATCTCGGTTGTTCGTTTTGACGGTGCCCTGTTTTTTGCCAATGCCAGTTATCTTGATGAGCAGGTTGCCAAGTTCAGAACCAATCAACCGGATCTGCGCTACATCCTCCTTGATGCAAGAGGGATCAATGATATGGATGCATCCGGTGAAGAGGCGCTGGCTATGATTTTCGAACGCTTACGTGCTGCAAAACTCGGTTTTGCGATGAGCGGGATCAAGGGACAAGTCATGGCTGTTATGGAACGTACCCATCTCCTTGATAAGATAGGGATAGAAAACATATACCCTGATACTGAATCGGCTGTTGCTGATATCATTACCAAGGTCCACACCGATACTGACCTCCCTGTTAAGGGATGCAAAAACTGTCCCCTCACGCGATATATCCCAGCCTGAGGATAGCGGTAAATAACAAAAAAAAACGCCGATTTCCTGAAAAAAGGGGACGGCGTTTTTTTGTTTTAGCAAAAAAGATAACAGCAACAAGTTAACCTTGTTTTTTTCAGCTGTTACGCATACGATCCAGGCAATAAGCATACTGGATGTCTTGTAAAATTTCATATTGTTGCGCTTATTGGTTCAGTAATATCTATTAACAGGTATCAGGTGAGAACATGAACAATAAAGTAATCCTGTTGATTTTCAGTGTCTTATTCCCATTAGCGGCACAGGCCACTCCTTATCCTGAAGCTCAATTTTATCTCGGCCTGATGTATTGCAACGGCGAAGGAGTAAAAAAAGATTACACTCAGGCTGTCCGCTTATTTCGTAAAGCAGCAGAACAAGACCACATCTATGCTCAAATTAACCTGGGCCTGCTCTATATAAAAGGACTGGGAGTCGAGCAGGATGCAAAGCAGTCTGTCCATTTCTTTCGGCAGGCTGCAGAAAAAAATAATGCAATGGGGCAGTACCTCCTTGGCCTGATGTATAAAAGAGGCACAGGGGTAGAAAGAGATACAGAAAAAGCACTACTCTGGCTGGAAAAATCTTCCCGTCAAGGGTTGAGTTCAGCGCTCTTTGTTTTGTCTAAAATGTATCGACAGGGAGACAGGGTGACAAAAAACGAAGCGAAAGCAAAAGACTTGGCATTACAGAGCGTCAGCGATACCAATAGACTGCTTTATGCTGGTATTACCTCATTACTCATCAATGAATGACAGAGCTGCTTCTGATTGATCACAAACAAACACCCAACCTATCCCTTCTATTTCATTATTTATTTTTCGCCACAACCCATACCGCATGAACAATACCGGGAAGATAACCGAACAGAGTTAGGATAATATTAATCCAGAAATGTTTCCCGATTCCAACCTGGAGGAACACGCCCAAAGGCGGTAAGACAATCGCACAAATAATTTTGACCAGCTCCATACCATCCTCTCTGTTTTTGAATGATCGGAAATTCCAAACAACCAAGAATTAGCCTTTTTTTTGACCCAAAAAAATCCCGCCTCGTTATCGAAAGATTTTACTGCACACTTTATCAGAATGACAAACCAAATCTGACGGCCATGTAGCTTACGCGATCCAGGCATGCGCCCTCAAAAACACCCCTGAGCACCACATCACGGCTGTATCCGGTCCACCCAACCATAAGATGAACATTTTCAATATTTGCTGCTCTTTTTTTATTTTTATACTAATTCCCAGCAATTTTCCAGGAACAAAAGTGACACGACTGACTTGAGGTAGGAGAATAACAACAAATTTGACTTTTCCTGTTCTTTTTCTATATACTTTTATTTAGCAGCCGGCCTTTTAACAAACTCAACAATGGAGTGACTTATGAGTGAGAACAAAAGTAACCTGAAGAAGATAAAGGAATCAATTGAGCAGATGCGTGACGAGATCAATCTCAAGGCACACCTGGGCCAGGCTGATGCAAAAAATGAGCTGGAAAAACTGGAAAAAAAATGGACTGGTTTTCTCGCTGACTATAGGCCATTGAAGGAAGAGGCAGGGAAGACTGCTGAAAATGCCGCAGCCGCTCTGGCCCTGGTGGGAGAAGAGATCAAGGCCGGATACAAGCGATTGCGTAAATTGCTGTAAGGCTTACCCCTGACATGTGAGCGCCGGAGCAATTCATGGAAAACATGAAGGTGGGCCCGTTACCTGATACAACGCCTCCAGGAGATTGGTTTGCAACACATGTCCAGTGTTCCTGGAGATTACTTTTATCATTCATTCTATGGTGGAGGCAGGAGGAGGTAAAACAGGTTTGGCCATAGTAAAATCTAACTGAAGGCAGGTAGAGTGAAATTCGATGGTCTTCCGATTATACGCAATCAACTGCTTATCAGATTCGTGCCAAAACAACTACCATTTAGAGGTTACCTAATTCTTCAAGCTTTCCCTGGGCTGTCTCCCACTTTTCGTACCAGCGCTCAATCCTGCGCACACATTCATCATATTCAGCAGATGTCGATGTCCAGGCCTGCTGATCCTGGTACAGATCCGGATCGGCCAGTTGAGCTTCGAGCTCAGTTTTTTGTTCTTCAAGCTTCTCGACCTGTTGCTCTGCCTCCTGTGCCTTCTTCTTCCAGGGACCAAACTTTCTATTAAGCTCCTGCCTTTCCTGTGCAGCCTGCTGTCGCTGTTCTTTGCGGGATGACGGTGACCCCGTGCTGCCAGTTTTCTGTGTGGATGACAGAGTCTTTTTTTCTTTCTCTGTGGTGTCAGCCCCGGATGCATCTTTCTGAATCTTACGCAGATAATCGCTTATATTTCCTTCATAGACTGCAATCCGACCGTCTTTGACCTCAACCACCTTGTTGACAAAGCTGTCAAGAAAATAGCGATTATGGGAGACCACCAGTACAAAGCCATCATATTGGGCCATGGCCTCCTGCAAAACCTCCTGGGAGCTCATATCCAAATGGTTGGTGGGCTCATCGAGGAGCATACAGTTGGCTGGCGTAGCAATCATCTTGGCAAGGGCCAGCCTGCTTTTTTCCCCGCCGGAGAGGACTGACACCTTCTTATCCACCTCCTCGCCCCGAAAAAGAAAGGCACCAAGGAGGGAGCGAATCCGGGTTATGGTCATATCCTTGACAGAAAGTGCCAGGGTTTCAAGTGCCGTGAGCGATGGGGCCAGTTCCTGGGCCTGATGCTGCCCGAAATAGGTGAGAATCACATTATGGCCAAGCTTCACCATCCCGGAATCTGCAGGAATTTCACCACTTATAATTTTGAGCAGTGTGGACTTTCCGGCACCATTCACCCCCACCATCGCCACCTTGTCACCACGCTGGAACTGAAAACTTACGTCTCTGAATATAACCTTGCCATCGAAACTCTTACAGAGCTTTTCAGTCTGCAGTACATCTCTTCCTGAAGCAGGGGCCGGTGGAAAGCTGAAACGAATCTGCCTGTTTTCGTCACCAAGTTCCAGCAGATCCAACTTCTCCAGCTGTTTGACCCGACTCTGTACCTGCTTTGCCTTTGTGGATTTGGCTCTAAATCGTTCAACAAAACGCATGGTCTGCTTAATATGGGCCTGCTGATTGTCATAGGCTGCTTTTTCTATGGCCTTCCGCTCAACCCGTTCTTTCTCGTAATAGCTGTAATTCCCCTTATACACAGACAACTTCCCAAGACTCAGTTCCCAGGTCCTTGTAGTCACCTGGTCTAGAAACATTCTGTCATGGGAGATAATAACCATGGCCCCGTTGTAAGAACGGAGGAATTCCTCAAGCCAGGTGAGCGAAGTAAGATCCAGATGGTTGGTTGGCTCATCAAGCAGAAGAAGTGAAGGCGCTGCCAACAGCATCTTGGCAAGCATAAGACGCATGATCCAGCCTCCTGAAAAAGACGAGGCCTGACGCTGCATATCCTCTTGCTGAAATCCCAGACCAAGGAGAACCTTTTCTATCCTGGCTTGCATGGTATATATGCCGCTTCCCTCGAGCCTATGCTGGATTTCCCCCTGCCGCTCAAGCATCCGACCAAACTCTTCCGAATCATGGTCTACAATGGCCAGCTCTTCATGGATGCTATCAGCTTCCTTTTGCAGGAGAAGCAGCTCTGCAAAAGCACTTTCAGCCTCCTGATACAGGGTTTTCCCTGAAACCAGAGCACTGGGCTCCTGGGGAAGATAGGCCACAGTAAAATGTCGGGACCGATTCAGTACGCCGTCGTCACAGGCATTGACCCCGGCCATAATTTTCAAAAGAGTCGATTTCCCTGCACCATTAACACCTAACAGCCCGATACGGTTACCATCATGAACCTGGATGGAGAGGTCTTTGAAGAGATGCTTATCTCCGTAACGGATATCAAGATGGTTTAGCGATAACATAGGTCAGTGTTCCCCGGGATATGGTTGTATCTCTTTCAAGTATCAACTTTTTATTTTCTCTCTTCTCCAAATCCTGCAAGCGTCTCATGTTTATCCTTCTCGGACCCACAAAGGCTGAGATATCCCTGTCGGCAATTTTCATTGTGATCGTGGCCTCTGGAGGACACATGGCTAAATGCCTGCGGGCTTGTCTGAACCAGTCCCTGGCTGCCACAAGTTCTCCAAATGATGGATGATAGGGGCCAGCCAGGAGAGCCTTTTCCAGACTTGCAGATGGTTGCAGTCCCATGCGTAAAATCCGGATACCCGCCTTATCAAAAATCTCTTTTGCTTTGCAACAATACGCTATTGCCCGGTTCATGCTAATGGGAAGAAAATTTCCTTTCCTGTACTGCTCAGCCAGGCCTGATCCTGCAATGACAAGGGTTGGATACAGCCTGACGCATTCCGGTTTCAGTTGCACAACCTGCTTCACTGTTTTCAACCATGAACGACTGGTCTCCCCGGGTAGGCCCGGCATAAGTTGAATACCAAGATGCATCCCATTCTCTTTTAAAATTCCGGCAGCCCGGATGGAATCCTCACGGGTATGGCCACGAAGTGCTGCCTTCAGCACCTGATCATCAAGGGATTGCACCCCAAGCTCCACTGTTTGAACACCATATTCTTTTAGAAAATCACAGGCTTTTCCATCGATACAGTCAGGCCGGGTGGAAAGGCGAATGGAAACGACTTCTCCTGATTGGATAAAAGGCTGTACCGCAGCCAGAAAAATGTACTGACGACTCTCAGGAAGACAGGTAAAGGAACCGCCATAAAATGCAACCTGTACTTCCTGGTGTTTACGGTTTCGCTCCAGCCACTCCCTGATCGTCTTTCGAACCAGCCCCGCATCATCTGTTGGACTATGCCGGCCACTGATAGAAATCTGGTTGCAGAAAAGACACTGCTGGGGGCAGCCCTGATGGGGGATGAATATTGGGATGATTAGTGGCATAGAGTATAAAAGATGCCCATCCAATATCGAATAAAAAAGCATACTTTCATGCTCGGGTTCATCGCCGTTCCACTCGATAATAGATGTTCGTATTTACCTTTTCAATTCTACAGTTGACAATCTCGTAAAAACCTCAAATTGCAGATGGTTAAGTAAAAAACTCCATATGCGAGGCGCGTATTTTTTATTTAATTTCGGCGTACTAAGGTACGTCGAAATTAAATAAAAAATGCAGCAACAAAGCAGATGGAGAGTTTTCACGACGCCATCACAACTTAAATTTCGCAATAATCGCATTAAGGTCTTCCAAGGCCACTGTGGCGGCACGCTGCTCCGCTTCTTTTTTGGAGCTGGCGGTTCCGGCACCAAGGGAAGTGTCACGGAACAGGACAGAGACCGTAAACACCTTCTGGTGTGACGGCCCCTCTTCCTCGTCAAGACGATAGGAAGGAGCCTCGTTAAATTCTTCCTGCAAAGATTCCTGCAGCCGGCTTTTGGCATCTGCCATCAACAGTTCTTCTTTTTTAGCATCGATGGCAGGAATAAAAAAATGGCAGATGATCGCTGCAGCCGTGACGTAATCACTGTCCTCAAAAATTGCACCAATCAGTGCCTCATAGGCACAGGAAAGGATCGATGATTTGTTGCGACCATTGGAGGCATCTTCTCCTTTTCCCAGACAAAGATAATCGCCCAATTGCAGTTCCCTTGCCATAAAAGCCAGATGCGTTTCGTTGACCAGAGAAGAACGTAATCTGGTCAGATCACCTTCCCGCATCTCCGGAAAACGTTTGACCAAAGTGTGTCCAATAACGAGATCAAGAACCGCGTCACCCAAGAATTCAAGGATCTCATTATTTTTATCGATCTGCGTCTGTTCAAAAGCAAAAGATGAATGAATCAATGCTTTCTGTAACAGGCGCAGATCGGTAAAACGATAAGAGAGAACCTGCTCCAGCCCGGCAAGATCATTCTTATTCTGTCGTACCAGTGAATCAATATCCATCACCATTTTCCTCTTGTTAAAAAGATAAACTGTGGTATAAAGTGGGCCTGATGCTAACTATCACCCCGCAAGGGGTATAAGTACCTTCACCAAATTCTTTTCCGAAAAACACGACAAGAATTTATAAGGTACTAAGCATTTTTGGGCGGCGTAGCCAAGCGGCTAAGGCACTGGTCTGCAAAACCATGATTCAGCGGTTCAAATCCGCTCGCCGCCTCCAGCACTTTCAAGGCGATATCCTGTTTGTTCGGGATATCGCCTTTTTTTATTGGGAGAAGAGTAGATTTCAGCCTTCCACCAGCATTTCCCAATAAAAAAAGGGGCAGGCTGAACACTGCCCCCCCTTAAGACAAAACTATATAGCATAAAAGCGCTATTCCAGCACCTCTTTCCTTTTCTTTCCGGTCACACTTTCTTCTCCACCGGAATCCCCCATATATCCTTTGCATATTCACAAATGGTTCGGTCTGTTGAAAATTTGCCCATCCGCGCAACATTTAAAATTGCCATTCGTGTCCACTGCTCCTGATTACCAAAGGCTTTACCAACCCGTTCCTGGCAGTCCAGATACGATTCAAAATCGCGGAGCAAAAGGTACGGATCCTGGGGGCTCATCAGACTCTCAACCAATGGCTGGAACAACTCACGATCACCACGGCTAAATGCCCCCTCGCGAAGACTGTCCATCACATCTCTTACCACTCTGTTCTCTTCATATATCTTTTGCGGCGAACGACTGATATTCAATCGCTCATACTCTGCATCCTCTGCAGTTACCCCAAAGATGAAAATGTTTTCCTCACCAACTTCTTCCATGATTTCTATATTTGCCCCATCCAGAGTACCAATGGTAAGGGCACCATTCAGAGCAAACTTCATGTTTCCGGTACCCGATGCCTCGGTACCAGCTGTAGAGATCTGCTCTGAAAGATCGGCAGCAGGAACGATACTCTCGGCCAGGGAAACATTATAATTGGGCATAAAGACCACTCGCAACTGTCCTTCAACCCGGGGATCATTATTGACCACATCCGCAATAGAGTTGATCAGTTTGATGATACGTTTTGCCTTCCAATAGGATGGTGCTGCCTTTCCTGCAAAAATTACCGTCCTTTGTTGCTCTCTTCTTTCTTCAGGATGTCGAATGAACTGATGATACAGCCTGATAACATGCAGACAGTTCAACAGCTGCCGTTTATATTCATGAATTCGCTTCACCTGAACATCAAACATGGAATGCGGATCCACCTCCACCCCACAACGCATCAGGATAAGTGCGGCCAGTTTTTTCTTATTTCGTATTTTTATATCCTGCCACTGGCTGCAAAACGACTTATCATCCACCAGAGGCTCGAGATTTACTAATTGGTCAAGATCCGTAACCCATCCAGAACCTATTCTGGAACTTATCAGTTTAGACAGTTCAGGGTTTACCAGGAGCAGCCACCGCCTGGGAGTTATACCGTTGGTCTTGGAATTAAACTTGCCGGGATAAAACTCATTTAAGGCAGGGAAAATATTTTCTTTCAATAACTTGGCATGCAGTTCTGCTACACCATTTACAGAATGACTGCCGACGATAGCCAGGTGGGCCATCCGTATTTTCTTCACCTCCCCTTCCTCTATAATGGACATACCACGCAACCGTCCTTCATCTCCCGGGTATTGCAATTTGACCAGATCCAGGAACCGTTGATTGATTTCATATATAATCTGCAGATGACGGGGAAGAACCCTGCCCACCATATCCACATCCCATTTCTCCAGCGCCTCCGGCATCAGGGTGTGATTGGTATAGGCAAAGGTATGGATGCAGACATCCCAAGCCCTTTCCCAGGTCAGGCCTTCTTCGTCGAGAAGGAGACGCATGAGTTCCGGGATGGCAATGGCCGGATGGGTATCGTTGAGCTGCACAGCTACACGGTCACTGAATTTGTCAAAATTGTGATACTTTTTCTTATAGCGCCGCATGATATCCTGAAAGGTGGCAGCCACGAAGAAATACTGCTGTTTCAACCGTAGTTCCTGGCCAGCCAGATTGTGATCCGGAGGATAGAGAACCTTGGAAATCGTCTCAGAACTGACCTTTGACTTCACAGCACTGATATAGTCACCACGATTAAAAGAGCTGAGGTCAAGCTCACGAGAGGCACGGGCTGTCCACAATCGCATATTGATCACATGATCATTTTTATATCCGGGAACCAGAAAATCACAGGGGATGGCAACAACATCCTCAGTATCCACCCATCTCACCCTATATTGGCCATTACCATTCTGATAGGTGGAAAGGTGACCATAAAAATGAATGGGAAAAACCGGGATCTTCCTCTCAAACTCCCAGGGCGTTCCATAGCGCAGCCAGTTATCCGGGCTTTCCACCTGATAACCGTCTATCAACTGCTGATTAAAGAGACCGTATTCATAACGGATCCCATAGCCATATGCTGGAATTTTGAGGGTTGCAATGGAATCCATAAAGCAGGCAGCAAGACGACCAAGGCCTCCATTTCCAAGGGCAGCATCTTCCTCTTCTTCAGCAAGAGCACTTAAATCATAGCCTAGCTCTCTCACTGCCTGTTCAACCTGATCATACAGGCCAAGGTTAATAAGGGCATTGTGAAGTGATCGACCGATCAAAAACTCCAGAGAAAGGTAGTAAACCCGTTTTTTTCCTTTTTCATAATAGGATTTCTGGGTATTTATCCACTTCTCGGTCATTATATCACGGAGAGTAAAGGCCAAGGCTTTGTAGATATCACCCTTTCCGACCCGCTCCGGATCCCGTCCCTGAGAACTCATCACATGACGAATAATATTCTTTTTCAGCCCCTGCACCGAAGTGTCGCATAACCCTTCGTACTTATAGCCACTATTCCCCTTGTTCTGATCCGGACTTTTTTCAGGAGCCATTGCTCTCACCCTCTTTAAATTTCATTATTCACAACCTTGAACATATGCGAGCTGACGACCTCTCAAAAGTCAGAGGCAATCATATGAACATAACCATATCCTCTAAAAATACAAAAAGAATATCACCACACCCAAATCCCGGAACATTTTCTTCGATAATCCATTTGACAGGACCCTTTTTCTGGCTATACTTTCCCTTATAAACCTGTAGTTTAATACTGCCTAAAAAAAAAGGAACACTCACAATGACAACAGAAAGTACTCCGGTAAAAAAAGAAGCCCTTGTTTATGCCCTGCTGATCGGTTTTGTGGCAGGATTTATCGGCGGAGCAATATTTGCCGTATACAAGCTGGGCCCAAACACCACAACACAACCCGCAGTAACACAAAACGCAGCTGATCCTTCACAGCCCGACAATCAAACTATGGAAGCTATTACAAACACGGAAGCGCAGGTTACAGCGGATCCCAATAACGTGGAAGCCTGGACCCGGCTTGGTCATCTCTACTTTGATTCAGATCAACCGGTAAAAGCTATCAAGGCCTACAGCCGCTCCCTTGAGCTGCAGCCTGATAATGCCGACGTGTGGACAGACCTGGGAGTTATGTACAGAAGGAACAAACAGCCGGATAAAGCCATTGAATCTTTTGAAAAGGCATACTCTATTCAAAATAATCATGTCATGTCACGTCTGAACAAGGGAATTGTCCTCCTCTACGACTTCAACAAACCCGAGGAGGCAATTGCTACCTGGGAAGAGTTGCTGGCCATCAACCCTGAAGCCAAATTAAACAACGGCATGCCACTGATACAGGCAATTGAAGAAATCAAAAAAGAGATGAATAAAGAAGCTAATACAGAAGTTAACACAGAAGCTAACACAGAAGCTGACACAGAAGCTGACACAGAAGCTGACACAGAAGCTGACACAGAAGCTGACACAGAAGCTGACACAGAAGCTAATAAAGAATAATAAGAGGTTCTCCAGGTGGCAACTGACATCCATATCCCGGAACTCTGCGAACACGAGACTCAGTATTCAAGCTGTCTCCACGACAAGGTTCCTCCAGTGGTAGAGACCCTGGTTGCCTCCTGGCAGACTGATGACTGCTTCGACCATGTGGGGCCTGTTCCCATTCCTTCCCATAAGGCGATTATCGACATCATCTACCAGGTTCGACAGATCCTGTTTCCCGGCTATTTCACCAAGACAAAGGTCCATGCCTCCAACCTGGAATATTATCTGGGGAAAGAGACCACAGACCTCTACGAGCGACTGACCAATGAAATCATCATGGCCATTCGTCACGACTGTCGCAGAACAAATCTCCCCTGTACCCGGTGCGAGGAACGCGGACACCGCATGGCCCTTTCTTTTATTCAAAGCCTGCCGGGAATCTCCGCCATACTCTCAACCGATATCCGCGCAACCCTTGCTGGAGATCCGGCCGCAGCCAGTAGTGACGAGATAATTTTCTGCTATCCGGGTCTTCTGGCCATCTCCATCTTTCGTATGGCACATGAGCTGTACCTCCTCAAGGTTCCTATTATCCCTCGAATCATGACCGAACACGCCCACAGCCTGACAGGTATCGATATTCATCCCGGCGCCGCCATTGGCCCTGGATTCTTTATTGATCATGGTACCGGAGTGGTTATCGGAGAAACCACGGTGATCGGCTCCAATGTCCGCATTTATCAAGGGGTAACCCTGGGCGCACTCTCTCTCCCCAAGGATGCCGGAGATAAGATGAAGAATGTGAAACGACACCCAAGCATTGAGGATGATGTCATTGTCTATGCCAACACCACCATCCTTGGCGGCGACACCATAATTGGTGCCAGATCAGTCATCGGCGGTAACATCTGGCTCACAGAATCTGTTCCACCTGACACCAGAGTTCTACTGAAACGGCCTGAGTTGATCTATTCCGGAAGAAAAGAAGTAAGGTATTAACATGCTTCGCTCGAGTTGAAAATCTATTTCATTTTCTTTTAAGGAGCCCACACATGGCCTTTTCTCTGACATCCACCATTGGCAATACTCCCCTTCTGTCACTCAAGAATCTCTTACCGAGCTGTGGCGCGAACGTCCTTGCCAAACAGGAGTCACGCAATCCCATGGGCAGTCTCAAGGACCGTATTGCTCTGGCAATGATCGAGGCGGGAGAACGTGACGGTTTGATCAAAGAAGGAACTACCATCATCGAAGCCACATCAGGTAATACCGGCCTGGGACTGGCAATGGTCTGCGCCCAGAAAAATCTGCCCCTGACTCTTACCATGCCGGAATCCATGTCCCTTGAAAGAAGGACTCTCTTAAAACATCTGGGTGCCCGACTGATACTGACACCGGCAGCAAAGGGTATGAAAGGTGCCCTTGAAGCAGCTGAAGAATTGCTGCAAAGCAATTCTAACAGTTACATGGTCAGACAGTTTGAGAATCCAGCAAACCCGGCAATTCATCGGGAAACCACTGCTAAGGAAATCTGGCAGGCCACAGCTGGGAAGATTGATATCTTTGTAGCCGGAGTAGGAACCGGAGGAACATTCACCGGGGTAATGGAAGTATTAAAAGAGAAAAATCCTGCCATAGCCGGTGTGGCTGTTGAACCTGCTGACTCGCCTATTCTTTCCGGAGGCGCCCCCGGTCCCCATAAGATCCAGGGAATCGGAGCCGGATTCATTCCGACTGTTTTAAAGATGGATCTCATTGATGAAGTCATCACCGTAAGCAACGGTGATGCCCTGGAAACGGCCCGGCTACTGGCTTCGAAAGAAGGTATACTGGCCGGTATCTCTTCCGGTGCTGCCGTCTGGGCGGCCCTCCAACTGTGCAAAAAAGAGGTAAATAGAGGCAAAACCATTGTCACTGTGCTTCCGGACACCGGGGAGCGTTATCTGAGCACCGATCTTATGAAATAATGGCGTCGTATTTATACCAGGAGGCTGTCCGAGAATAGCAATTTTTTCTCAGATCGAGGCATTTGGAAAATTTTACCACAGACATATACCTACTATTCCGAGGATAAAATTTTCCAAATAACGAAGAGTTGCGGGAAAAGTGCATTCTCGGACATTCTCCTAGCCATCTGCAACGCTAAGTTTGAGGTTTTTACGAGTTTATCATTGTTGATAAACTCGTAAAAACCTCAAACTTAGGATGGCTAAGTAAAAAGCTCCATATGCGAGGCGCGTATTTTTTATTTAATTTCGGCGTACTAAGGTACGTCGAAATTAAATAAAAAATGCAGCAACGAAGCAGATGGAGAGTTTTCACCCTAACTACCGGGTATAAATACGA
>JAIPEF010000088.1 GCA_021737265.1 Desulfocapsa sp. | reverse complement strand
TTTAACAACAAAGCAAAACTGACCATCAGAAAATCTTACGGTTTTAGGAGCGATAAACTACGGGAAATAGCCCTGTATCATACGCTTGGTAATTTACCAGTTCCTGAAATCACCCACAGATTTGTCTGAAGAGGCATATTAATCCTGCCGACATGTTTCTGGAGATGCGCCGCGAATCAGTTGCCCGAGGCGCACAGGACTTCTCAGGCTATGGCATCATTCTCAATTATGAGAGTAAGGGTACCTCCAAACTTTATTCTTATTATGCATTGCCTGAACAGTGTGACACCGTGTTGTTCCCTGGTTGCACACTGCCGGGGACAAGACCTGATAAAGTCATGTCTCTCTTCGGGCATCTGCAGAAAACAATTCCTGGTCTCGGCCTGGTACTTGATTGCTGTACCAAACCCTCACATGATCTTGGCAGAGACAAACATTTCCATGCCATGTTCAATGAAATGCAAGAATATCTTCTGCAGAATGGGGTGAAAAATGTCCTTGTTGCCTGTCCAAATTGTTACAGGGTGTTCAGTGAGTACGGTGATAGTTTGAAGGTTAAAACCGTATACGAATATTTGGCTGAAACCTCGTTACCTGCCACACCAAATATCCCAGTGGTTATAACTATTCATGATCCCTGCAGCACCAGAGATGAAGTGCAGATACATGCAGCAATCCGGAAGCTGGCAACAAAAAAATCCTTGCAGATTGAAGAGATGAAACACAATGGCCCCAAAACCATTTGCTGTGGGGAGGGAGGCTCTGTTGGCTGCGTAAACCCAGATTATTCGAAAGGCTGGGGAGCACGCAGAAAAAAAGAAGCAGGTGGAACCAGGATTCTCACTTATTGTGCAGGGTGTGCCAATTTTTTAAGCTCAGTAAATCCAACCAGTCATATGCTGGATTTACTCTTTGACCCTGAAGCCACGCTTGCCGGGAAGTCAAAAGTTTCCAAGGCACCTTGGACTTACCTCAATCGTTTGCGCCTAAAAAATCAGTTTAAAAAGAAAATACATGCTGCCGTAAGCCGTGAAAGAACATTTACTGGAGAAAACCAGGCCAAAAGCGGAATGCTCAAACGTATTACCATTCTTGCGGGCCTTATTGCAGTAATCGTTGCTGTACGCATGAGCGGTGCAACTCAATATCTTGAACAGGAAAAACTTCGTGCTTTTATCGAAGGGTACGGAGCTCTTGCGCCGGTTATTTATATGCTGACATATACGATAGCACCTGCCCTGTTTCTACCAGGGTTACCTATTACTATAGCCGGAGGTATCCTTTTCGGGCCATTCTGGGGTGTAGTTTACAGCATTACCAGCGCCACAGTGGGTGCCTGTATTGCTTTCCTGATTTCGCGGTATGTAGGCAGAAGCTGGATTGAAGAAAAGCTGAAAAGCCCACGGTGGCAGAAACTCGACACCATGGTCGCACAACACAGCTGGAAGGCTGTTGCTTTCACTCGCTTAATCCCCATCTTTCCTTTTAACCTGCTCAATTATGCCTTTGGGCTGACCAAAATAAAATTTCATCATTACGCCCTTACCTCATTTGTCTGCATGCTGCCTGCATGTATTGCTTTTATCGTTTTTTCCAGCTCCCTGCTCGAAGTAATCAAAGGAAACATTACTCCACCGTTTGTTATTGGACTTCTTTTGATCCTCTCAGTATCGCTGATCCCTTTCTTTTACAAAAAATACAAACCCTCTCCCAAAAACACCTGAGATCTCTATTATGGAAAGCAACAAAATTGATTACGATTTAAAAAAATCCTTTGTTCAAAAAGCAAAGATTTCAGGAGTTATCTTTCTTGTCGCATGTATTATTGCAGGCGTAGTCTACCACTATTTTTATTATCTTGATGCCTTTCTTTACACCTATGAGTTTTACTGGCTCTTCAACATAAAAAATCTTACGGCCGCGAATATTGACCTTTTTGTTGAATATTTCAAACCGATGGGAATAAGCACTGAAGCATTCCCACAGATACTTTTATCCCATCTCATTCAAAACAGCTTCTTGCCTTTCAGCAAACCGATTCTAATTTCAGCGGTAAAATCATCCTTTGGAGCTGGATTTGGAATTTTCTTCAGCTATATCGCCTTACTTCTGACAGGTTTAATTTCATTTGCCATTGGGTCATTTTTTCTTGGCGACATTCTTCCCGTCCTTAAAAGACACGGATTTGGAAATTTTCAGCAAAAAATCACCGGTTCAACTTCGGCATCACTCATTCTGCCATTATTTTTCACATTACCATGGATCCCTGTTTCTTTTGTGGCAATTGCCGGAGCATTTTTAAAATTTCCCCTTAAAACAATAGGAAAATTAATGCTTTTTGGCCTGTTTCTCCGTGTTGTGTGGCTGTTGGTCACACCCACTTTATTTATATGAACTGAGAAAACAAATACCTTTACGTACTTTGATTTTTCTTGCCCCTGAATCAATATGCTTACACCCCAAAATTACAAAAGGAGAAGGACATGACAGAAAAAACTAAAAAAACAGCACTAGAGATGAAAAAAGATCTGATCGGTAAAGTAGTTACATGTTTGGCGGTTCTCGTTTTAGCAGGAATATTTTTTCATACTGGCCCAACCGCTCATGCCGGTACGAACAATGAAATCCAGATAGTTGAAGGAACGCAACACAGAATGATAATTGATCGTGCTAATAAAGAGTTGCGTATTACAGCTACGGTGACAAAGGATTGCTCCAAACCCGGGGTCTGTGATTTTGGCAGACGGTTTCAAGCCTTTTTCGGCATGAAAGGTGGCAAGATGGAAAAATATTTTGTTTTTACAACTGATGTGCCGCGCTCTGAAATCAATAAGGCGATCCAGGAGCTGGGGGTGGTTTCCCGAAATCAAATTCCAATGGAAGAAGTTGAGACACGAAGAGGTCTCAGTAAATATACCAAGAATGATGATTACCTGAAGGGCGACCCGGTTATTGTTACGGCGAAATTCAAGAAGGATGGCCAAAACGTGGAAGTAGCTCTGGAAGACCTGGTTGACGAAAGAATCAATGTTGAGGGAAGTGAAATCTTTAAACCCTATACCCCCCATTTTGTTTACCATGGTACTGGTGAAGCCATCAATTTCCCTTCCGGCTGTATCGTTTGCCCATCAGACTGTAATGGCGGCATTATTACTGATAACAGTATTCCTTTGAAGCATACTGTAAATTATTACAAGGTCAACTGGGATAAGATGCCTCTTCCAGGTACCGAGGCAGAAATAGTGCTAAAGTCGATTTTCTAATACTGATAAACTCGTAAAAACTTCAAACCTAGGATGGCTAAGTGAAAAACTCCATATGCGAGGCGCGTATTTTTTATTTAATTTAGGCGTACTAAGGTACGTCGAAATTAAATAAAAAATGCAACAACGAAGCAGATGGAGAGTTTTTACGACGCCATCAAATTTTTTGTGCAAGGGAATTGCCAGCACGACAAGGTGGAATGAACATCCTGGCATCACGACTAGCATTAATGTAGATCATTCTTATATTTTCTCATACCCTGAAAAAGGTACCTAACGGTGGATCAAAGAGCAGGACAATGAAATGAAGGACTGAAAAATGCGGACTACAAAGGGTCAAAGACTATTACTCATTGGGACAATTTTGGCTTACTGCCTGATCGGTGTCGAGATCATTATCATGATTTCCCCCTTTGCCCTGTATTTTTATTCAGTTTATGCACCTATTCTTAACTTGTTATCTTCATCACCTCTTACCAGCTGGACAGCCGAGTTTTTTCTGCCGCACATGGTTTTCCTCCAGGATCCAGTCATCCTCGGAATTTCCTATTTACAGGTACTGCTGGTTATCGGCCTTGTTCTTTTTTTTACGGCCGCCGTTCCTCTTTATTGGGGCAGGTTTACCGGCAAGGGAGTCGTCACTTTCAGTTTTTATTCAAAGATACGGCATCCGCAGTATCTTTTCCTGGCCATATCCGGTTTTGGCCTTCTCCTGTACTGGCCCCGCTTTATCATTCTGATTTCTTATGTCACCATGCTCTATGTCTACTATATCCTTGCCCGAAACGAAGAATGGCGGATGAAGCAGGAAGCACCTGGCGATTATGAAAAATATATGGCGAATATCCCCATGTTTATTCCGGGTGAGCCAGGTGGCAGGATTTTTTCGCTACTGTTTGGCTGGATACAGCCAAAATGGGCTGGAATACTGGTCAGCTATGTTATTGTTATGGGGATGTCGATTGTATTGGCAATGGGGATGCGAAACTATGCTGCCAGACAGTTATCGGTTGTTCAAGCTGAGGATGGCGTTACTCTGGTGCCAGTGTTCGAACGTTCTCCAGACGAAGTCCAATCCCTCTATACCCATATGCGGTCAAACGAAGCGATCAAGGTTTTTCTTGCTCAGCATAAAAATGCCAACCTTGCCTATATCATGCCTGGTGATTTTTTTCTCACAGCACTGGTAACCGAGGAGGACCGACTGTTTTCAAATGAAATCATAGAGCGATTTCCGGAAGTTCTAGAGTGGCATCAGCATAAGTTTAAAGGGGGATTGGGAAAATTCTTCCGGATTTTCTATAATTTCGTTGGCACGCTGGGTGGAGTGAAAACCGATTATGATATCGAACGCTTTATTTTTGTCTCAGTGCAGGATAGTGATGGTGATGCTGTCGGGCGGGACAGGCTATTTGACTTGGGCTTGAAAAGAATCCCCTTACTCCTGGTCGACTATGATCCATTTGAAGAAAAAATTGTGTCAATCGTAGAAACCTCTGACAAACATAAGTGGGGAGCTATTCCCATGCCCACCTTTTGATATTGTCTGTTCTAATTGGCCAATACTTTTAGCATACTGAGAACAGTTGTCAGGAGAATTTCTCTCTAGGAGCCTGACCGAAAATGCCCTTTTTCCCCAACTCTTCGTTGCTTGTGAAAAATAATGCTCGGAATATTATATATATGCCTGTGCTTATTTTTCACAGATGCCTCGATTTGAGAAAAAATGTCTATTCTCGGACAAGCTCCTAGAGGCAGAGTTGTTTAACCATTGCCTTTCATTTTCATGGAGACATGGAGCTCTTTTGCAAAATCCATCATACGTTTAAGCGGTATTAATGCCTTGCGACGAACGGATTCTTCCACCACAATCTCATTGGCACCGGTCTCAAGGATATGTTTTAGGTTCCGTAACCCATTCATTGCCATCCAGGGGCATCGCATACAACTTTCACAGGCAGCACTGATACCATGGGTAGGGGCTTCCAGAAAAACTTTGTCTGGCGATGTCTGTTTCATTTTGTAAAAAATTCCCGGTTCCGTTGCTACAATAAATTTTTTCGCATCACGTGTTTTACTTGCCTCGATAAGAGTTGTTGTCGAACCGACTACATCAGCGATTCCAATAACATCTGCAGGCGATTCTGGATGAACCAATACCAGAGCATCAGGATAAAGTTTTTTAAGGGTTTCTATGCCCTCTGCCTTAAACTTCTCATGGATAACACAGCTCCCTGGCCAGATCAGCATTTGGACACCTGTTGTACTCTGAACGTAAGAGCCAAGGTGTTTATCCGGGGCCCAGAGGATCTTTTTTTTCTGCTTTGCGAGATGTTCTACAATTGGCAAGGCGATGCCGGAGGTAACCACCCAGTCCGCCCTGGCTTTTACGGCTGCACTGGTGTTTGCGTAGACTACTACGGTATGGCCAGGATGGGCATCGCAGAACTGTGAGAAAAGTTCTTCCGGACACCCCAAATCCAGGGAACAGGTGGCCTCGTCATCAGGCATTAAAACCCGTTTTTCCGGGTTTAAAATCTTAGCTGTCTCTCCCATAAAACGGACACCAGCCACGACCAGAGTGGTTGCCGGATGTTCAGCACCAAATCGTGCCATTTCCAGGGAGTCGGCAACATAGCCGCCGGTTTCCTCTGCCAATTGCTGTAGGTCCGAAGAAGTATAATAATGGGCTACCAGGACTGCATCCTGTTTTTGTAACAATGATTTTATCTGACTGATCAGTTCTACCCGCTCCTCTGGAGCATACTCGGCAGTTTGTCTGGCCGCCGCAGCTTGCGCATCTTCAATAAGTTTCCCTGAGACAGTTGGAGCATTAACTGTTACTACTTCACTGATTCCGGCTGTTGCAATCATGTCAATTTCCTCATCCATTTTGCCATCATCTTTCCACACAAAAACAACAGGATCATGGTGTTGTATTTATAAAGATGTATTTCAAGGGAGTTATATAGTTTTTTTTCAAGCTGCCCCTATTCAAAAGTATCAACTGTAATAAAATCGTAAAAACCTCAAACCTAGGATGGCTAAATAAAAAATACGCGCCTCGCAGATGGAGAGTTTTTACGACGCCATCAACTGTAATTTCCCTGTTCCTGCGAAGTTACTCTCTTGAATTGATTATTGAGTTGTTCAGCCCTATAGTTATTACATACCACGTTGTAACACATACGGGCAACGTTAAACAAGAAGACCTGAATAGAACGATATTACTCTTCTTGTTTTTCCTGAGACCAACTGTGTGGTCAAAGCTCACATTGATGAGGTATGAAGGGGAGAGAGATATGGTCTTTCAGAAACTACCTGACAACAAGGGGATGATATTTGTCCCGGATGCAAAACCGGGATGTCAGAAGAATCCTTGCACTGACTGTTATTCTTGCCAGTGGTGCGGCAACGAACGCTGTCGAACCTGCCAGTCAGGGATTTTTCGAAAAGGAGAGAAGAATCCCAGTTACATAAAAAAACAAGAAGAGCCGTGAAGGGTGAGAGAGGAACGGGATATTTGCTAGACTTCATGATTGAGATTGAAACGAAGACAACAGTCACCTATTCTTCCACCCCTTGTAGAGGACATTCACTGCAGCGGGCTTTTTTCTTTGCACAAAATTCCTTTGCCACGGCCACTATCAGGGCGTGATATTCATTAAAAAGTGGCGCATCTTCCGGCAGACTGTCCATAAACTCCTGCTGCAGAGTATGATAATCACTTTCCTCAGCCACAAGTCCATGCCGGGAAAAAACACGATGGGTATAGGTATCGATGACAAAGATCGGCTTTCCCGCAGCATAGAGAAGAATGGAATCAGCGGTTTCAGGGCCAACTCCTTTTACAGCTAACAAATTTTCCCGACTGGTTTCCAGGCTGTCCTCAAAGAGAAACGTTGGCTCCCCTTCATACTCATCATCAATCATCTGCAGCAGATTTTTCAACCTGCGGGCCTTAATATTATAATACCCAGATGGTCGGATATATTCAGCAAGAAGATCGACAGACAGATCCTGCAAAGAGGAGAATGAAAGCATTCCTGCATCTTTGAGATTCTGGATGGCCTTTTCCACATTGCTCCAATTAGTATTCTGGGTCAGGACAGCGCCAACAATCATCTCAATGCCACTCTCTCCAGGCCACCAGCCCTGGGGTCCGTAATGATCAACCAACCTGTAATATACGCGAAGAAAAGGATTCGTCTGTTCTTGTCTCATTTTTTTCTAAGAAAACCTCATATAGAACAACGCTTTTTTTAGAGAGTTTAGCAGTGCGTCACCAGTGTCTGATGAATTCTCAAGCATCAGTCGCCTAAGCAGATCCCTATATCCCTTGCCGTCAAAACCTTATCGCTGGTTAAATCAACCTTCTTCCGTGATTTCACAGCATCAGCAAGAGAGACAGAAGTCATTCCGGGAGAGGCAAGGGCCACCATATGGCCAAAAGTCCCCTCTTCCACAAGCCGTACTGCGGCGGTGCCGAAACGCATGGCCAGCAAACGATCAAAGGTGGTTGGCGAACCACCACGCTGCAGATGGCCGAGAACCAGCGACCGTGTATCTTTTCCTGTGCATTCTCTGAGCTCTGTCGCCACCCATTCTCCAATACCACCGAGGAGCACTTCGCTGCGACCGATTTCTGTCTGCTCCTTGGTAATCACCTCCCCACCTCTGACAGTGGCCCCTTCTGCAACCACTATTATGGCATAGTCCTTTTCATGGAGTTCATTATCCATTATTTTTTCGCACACCTTCTGTATATCAAAGGGGATCTCCGGAAGCAGGATTGCATCAGCTCCACCTGAAATACCAGAATAGAGCGCAATCCAACCGGACTCTCTTCCCATAACCTCAACAACCATAATCCGATCATGGGACTTTGCAGTGGAATGCAGTTTGTCGAGAGCCTCAGTGGCAGTAGAGACTGCAGTATCAAACCCAAAGGTCCTGTCAGTTGCATCAAGGTCATTATCAATGGTCTTGGGAACACCGACAACAGGCATTCCTTTTTCAGCAAAACGACGGGCAATTTCCAGACTGCCATCGCCACCAATGGCAATATGACAATCAAACCCCATCCGGTTGAAGTTTCTGAATATTTTATCTGAAATATCTACAATCTTCACCTCTCCGGCCAGGTTTTCAAAAGGCATCTCAAAAGGATTTCCCTTATTGGTTGAACCTATAATTGTACCACCGGTGGAGTAAATATCTTCAACATCCTCAAGCCCTAATCGGACCAGTTCATCCATATCAAGCAGCCCCTTATAACCACTTCTACTGCCATATACTTCCCAGCCACGTCTGTGGCACGCATGAACCACAGCATAAATTACAGCATTCAGCCCGGGCGCATCACCACCGCCGGTGGAAATCACTATTTTTTTCATAAAAGAACCTTTTTATTCACATTGTTAAAATATTGTCTATAATATCAATTAATAATAAATGTTATTCGCCTTTACAATAACGCTTTTCCCCTTCCGGACACACTCTTTTGTCAGAACAAAGATTGACATCTTTTAGTGAGTTATTATGATTATAACATATCATTTATGCTGATGTTGAAAAGTCAATTTTAACATTAGGAGATAAATAACGACAGTAACTATTGGCAAATGAACCAAAGGGTTTTCCTTTGCTACTATTTTATTCTTAAGGGAGGTTTTCATGTCTGATTTCACAGTAACAGACCAGGCGGTAGAGAAACTCAAGGAATATCTGGAGCAGAACAATATCAGTTCTGCCCTCCGTATTGCCTTGATGCAGGGCGGCTGAGCAGGCCCGTCATTGGGATTGGCTCTGGATGAGCCAAAAGATAACGACAACGTGTACGACCAGGACGACCTTACATTCCTGGTTGAAGAAGGTCTGATGAACACTTGCGGTGCCATTCGTGTCGAATTTATTGACGCCGGGCCCCGTTCAGGTTTCGGAATAACCTCCACCAACTCCATTGGTGGAGGTGGATGTAGTTCCGGTTCCTGTGGATCTGGCGGTTGCAGCTGATCCGAACCTGTTGCACCAGACGGTGCATCCCGATTCCGGGATGCACCGTCTTTCTTTGCCTTTCTTTTCTGCCACATCGTAGCACTTCTCTTTGCAATTTTCTTGCCAGAAACTTGACAGCCCCCTTTTTCGTCCTTAATTTTCTTAGCAAACAGAAAACACTACCGGCTCAGCTAGCTGGTTTTACGAGATTCTTTTGACAATCACATTCAAAAGAGCAGGGAGGAGCAACAATGCAATTCGACAAATTAACGATTAAATCCCAGGAAGCCATACAGGCAGCCCAACAGCTTGCCCAGAACAACAATAATCAGGAGATCAGCATTGCTCACCTGGTGAAGGCAATTCTGGAACAGCCTGGAGGTGCCGTTGTCCCGGTTCTTCAGAAAATGGGGGTCGCCCCCTCAATGGTCCTCATGGAAACCGGAAAGTTGATTGAAAACATTCCACAGGTCAGCGGCAGCGGTGCAGGACAGGCATACCTGGCAACCGACCTGAAACAAATCATTGACAAGTCATTCGGCACCGCCAGTCAGATGCAGGACGACTTTGTCAGCCAGGAACACCTTTTTTTAACCATCATTGAAGACGGCAAGTCGAACAGCGCAAAAATGCTGAAGCGCCTTGGGGTTGACCAAAAGAGCTTCCTGAACGCCCTCACCACCATCCGTGGCAGTCATCGGGTTACCGACCAATATCCTGAAGAGAAATATCAGGCCCTGGAAAAATACGCTCGCAATCTCACCGATGCAGCCAAACAGGGCAAACTTGACCCGGTCATCGGAAGAGACGAAGAAATCCGGAGGATCATTCAGGTCCTTTCCAGGCGCACCAAAAACAACCCTATCCTCATCGGCGAACCTGGTGTTGGTAAAACTGCCATTGCCGAAGGCCTTGCCCTTCGAATCGTCAACGGCGACATCCCCGCCACCCTTGAGGGAAAACAGGTAGTGTGCCTTGACCTTGGATCCCTGGTGGCAGGAGCAAAATACAGAGGGGAATTTGAAGACAGACTCAAAGCCGTACTCAAGGAAGTGGAACAGCGGGCAGGCGAGATCATCCTCTTCATCGACGAGATCCACACCCTGGTAGGTGCAGGTGCAGCAGAAGGCTCAATGGATGCCTCCAACATGCTGAAACCGGCACTTGCCCGGGGTGAACTGCACTGCATCGGAGCCACTACTCTTGATGAGTATCGAAAATACATTGAAAAAGATGCCGCCCTTGAACGAAGATTTCAACCGGTGATTGTCCAGGAACCCAGCGAGGAAGACACCATTGCCATCCTTCGCGGGATCAAAGAAAAATATGAACTGCATCACGGTGTCCGTATCCAGGACTCGGCCACAGTGGCAGCCGTCATACTGTCGAACAGATACATAACCGATCGCTTTCTTCCGGACAAAGCCATTGACCTGATCGATGAAGCAGCCTCAAAGTTACGCATCGAAATCGATTCCATGCCAACCGAGATTGACACCCTTGATCGGAAACGAATCAAACTTGAGATCGAGAAAGAGGCCCTGAAGAAAGAAAAAGACAAGGCCTCAAAAGAACGACTGGAAGAGGTCAACAAAAAACTCGGTGAACTGAACGACGAGCTCACGACTCTCAAAGGACAGTGGACCATTGAACGGGACATGATCCAGTCCATTCGCCAGGCCAAGGCAGACATTGATGAAGCCAGGGTGGAAGAACAGAAGGCAGAGCGTGAAGGAAATCTCAGCAAAGCAGCGGAGATCAGGTACGGTAAAATTATCGAGCTGCAAAACAAGCTGGATAGCGCCAACTCGAGACTCCACGAAATCCAGGAAAAACACCATATGCTCAAGGAAGAAGTGAGCAGCGAGGATATCGCCGGCGTTGTTGCGAAATGGACAGGCATTCCAGTTGACAGACTGCTCGAAGGAGAAAAAGACAAGCTAGTCCACGCTGAAGAAGCTCTTGCAAAACGGGTCATCGGCCAGAAAGAAGCCATCCAGTCTGTCTCAAATGCAGTGAGACGTGCCCGTGCCGGGCTTCAGGATCCAGACAGACCCCTGGGTTCTTTCATTTTCCTTGGCCCGACCGGTGTCGGAAAAACAGAACTGGCAAGAAGTCTGGCAGATTTTCTCTTTGATTCAGAACAGGCCATGGTTCGCATTGACATGTCCGAATTCATGGAAAAACACTCTGTGGCAAGGCTGATTGGAGCCCCTCCCGGCTATGTCGGATACGATGAAGGCGGCTATCTCACCGAGGCTGTACGCAGGCGCCCCTATGCTGTCATCCTCCTTGATGAAATCGAAAAGGCCCATCCGGATGTTTTTAACGTCCTCCTGCAGGTGCTTGACGATGGCCGTATGACTGACGGTAAGGGGAGAACAGTTGACTTCAAGAACACCATCATGATCATGACCTCCAATCTTGGCAGCGACCTGATCATTAAAATGGCAGAGCAGCAGGCAAGTGAACAGTCGATTCGCAATCAGATTGAAGAAATCCTTCACCAGCAGTTTAAACCGGAATTCCTGAACCGGGTGGATGAAACCATTATTTTCCATAGCCTCTCAAAAGAAAACATGTCGGGCATCATCGACATCCAGCTCAACCGCCTGAAAAAACGTCTTGAAGAGAAAAAAATCGCCCTCCAGGTCAGTGAAAACGCCAAACACTTTCTAGTGGAAAGCGGCTACAACCCGCTTTTTGGAGCACGACCACTCAAACGGGCAATCCAGCGCCACCTTGAAGATCCCCTGGCAATGGAGATCCTCGAAGGAAAATTCCCGGAAGGATGTAGTGTCGAGGCGGCCATGGTGGACGGCAAACTCGTGTTCAACCTTAAATAGACGATATCAGAGGATTACATATTCCAAAGAAAGGAGGAAAGCAGTAGTTACGCTTTCCTCCTTTCTTTTTTAGCCAAGATATGTTTGCATAGCCCTACCAAAATATAATCAGCGTTCCACCCGGCGCGCCGGGTCAAATATCAAGACTAACAAAACTCCCTACAATCAACCAGGTAGATTTTTGTTAGTTAGAAGAAATATGTTCCATTGGAGAAAACAATGAGCAGCGACGTAAACGATATAACTATAAGCTACGAAGAAGACGGACAACTTTTGGTCAAAGAGTTGGACAAAGAGATACTCACTAAAGGCGCCTGGGCCACGATTGTCTTTCGTTATCAAAACTGGAGTAAAGCAAAAAACGAATTTGGCAAAGAGATGTTCACCATAAGACGCTACCAGAAACGCGATGGTGAGTATCTTCCAAAATCAAAATTTAACATATCGAGTGTTGAACAGGCCCAAAAAATCATCACCACTCTGGAGAAATGGGTTAAATAAACGGCCACTTTACCTGGCGAGGCATGCATGTATTTCCCGGTGGCAGACACTGAACTATCCCCTTTCATTCCACCACTTGTTGCATTCGGAATCTCC
Source organism: Desulfocapsa sp. (assembly GCA_021737265.1). Classification (GTDB taxonomy): domain Bacteria; phylum Desulfobacterota; class Desulfobulbia; order Desulfobulbales; family Desulfocapsaceae; genus Desulfocapsa. The sequence goes on along the minus strand of JAIPEF010000088.1, from coordinate 1,918 downwards.
TTTTTCACCTCCATGGCAGGAGTTTCCAGGGCATTTCTTCTCCTGCCGTTTCAGGTTTCCATCCTCGGATTTACCAGCCCGGCTGTCAGTAGTACCAACCACCTGTTTAATGTTGTTGCCATTCCTTCAGGAATTTATCGTTTCCTTAAAGAAGACAAACTCGTATTTATGCCCGTAGTTTGGGTGAAAACCTCAAACCTAGGATGGCTAAGTATTTATGCCCGGTAGTTAGGGTGAAACTCTCCATCAAAGAAGGGCGGATGCTCTGGCCGTTGGCATGGCTGGTGGCCTTAGGTAACTCTCCCAGGGGTGCTGGCAGGAGTAGTGATCAGAATCACCTACCTCCCAATTGGTGATGGGGCAATCATTGCTCCCTTCTTTGTCACAATTTATGGCCTACCGATCAATACAGTGGCCGGAGCCATCCTGATGGGTACATTTGTCACTTCAGCCGTCGGTGTGGCTTTTTTCCAACTTCTCTCCACCACCGCCCTTGCGACAACACAACAGATAGCACCAGATTACAGACTGGGACTGCTTTTTGGCGCAGGGGGCGCAGTTGGAATATATCTTGGAGCCAGAGCGCAACGATTTTTCCCAGCAAAAATCATCAAATTTATCCTCGCGATTGCCCTTTTATATACAGCAGGGAGATATATTGCCGGAGGTTAGCATTTTCTGTCTCTTGCAGCCCTCATGGGGACAATTTTCACTCCAGTTCACCTTAACCTCGAAGAGCAGGCAACTGGTGGCTACTCCGGCCAAACAACAACCGGGAGAGTGAACACTGGACAGATCAAATCTAGCACGAGCTTAGCACAATGGCAAAACTACAAGATCGCGTTCAATTAAGACCTTCCTGGAAGAATCAGATCGGCAAGGAATTCGAGCAGAACTACATGCAACAGCTCCGACAGTTTCTAATCCAGGAAAAACAGGCAGGAAAAACAATCTATCCTGAGGGGAAAAACATCTTTAACGCCATGAACCTGATCCCTTTTGAGCAGGTCAAGGTTGTGATACTGGGACAAGACCCATACCACGGCCCCGGACAGGCACATGGTCTCTGTTTCTCCGTAATGCCTGGAGTCAAGCCACCTCCATCCCTGATAAACATCTTCAAAGAAATTCATGCTGACCTTGGCATTCCAGCGAACAGTCACGGATGCTTGAACAGCTGGGCAAAACAGGGCGTACTCCTGTTAAACAGTGTGCTTACAGTGGAGAGAAACAAGGCCGCCTCTCATCAGGGAAAAGGCTGGGAACGCTTTACAGATGCGATTATTAAAAAGCTGGACAGCGAACATTCCGGACTGGTTTTTTTACTTTGGGGGAGCTATGCCCAGAAAAAGGGGGCAATTATCGATAAGCAGAGACACCTGGTACTGCAATCCCCTCACCCTTCACCTTTCTCCGCCCGCCGTGGTTTTTTTGGCAACCACCATTTTTCCAAGACCAACACGTACCTCCATGATCAAGGCAAGACCTCAATCGAATGGAAACTCCCCCCACTCAAATAACCAGCCTGTTTTCAAAAGAAGGCCAGCTTCACCACAGGTAACACAGCACGCCTTCTGGATTTTTCCCTGAACCATTTTTTTATTTTTTCCCATTGACAGCACCTGAGCAATTGAGTAGTTTGCCGCGGTCTTCAAGGACGGGTACAGGCAAACCTGCTCCCCTGCAAAAACGTCTCCCCATGTCAACTTAACCATTGACAGGAATAGCTGGACTGTTTATATTGAAGACTTCGTCGCCGTATTTATGTTCGGTGGCGCTGCGGGATTTCCCGTGCACCTGTTTCAGGTGAAACGATCCTTGAAAACTGAATAACAATACAAAAGCAAACGGGCCCAACCGTGATATATTTATATATCGCATGGGCAAACTTTGTAATTTCAAAGTAACGCCTTTATTT
>JAIPEF010000087.1 GCA_021737265.1 Desulfocapsa sp. | reverse complement strand
TGACCGAAAATGCCCTTTTTCCCCAACTCTTCGTTGCTTGTGAAAAATAATGCTCGGAATATTATGTATATGCCTGTGCTTCTTTTTCACAGATGCCTCGATTTGAGAAAAAATGTCTATTCTCGGACAAGCTCCTAGGTTTGAGGTTTTCACCCAAACTACGGGCATCAATACGAGTTTATCAGGTGTTATTCTTTTTTTGAGTCGATAAAATCCGGTAGCTGCCTACCAAGGGGATTTCCCGGATCCTCCGCAAGCATCTGTTCACCAACCTCTCTTGCTTTAACAACTTGCCCCTTTGTCAGATAGAACTGGACAATTGCCTGTAAATAGCTAACATTCCCGGACTCAATTGTAATGCATTGCCTGAGAGCCACTTCCGCCTCTTCAGCAGGGGTCAACAACCCTGTCTTTAACCCGGCCCTGCCAACTGTTTTCACAGCCGCCCTTGGAGAGTTGGAGGGTGTTAACAATCGTGATCTTTTTTTTGATGATTTCCCTGCAGGCAAACAATACGGACATGGCCAAAGCCATTACCGAGGTTGCCGTCATGTCAGCAGGGTACCATAAACAGATCGCCCCGCTTCAGGATTTTACCCCCATGGCTTGTGTAACATGTGGTGTTAAAAAAGACGGCTCTGTGGTTGCACTGCTACCCGCTGATTATATTATCCGGAGTGAACAGGCGTCTGCCGTGCTGACAGCCCTTAGCGACAAGACAAAGACGGTGCAAGAAAAGAAAGGAGAGATTTGGATCCTTGGTAATTTCAGTAAACCGGCACATGCGGAAATGCAGGACAGGGACTGGGAATTACATCCTGAATCCTACCGGAAACTGGTACCGAAAGATTAATAGCGCCTTAAAAGAGTGTCCTCATGCCATATTCTTATGCTTTCCTTGAATATGGCATGGACAGATACCCTGTAAACCTTATTCCTTTTTCTGGCCTCTTTCCAGAAATTCCACAGCTTCGGCGTCAACCAGACCATATTCAACAGAGATCAGAACTTTTGTTTTCTTATCAGCAAACCACCATCTTCTGCATGGTTTCCCATAAATGAACAGTTTCATCCGGTTGGTGATGGCTAAAAGTCCTTCTTCTTTTGCCATTTTATTAATTTTTTTCCCCAGCTTCTCAAAGTCTTTACTACAACATGTTTGCTTAGCCATATGATCCTCCATTACAAGGTTAAAAGCATTCCCACCTCATTTGAAAGCCTCTAATGTATTGTATCAATAACTCTTCGTGGCTACCAAGGCTTTTTTCTTTTTCTTCCTTTTTTTTCCATAACATGGTTCCGGTGCCACAGAAAAAGCAATATGCGAGTACCTGAAAACAAAAAATCATGTCGGAAACCATTATGAAGGTAATGTTTTTCCCATTCAAACAATCCTCCATTCAGTCCTTTTCTCTCGTGGGACGGTATCATGTCCAATACCGGGCAGTCGATTCGGAAGATAACAGTGATGGCGGCTGGGAAAACTTTGGTGCGGCCGAGAAGGCTGCTACCTGCCTTGACGGTGCATGCGCCACTGCTAATGGGACCTGAAATACAGCCAAAAATGCTGCTGACCTGACTGACGGAAAAGACCAAAAAAGACAAAAAGAAAAAGGTGTATTACTGTAATATGTAGTTATACATATAATTTCCTCCTCTATTTATGCTAAGATAAATAGAAGGAAAAATAACCACTGGACATAAAAAATTTCCAGAATATAGAGATTGATCTATTTGTTATTGAGCCAAAAGGAGATATCATGCTAAAATTCAAAGTTTTTTCCATTACTCTTATCCTCCTGTCGTTGCTGTTTACCGTTTCAGTCCATTCTGAGGAACTGACAACATGGCCACGGGAAGTAAAAGTTTCCTCCGGTTCCATCACCATCTATCAACCCCAGGTTGAATCACTTGCAAAGAACATCTTAAAGGGTAAAGCTGCCATAGCCTATCATGGTCAGGAGAATGCGGCTCCTGTGTTTGGTGTGGTATGGTTCGACTCCCGGGTGGCAATCGACCGCGAGGAGAATACTATTGCCTATGAAACCCTTACCATAACCGACACCCGCTTCCCCAAAGAGAATAAGCTGGTGGCAGAGGAGTTCAGTCGTGCAGTCGATCAGGGCATGAAAACCTGGAACCTGACTTCCTCGCTGGACGAACTGACCACAGCCCTTGCCGCAGTGGAACAGGAACAGAAACACGCAGAAAATCTGAAAAATGACCCACCGGTGATCGTCTATAAGGACAAACCTGCCCTGCTGGTGACTATTGACGGCAAGGCCGTTCTCCAAAAAATTAACATCAGCGGCTACCAGGCAGTGGGTAACACCCCTTTTCCTCTCTTTTTTAATGAAAAAGACAAAACATGGTACCTCAGTGTTGCAAAAAATGTCTGGTACCAAGCGAAAGATGTGGACGGCCCCTGGAGGTTTGATAGTCAGCCGCCAACAGACCTTGCACTGATGGTGGCAAACAAGGCCATAGAATCCGGTAACGAAAGCAAAGAGTCCACGACACCTGTCACGGCAGAAAATGCTCCTACCATAGTTGTTGTCCATAAACCGACTGAACTGGTTGTCTCCGACGGGAAGGCGAACTTCACTCCCATCACTGACGATCTGCTGGCAATGACCAACACTGACTCTCAGGTATTCATGGATGTCAAAAGCCAGCATTATTTTCTTGTAATCTCCGGACGTTGGTACAAGGCAACTTCCATGGAGGGTAAATGGAACTACGTAGCATCAGACAAGCTGCCTGCAACCTTTGCGGATATCCCCCAGGACTCAAAATATGGCGATGTCAGGGCTTATGTCGCTGGTACAGACGAGGCCAAAGAAGCAGTAATGGATGCCCAGATCCCGCAGACAGCAGCTGTCAAGAGGGGCACCGTCGATATAGAGCTCACCTATGACGGCAAACCGGAATTCAAGAAAATTGCCGGTACCAATCTCCAGTTTGCTGTGAATTGCTCTGAAACAGTACTTAAGGAAGAACAACAATACTACCTGGTAAAAGATGCGGTCTGGTATATCTCGGAATCTGCAAACGGTCCCTGGACGGTATCGGATCATGCACCACCCGGTATCGACAACGTGCCGCCATCCAGCCCGGTATACCACACCAAATATGTGTATGTGTACGATTCCACACCGGAGGTGGTCTATGTGGGTTACACGCCAGGCTATGCTGGCAGTTACATCTACGGCCCGACCATTGTCTATGGTACCGGCTGGTACTATCGTCCGTGGATTACCCCCTATTACTATTATCCGCGTCCCTGGACATGGGGATATAACGTCTCTTACAATCCCTGGAGGGGATGGGGCTTTGGCTTGAGCTGGAGTTCAGGACCGTTTCATTCTGGTTTTTATACAGGTGGCGGTTACCATGGCAGACATTGGGGTGGTCATCGTTGCTGGGGACCAAGGGGGTATCGACCGTCGTTTAATCAGGAGACCATCAACAGATCCCATATCAAGAACAACAGGTATCGCGGCGACAACTATTCCCGCCATAACAATCTCTACCGCAATAGTGGCCAGCGATCCACTATTCACAACACGATTAACTCCGGAACAATCAGCAGTTCGGACAGACGAGATATCCAAAACAGGATGTCGGACAATCAACAGTGGCAGACGCAACACAGAACCGGAGTAAATCGGCAAAACCTGCCAAACAATGTTTTGGCAGATCAAAAGGGTAATGTCCTGCGCAACAACAATGGTCAGTGGCAGAAACAGTCGCAGGGACAATGGAAGAATAGCCCTGCTCCGAGAACATCAGATGCAGCCCCCTCCAGTATTCAGCAGCGCTCTGGCTACAATCGTCCGTCCCCCGTCGACCGACAGCAATATTCAAGGCAGCGGGCTACAGAAAGGACACAGAGTTACAGTAGACCCAGTGGAGGCGGCCACCTGGGAGGTGGTGACAGTTACCGCCCCCCCAGATCCGGTGGTGGTGGAGGACGTCGTTAAACTTCCGCCAGGCCATAGAAGACGGTACGGACTGGATCGAGATTGATGTCCAGGAAAGTGCTAATGGAAAGGTTGTGGTTATTCATGATAGCGACTTTATGAAACTTGCCGCTCAAAATATGAAAGTCTGGGACGGCAGCCTGCAACAGATCAAGGCGATCGATGTGGGTAGCTGGTTTAATGCAAAATTTGCCTCTGAACGGGTACCAACCCTAACCGAAGTACTGGAAGAAGCATGGGGTAACGCCCGGGTTCTTATTGAACTCAAGTGTTATGGGCATGATTAGTAGCTGGAAGAGCGGGTTGCAGAGATCGATCGTTGAACAGACAGGCATGGTAAATGATGTTGCCTTCATGTCACTCAAATATGAGGGCATCACCAAGTTCCGGACACTACGGCCAAAGTGGACAGTTGGCCTTCTTTCATCAATGGGTGTGGACGGCCTTATCACCGACGAACCTGCACTGGCCCGTGACGTGCTTGACACCCGTTGAACATTTGTTGATACACACTGCCACACTGCTGAATCAACCGGTTCCGCAACGAACATACCGTGACCAGTCCCCATGAAACATTCCATGATGAAAGCAATCGGCTACGCAATTTTTCTGTTGTTACTTTTTCTCCTCCTTGGTCTCTTCTTCTCACGAATTACAGACACAGAAGCACCTCCCTCTTTGCCCTCCGACTTTGACGCCATTAAACGTCAGCTGGAGTTAGGACGCCACGAAAAATTGCAGGCCATAAAGGGCAATCCGGAAAATGTCCTCACAGAATTCACCACAGATGGCTGCAGTGGTGGACTTTCAGTGGGCTGGGAGTATCTTGCCGGCACGGTGTCCAACTTCCAGAAGAACCATGGTGAAAAGCCGCCATGGGAATCATGCTGTGTTGAGCATGACCTGGCATATCATACAGGTGGGATTCGCTCTGCAAATGCGACCACGAGTTTTGAGGCACGTAGAAAAGCGGACCTGACATTAAAGGCTTGTGTTATAGAAATAGGAAAACAACGTGGTCCTGAGCTGATGAAAGAGTACAATCTTTCAGCTGCAGAACTGGAACATCTCTACAATGGTATTGCCAATCTGATGTATGGTGCAGTACGCATTGGCGGTATGCCCTGCACTGATCTTCCCTGGCGGTGGGGATACGGCTGGCCCGAATGCCGCTAAATGCCCAGAGCACCACCCCATCTACTCAACAAACAAACAATAAAGACTGTATCTATTACAAAGAACTCATGAAAATACAAATCCTTCTCGTTAGCTTGCTTATCTTTCTGCTCCTTGACCATGTAGCATGTGCCGGACGTGCACCACTGCAAACCGTTGCCGCAGATCCTTACGCATCGGCTATTGTCCTTGACGCGGACAGCGGGAAGACCCTGTTTTCCAGAAACGCAGACGCTGCCGTATACCCGGCCAGCACCTTAAAGCTCATGGTTCTGCTGATCATTCTCGATCGTATTGAACAGGGACTGTTAACACTGGACGAAATGGTCCCGGTCACTGTTGAGGCCTATAAAATGGGAGGCTCTCAGGTTTATCTTGATCCAAAAGAGCAGTTCCCGGTGGAAGAATTACTCTACGCCCTGATGATCCAATCGGCCAATGATGCTGCGGTTGCCCTTGCAAGCCATATCGCTGGCACAAAGGAAGAATTCGTCATTTTAATGAATAAAAAGGCTGAAGAATTGGGGATGAAAAACACCAGATTCTTCTCTGTTCATGGCCTGCCGCCCGCAAAAGACCAGAAAGTTGATGTGACAACGGCCCGGGATTTTGGAATCCTCTGCCGCCACTTGAGTAAAAATCCTGAAGTTTTCAAGTATACCGGAACCAGGGTAAGAGATTTTCGCGGCGGAGAGTTCATCATGCGTACCCACAACCATCTCCTTGAAAAAGTTGATGGCTGCGATGGATTCAAGACCGGCTATTTCACAAAAGCAGGATTCTCAATCGCCGCCACCGCTAAAAAAGGTGGGGTTCGTATTATTGCCATTGTCATGGGCAGCAAGGACCGTAAGATTCGTGATGCAAAGGCAATAGAACTTCTGGCCAAGGGCTTTGCAATGGTTCCGGCAAGACCTGAGCCTCTGCGAACTGGTACTAAAACTCCATCAACAGACAAACAGACTGCGGCCTCCGTTCAATCTGATGATCAGACAGTTCCTCCCGCAGTACAGAGTCAGGAACCATACTCTTCAGCAGCTGGAAACGGCTGGGGAAAATTCTTCATTGGCCTGCTCTTCGGTTTCTTCCTCTATGCGATCGTGGATATCTTTGTCTTGAAACAGCGCAGGCGACGCAGGAAGTTCCGATGAGAGTTTTTTTTTTACCGGCACCATCTGAAATAGACGCCCCCTGACTTGGATCATTTTTTTCGGCTCTCCTGACGTTACGAATAACATTTCCATAGCCGGAGGAAAAAGAGTGCAAGTACAAAGAGCTTTCTGCAGAACTGCGAATCATTCTCCAGCAAACAGTGTTTCTGTTGACGGCAGCCTTATGATCAGTCGCTGCGGTAAAGAAAGGGGATCTTATTGCCCAGATCCAGCAGCGGGATTTCCAGACGGCTCTGAATGAAGCCCGGGCCCGCCAACCTACAAGCCGAAAAACAGTTCCGCCGCGACAAGGAGCTGTATGCCAAAAAAGAAAGGAAACCGGCCCTCTCTTTCTCCTCTGGACAAATTGTATCAGCGGCACTACAGTTTCACCGAAATAATACATATTACCAACTAATCTAACTTTCTATGAGGACAAACCTATGATAGTAACTGACTGGATCCACTCCATTGCCGGTTTTTTTATTCTACTCAGCATGGCCCTTGGCTTAGACTACGGCCACAATCCGCTTTTTGTGCACAAATACTGGCTCTTTTTCACTGCCTTTATTGGTCTCAACCTGTTTCAGTTTGGCTTCACCAAATTCTGCCCAATTGGAATGATCCTGAAGGCCCTCGGCGTACCCGAAATCAGGAAATAAGAAAAAAAAGCAGGGGGGCGGCCATGACTGGCGGCCCCTCTCCAACTCCCTGCCCCACCCAAGAAATAGTCTTTTACCTGACTCCTCTTTTATGCTACTTTGAAGGCATACTCTGAAAACCATCCATCACTGCAAAACGTATGATTTTGTAGGCCTGTATCACCTGGGAGATAAGGTGCCCGCCATGTTCTCTCTTTCCAGAACACATCTCCTTCTTTTATCACTCCTGTTCATGCTCCTTGCCGGCTGTAAACCGAATGTCTACCTGATGCCACACCGGTCAATTCTGACAGTAGGCTGACAAAAAAGTAATGACTATCGCTGAATAAATCGATGTTGGAATATTACTTCTTGGCGCTTCAGCTCTTTTACTGCTCCAAAGTCTCATTCGAGATCTCTGGCTACTCGCAAAGGGGAAAAACACACAATCAAGGTCACCAAGGAGAGCGCGATGCATGTGCCTTGAATCCACTGTTGGTGCTATCGGCGTCGTCATGGGCATTGTTGTGTTGATCTCTGCAATCAAGCACTCGGTTTTCATGGACAATTGGAGTTGGAGTTTTCTGGTCATGGCAGTGATGGCCATGAGTTACCTGACAAAAGACTTTGTGCTGGCATGGAACCCTTTTCGAATCCTGCGGGACAAAGATCATATGAACATTGATGGCGTCGTATTTATCCCCCTCAAAGGAGGACTGAAAAGAGTACCCTTTTTTCGGGTGAAAACTCTTCATCTTGTTCGTTGTTACAATTTGGGAATCCTCCTTAGTGGCTGAGTTTCTGTACTGATCAAATATTCTGTTGACATCATCCCATTTGTATGGGATTAGTTGTCCGGTTAATTATTAAGGAGACAACTAATGAAATCCTGTGATGAAGAATCCATTGGCCGGCTACTCTATACCACCGCCCAGACCATGACCCTCCATGCGGAAAAGGCCCTCAAACCCTACGACTTGACTGTTGAACAGCTGCATCTCCTCAAGAATATGGCCGAGGAGACGGCTCTTTCCCAGCAGCAGCTCTGCGAGATCGTGCAGAAGAGTGCGGCCAACGTGACCAGAATTCTTGATCGGTTGGAAAGAAAGAACTACATCAGGAGGGGGAAAAACCCGGCAGACCGTCGCTCCACCCTCCTTTTTCTTACCCCCCAAGGTAGAGAACTCATTGATGAAGTACGAATTATTTTAGAATCCTTTTCCGAACAACTTATTAGAGGAATCTCTCAGCAGGAGCAGGAAATCCTCTCCCGACTCCTGCACACAATGCAGGACAACCTGAGCAGATTCTCCAGATGATTTACACAACAAAACCTTTTCCAAGGAGCTACCCCGTGCGATCCCTACTCATCTTTCTCGTATTTTTTCTTTTCAGCTTTCCACTCCAGGCCCAGGAACAGCCTCCAGCATCAGTGGTAGTGACCAAAGTCGTTCGGGAGACCATTGCCGAGACCCAGTCCGTGATCGGCACCCTCTTTTATGAGCGGACCAGCGAGGTCTCCACTGATGTCACGGGTCTTGTGGAGGAGATCCTGGTCAGAGAGGGCGACCGGGTGCTGGAAGGCGATATCCTTGTCCGTTTGGACACCAAACTACTGGACAGTGACATCTCCCTGAAAAGGACCCGCATTGCCCAGAATGATCTCCGTCTGCAGAATACCGAAAAACACTTCAAGCGCTTGGAGTCCCTGTATAAAGAGTCCGGGGTGAGTGAAAAAGACTATGATGACGCCCTCTATACCTTTCAGGACGCAAAACTGGAAAAACAGGCCCGCCAGGAAGAACTGGCGAATCTGCTGATCAAAAAGGAACGCTCTGTCATTCACGCCCCCTTTAACGGCATAATCCTCACAAAAGATGTGGATTCAGGGGCCTGGGTACAACAAGGGAAGAAGCTGGTTTCCCTGGGTTCCAGCGACGATCTCTTTGTCCGAGCCCCCATTGGAGAATCGCTACTGCGCTATCTGAAAAAAGGTCAGCAGTTGTCAGTCACCCTCAATGCATTTGAGCGGAAAGTGGAAGGCAGGGTTGAGGACATTGATCCAGTGGCCGATGTCAAGACCAAGACGATCTTTGTCAAGATCAGGATTCCTGCCCAGGAAGTCATTGCCGCCAATATGTCGGCAACGGTCCACCTTCCGGCAAGCACGGAAAAAGAACTGAGCATCATTCCCCGTGCCGCTGTGATCAAGTTTCAGGGTAAGGACTTTGTCTATAGTGTTAAAGATAACAAAGCGGCCATCCTTCCTGTCCATATCGCTGCATTCATGGGCGACAAGGTAGGGGTGGACAGTCCTCACATTGTTGCAGGGATGGTAGTTGTGGTCGAGGGCAATGAAAGGCTTCGTCCGGATCAGGCGATCCAAGTGACAGGAGAGAAGTAATGGATCTCATCAAATACTCTTTGGAGAAACCAGTGTCAGTCACCGTTGGGGTGATTCTGTTGCTGGTCTTTGGCATCATTGGTCTTAACAAGCTCCCGGTACAGCTCACCCCTGACGTTGAGACCCCACAAATTACAGTGAAAACCACCTGGGGAGGTGCCACCCCCTACGAGATTGAAAAGGAGATCATTGAACAGCAGGAAGAAGTCCTTAAAGGGCTGCAGGGGCTGACCAAGATGGAGAGCGCAAGCTATAACGGCTACGGTGAAATCACCCTCTCCTTTACGTTGAAAACATCCCTCGATGATGCCCTGCTCAGGGTATCCAACAAGGTCAATGAAATCTCCGATTATCCAGAGAATGTGAACCGTCCGATGATCGAATCGGCCGGTGCCAACGCCTCGCCAGTCATCTGGATGATGCTCAAACCGCTGGCGGACAATGCCGAGTCCATCAATCATTACCGGACCTACTTTGAAGACAATGTGCGCCAGCACCTAGAACGGGTCAAGGGGGTGGGATCACTCTTTATCTTTGGCGGAACCCTGTCTGAACTCCATATCACTCTGGACATGGACAAGATGGCCAGCCACAACGTCTCCATCAACCAGGTAATCAGTGCTGTCCGCAACACCAACCAGACCAACTCAGCAGGAGTCCTGGGGATTGGTCGCAAGAATTACCGTATCCGTACCGTAGGCCAGTTTCAGTCTGCTGCGGACGCACTCGAGGTAGTGGTCTTCGATGATGGCACAAAGCGGGTCTACCTGGAGGATATTGCCGAAGTCAACAACGATTATGCCAAAGAGAACATCGCCGTTTTCCACAGCGGTGAACCGGTTATCGTCATCGGAGTGCGCAAGGAACCGGGCACCAATGTTCTGGCCATGACCGAACTGCTGGAAAAAGAGGTTGAGCACCTGAACCAGACTATCCTTGGTGAACAGGGTCTCTACATAGACTGGGTCTATGACCAGCGCCCCTATATCAACACCGCCATCAATCTGGTGAAAAAGAACGTGGCAATCGGTGGCCTGCTAGCCATCTGTGTCCTCCTCATCTTCCTGCGCAGCATCCGTTCCACCCTGACTACGGCAATCGCCATTCCCGTTTCCGCCATCGGTACCTTTATTTTCCTCTGGATTACCGGCCGCAACCTGAATGTTGTATCCCTTGCCGGTATCTCCTTTGCCGTCGGCATGCTGGTGGATAACTCCATTGTCGTCCTCGAAAATATTGACCGCCATCGCAAGATGGGAAAACCCGCCTACAATGCCTCCTGGGAAGGCACCAGGGAGGTATGGGGCGCAGTCTTTGCCTCCACTGCCACCACGGTTGCTGTCTTTCTCCCTATTATCTTTATGCAGGAGGAGGCTGGGCAACTCTTTCGAGATATTGCCATTGCCATCACTTTCTCCATTCTCATTAGTCTCTTTGTCTCCATCTCCGTCATTCCCACCCTGACCTACCAGCTCTACAAGAACAGAGACTCAGGGCCGCCAAACAGGCTACAAAAGAGCGTGGCCGGCCCCTTTCTCAGCCGGCTCATCATGCGAATGTCCAGCATCTGCCAGAAAAACGTCTTTACCCGACTGGTAACCGTCATCTCCTTTACCTCTTTTTCCATTGGCCTTATTTTTCTGCTGATGCCCAGTGCCGAATACCTGCCCCAGGGAAATCGGAATCTGATCCTGAACATCCTTATCCCACCGCCTGGATACTCAGTGGAAAAGATGCAGGAACTGGGAAACTATATTTACAAGGAGTCTGAGCCTTACTTCCAGGAAGACGGGAAAGATGGAATCCCGCAGATCAAAGATATGTTTTTTGTGGGGGCAGACCGTTTCACACTCTTTGGTGGAATATCCACCCACGAAACCAGGGCTGCGGAGATGATACCCCTCTTTACCCGTATCATGAACACCATCCCCGGCGTATTCGGGGTCAGCGTCCAGGCTGGAATCTTTGAAAGCGGAATCGGCAAGGGTCGTACCGTAGACGTCAATATCGCCGGAGAAGACATCGATCAGATTGTGGCAGCCGGCAGAACATTGTTTGGCACCATCAGTGCCAAAATCTCATCTTCCCAGGTTCGTCCGGTACCATCTCTAGAGACCAGTTATCCAGAGATCCAGGTGGTCCCCAACAAGGAAAAGCTGGCTGCCGGCAACATGACGGGAAAAGACCTGGGTACCTATGTTGACATCCTCATGGACGGACGCAAGATTGACGATTTCCGCCCGGAAGGGAGCAAACAGAAAGATCTGGTACTTACCGGCAGGGAAACAAGCTTCTCATCCCCCGAGAATATTCTCAAAACCTCAATAGTCAATGGGCAGGGGAGTCTTATCCGGGTTGGAGACGTGGCCGGACTGGTATACAGCCAGGGGATGCCTCAGATTAACCACCTGGAACGGAAACGGACCATTACCCTGCAGGTGACTCCACCCAAGGATGTAGCTCTGCAGTCTGCTATGGATATCATTGCAAATGAGGTGGTGGCTCCATTAAAGGCTGGCGGACAATTGGCTGGTGTTGAGGTCACCATTGGCGGTAACGCAGACAAACTTGCTGAGGCCGGTCGGGCCCTGCAGTGGAATCTACTCCTGGCCCTGCTCATCACCTATCTCCTCATGGCTGCTCTCTTTGAGAATTTTCTCTATCCTCTTATTATCATGTTCTCCATTCCCCTGGCAGCAGCCGGAGGCTTCCTCGGGCTGCAGGCGGTAAACATCTTTATTGCCCCCCAGGGCTTTGACATCCTGGCGATGCTCGGGTTCATCATTTTAGTAGGGACCGTGGTCAACAACGCCATTCTCATCGTCCATCAATCCCTGAATAATGTCCGCTACAACGGACTGCAGGGAACAAGTGCCATCTCCGAAGCTGTGCGAACCAGAATTCGGCCAATCTTCATGAGTGCCACCAGTTCTATACTTGCCATGATGCCCATGGTTCTCTCCACGGGATCCGGCTCTGAACTCTACCGGGGGTTGGGTGCCATCCTTTTAGGAGGTCTGGCCCTGTCCACCCTGTTAACACTCTTTGTCATTCCGGCACTGCTAGCCTTTGTTATTCAATTTGAAAGGAGTCGTTCCCATGAAACGGTTTAGCACCTTACTCCAAAACTTCAGCTACAATAACACCAAGGTGCTTTTACCCATATGGGCACTATACAGAGCACCCCTCAAGGTGGTACTGAAAAGAGTCAATCTCAGCGTGGTTAGCATTGTTTTCCTATTCCTGCTGTTTCCGTTCTCGTCTGCCATGGCTCTGGACCTTGCAGAGATGCAGAAAAGTGCCACCCAAAGCCGTGAGATCATCAAACGCTACGAGCTCATGGTGGAAAAGAGTGGACAGGAGGTGGAACGTCTACGGAGCGGTTACTACCCCTCGCTGGATATCGGTTACCAGGCAAACAAACTGGACGAACCTGCCCTGTTCGAGCATCGGGAAAACAGCTCCATCTACACAACGGTGAGTATGAACCTCTTTGCCGGATTTCGGGATCGTTACTCCATAGAATCCGCACGCATTCTGCAGCAAGTGGAAAGATATCGGCTACGGGGTATTGAACAGGACATTCAGCTTAATGTGGCTCTCCGTTATCTTAGCGTCTATGAGCGTCAGGCCAGTCTCACCGTCACCCGGGACGCTGAAAAAACTCTGGAACGTATCTACCAGGATGGGCAAAAACGCCTGCAGGTAGGGCTCATCGGCAAAAATGAACTGTTGAAATTCAAGGTCGACCTGGACAACGCATCCATCACAACCAAAAAAAGTCAGGCTGATCTGGACAAGAGCGTCCAACTCCTTGGCCGGGAGATCAACAACCACTCCATCCGCCTTGGTGACCTCAGCTTTGACGAGTTTTCACTGCTTCCCAAACTTGAGGATCAGGAGACCTGCAGAGAAAAAATGCTCTCCCGCCGCTCCGAACTCCTGGCCCTGGAGGGACTGACCGAATCCGCCTCTGTCCAGGTCAAGGCAGAACAAAGCGTCTATTACCCCCGAGTGGACGTGGTTGGAAGTTATTCACGCTATGACGATGATTTTATCAACGGGAGCGGAGAGGTTAGCGACGATGAATTGCGCGCCCAGATGGTGCTCTCCCTCAATCTTTTTGACGGCTTCTCCCGGGAATCCACTGTCTCCATGGCCAAGTTTACTGTCCGGGAGATCCAGTACGACCAGGCCGAACTTAAAAATACTCTGGACACAGATCTGACCAACCTCTTCATCGACTACCGGGTGAGCCTGGCCAACGTCGAGGTGGCAAGGGAAGATATCAGCCATGCCGAAGAAAACCTGCGCATCACCCAACTCCAATACAAGGAAGGATTGCAGCGAGAATCAGACCTCCTCGATGCAGTGACCAACCTGTCGCGAGCTCGTTATAACGAGGTAGCCGTGATCAGGGCAGTCTTTGAAAAGGCCTTTCGCATCACCCGAATGGTTGAAGGCTTCCAGCACCAAGGCAATTCGTCATGAGTCGTTACTGTATGCAAGCACAGACCGTTTCACATCAAATTTACCGGACCCTGTTCGCTTGAAAAGAGGCTGCAGCAATCAAGGGAGAGAAAGATGAAGATTTGCTACCAGAAAATCACACTGCCGGATCCCATTGGCTTTGCCTATATCGTTGCCGATACAAATAATCTGAGAGCCATTGTCTTTAGAAACAATTGGGAAAAAACCAAACAACGGTTAGGTGATATGGCGTGTGAACAGAATACGATCATAGAGCAAACACAAATGCAGTTACTGGAATATTTTGCAAAGAAACGTACTCAATTTGATTTACCCATCGCCTTTTCAGGTACTGAATTTCAACAGAAAACCTGGCAAGCCCTGTTAACAATCCCCTATGGTGAAACCTGCTCTTATTCTGAACAGGCCGCACTGATTGAAAATTCCAAGGCTGTCAGGGCAGTTGGCGGAGCGAACAGCCGGAACCCCATTGCCATTGTTGTGCCCTGTCATCGGGTTATAGGAAAATCTGGTAAATTGACCGGATATGCAGGAGGCCTGGCATCAAAGAAATTTCTGCTAACACTGGAAAAGAGCCACACGACGACCTCCTGTTGAAAAATAATTATTTCCAGGATGGGGGCTCTTAATGTGACCCTTTGAGTGGCTTTTCGCTAATTGTATTTCAGTCTAATGCCAATTCTTTCGTTCCTGCATCAATGATGGCGTCGTATTTATCCATCGGAAATCGAAGTTTTTACGAGTTTATCATCAATGATGGTGTCGTAAAAACTCTTCATCTACTTCGTTGTTGCAAATTTCACTATCATTACGACGTACTCTAGTACGCCGAAATAATAGCAAAATTCACACGCCTCGAATATGAAGCTTTTTACTTAACCATCTGCAATT
>JAIPEF010000086.1 GCA_021737265.1 Desulfocapsa sp. | reverse complement strand
CGAGGGGCTCAACAGCTTGATCCAATCAGCAAAAGCCAGAGCAAGAGGATACAGAACAAACAAGAATTTAATCGCCATGATTTATCTCATTGGTGGAAAATTCAATTTCGGGCTACCCACTTGAAACAGCGAGGAGCCTATTTTTAATTAAAAAAGCCCTGATCTTACCTCGTTGTCTGTAAATAAAGCTAGAATTTACAAACCCGCTGACGTATACTCTGCCTTCACCCTTCACAGCGTACTGATTGATTATGAAAAAACACCTTCTTATTGTCGAGGATGAGAACCTGATCCTTTACAGCCTTGTAACTGTGCTGCAATCAGATTCCGTCCAGGTGACAACAGCCGCAAATGGAGCAAATGCCCTCAAGGAGATTACTGTTTTCCCGCACTATGACCTCTATATTGTTGACCTCACCCTTCCAGACATGAATGGTGAAGAGTTAATAAAAAAGATCAGAAGAAACCAGCCACTAGCAAAAGTCATAATCCTCACGGGACGATTTCTGAACAAACAGGCCATGCTCGACAACATGAGAAGTGCTGCTGAGCTTGAACCCTTTCATTTTATCTGCAAACCGTTTGATATTGAAGAAATTCAGGAAGTGGTATTTCAGGCTTTATTCTCATAGTATTGATGGCGTCAAATAACACTGTCCCTTCAGGACAGGTGATGAGGTGGATTCAAGACCGGTGGCTCACGCACACCGGCTATAATACCTGACCCCTTCGGGGCCTCCGACACACATTCCTACGCTCTCCCTTGCTCCCCTTGCAGCACCCACGCATTCACGCACTCGCGTAGGTTGGGTTAGCGTCAGCGTAACCCAACAACCCTTAACAGTAGCATAATGCCGCTGGTTCGCCAGACATGGTAACGGTACAACTGCGGCCCTCGAGTGGGCTCCACAACCTCATCGTATCGCATAATTTACCCTGACCCTCTAAATTCTTGACCATTGTTTCGATTTATTTTAGTATCGAATGTTTATTCATTTCAATGTTCAAATCTTACCGCGCGTTTTCCATATGGTTAAAGATTCGACAAGGTTTTATTATATTCTTTATAGAGAGGACCCATCATGAAACTCGCTGTCCTGAAAGAGATTGAAGAGGGCGAAAACAGGGTCGCTATCATTCCGGATTCCGTCAAACGACTGAGCAAAAAGGGCTTTGACGTTTTGGTCGAAACAGGCGCTGGCCTTGCATCCGGACACAGCGATCAGGACTACACGGAGAAAGGGGCCACCATTGTGGCATCTGCCCGGGAACTTATTGACCAAAGTGACTGCGTCGTGAAGGTTCGGCCACCATCCATGGAAGAGGCGGAAACATTGAAAGACGGCTCTTTCTATATTTCCATCATCCAGTCCACCCTGCGTCACGACCTGGTCAAAAAACTCCAGGAAAAAAAGATCACCGCCTTTGGTCTTGATATTATTCCACGGATAACCCTGGCTCAGTCTATGGATGTTCTTTCCTCCATGAGCACCATCTCCGGTTATAAAGCAGTGCTTCTCGCCGCTGACAACATCAACAAATTCTTTCCCATGCTCATGACTGCAGCAGGAACCGTTGCTCCGGCAAAAGTTCTGGTCCTTGGTGCCGGTGTTGCAGGGCTTATGGCCTGTGCAACTGCCAAGCGCCTCGGCGGTGTGGTTGAGGCCTTTGATGTTCGCCCTGAAGTGAAAGAGCAGGTTCATTCAGTTGGTGCTAAATTTGTTGAGGTACCCGTTGAAGAGGATGGGTCAGGTGGCGGTGGATACGCCAAAGAAATGTCCGATGAGTATAAGAAAAAACAGGCGGAGCTGATCTCCAAGCATATTGCCAAATCAGACGTGGTTATTCCCACAGCCCTGATCCCCGGCAGAAAAGCTCCGATTCTCATTACAGAAGAGCAGGTCAAGTCCATGAAACCCGGATCCGTCATTGTGGATCTGGCTGCTGAGATGGGTGGTAACTGTGCAGTTACCACGGTTGGAGAAAACACGGTTGTCCATGGGGTACAGGTCATCGGTCATGCCAACCTGCCTTCAACCATGTCTTTTCATGCCTCGCAGATGTTTTCCAAGAATATAGAGAAATTCCTTTTCCACCTCTGTGACGAAAACGGCTTCAAAATGGATATGGAAGATGAAATCACCAGTGGATCACTGGTCACCAAAGATGGCGAGGTCATTCATGAACTGACCAAGTCACTTATGGCCGGTTAAGGAGAAGAAAAAAATGGATACAGGAACAATCATCATCGGTTTGACTATTTTTGTACTGGCCTGCTTTGCAGGGGCCGAGCTTATCTCAAAAGTGCCTCAAACTCTACACACTCCGCTCATGTCCGGATCAAATGCAATTTCCGGTATTGCCATCCTCGGTGCATTAATTGCCACCGGAAGGCCGGAAGCCATTGACGCCGAATCCATGCTTGGGTTTTTCGCCGTCATATTTGCCACCATCAACGTGGTCGGCGGATATATGGTAACGGACAGGATGCTGCAGATGTTCAAGAAAAAAGCACGGAAGAAAAAGCAATAGCAGCTGGATAACAAATTACACTTACTACAAGAATAACACTATATAACATGGAACGTAACTCTTTAGCAGTGCTCCAGGTTCGTTCGTTTGGGTATTGGCGTAATAGTATTAAGCTATGCGACAATACTCAAACGGTCGAAGATGGTGTGCTGATGAAGGTTACCCACTAAGAGAGTTAAGTTATGTCTACTGTCAACATTATCGATTTTGTATATCTGATATCAGCCGTACTGTTCATGCTCGGTATCAAAAATCTGAGTTCTCCGGCCACGGCCAAACTCGGCAACAAACTGTCCATGACCGGAATGGGGGTGGCCATCATTGCCACCCTCGCCAGTCCGGATATGTTCGGTTATACCATGATCATCATTGCCATCGCCATCGGTGCCGCCATCGGTGGCTATGTGGCGATAAAAGTGGAAATGACCGCCATGCCGGAAATGGTCGCCCTGTTTAATGGTTGCGGTGGTGCAGCATCAGCACTGGTTGCCATGGCTGAGTTTAACGGCCATACCGGAGCATTTGCCAATTTCACTTTGATCACCCTGCTGCTCTCCATCATTATCGGTGGCCTGACCTTTACCGGTTCCATCATCGCTTACACAAAGCTGCAGGGACTTATTTCAACCCGCCCCATTACCTACCCGTTCCAACAGGTAGTCAACGGAGCCATTGTGGTTCTCACCCTCTTTCTTGCCTATACAGTGTTCCAGAACCCGGAAAATGTTTTTGCGTTCTACGCCATTATCATTCTGGCCCTGGGTCTTGGTGTTCTTGCTGTTATCCCCATTGGCGGGGCTGATATGCCGGTTATCGTATCACTCCTGAACTCCTACTCCGGCCTTGCGGTCTCCATGACAGGATTTGCCCTCAACAACAATGCGCTGATTATTGTCGGCTCTCTTGTTGGCGCATCAGGCCTCTTCCTCACCAAGATCATGTGTGATGCCATGAACCGCTCCCTTGCCAATGTCCTCTTTGGTGCCTTCGGCGCGGTTGATGATTCTGTAGCCGATGGAGGTGAAGGACCTGCAGGCTCCATGAAAGGTTTTGATGTGGAAGATGTGGCCATTGCCCTTGAAAATGCGGATTCACTGATCATTGTTCCCGGATACGGCATGGCAGCCGCCCAGGCACAACATGTGACCCGCGAACTCGGTGATTATCTCTCTGGGGAAGGTATTGAGGTTCGTTACGCCATTCACCCCGTTGCCGGCCGTATGCCCGGTCATATGAATGTGCTGCTTGCCGAGGCCGACGTTTCCTACGATCAGCTCTATGCCATGGAAGATATCAACGACGACTTCTCAACCACTGACGTAGTACTGGTCATTGGTGCCAATGACGTTGTGAACCCTGCAGCTAAAACGAATCCAGGGAGCCCCATCTACGGCATGCCCATCCTTGAAGTGGACAAGGCCCAGACCGTGGTTGTGCTCAAACGGTCCATGAACGTCGGATTTGCTGGAATTGAAAATGAACTCTTCTTTAAAGATAACACCATGATGCTTTTTGGAGATGCCAAGGCTTCCATCCAAAGCCTGTTGTCTGCCGTCAAAGAGTAGCGGATGAGCATTTCCTGAAGTAAAAAGAAAACAGTGATGCTCCTCCCGCAGAGCGGGAGGCCTCAGGAAGCCCCCTTGAAGGGGGCGAAAAAATGAATACTCCCCATTGACCAGGAGTCCTTCATCTAAGAATACTTTCCTCCGGTCATTCCCACTTAAAACATGTGGGAATGACCGGAGCGATCGAGAATTATGGCAGGCCGGCTGAGCTCGTCATGTCCGAATGGAGTTATCGGGCATCCAGGAAATCAGCACCAGTTTCTGAATAATTCACGCAGGAACGGTTGAACCTCTTAGGGTCCTCCACTGGAAGTGGAGGTTTTTTGATGAATAAGCTCACAGCTACTAACAAGGCGCTGCTGGAACGCATCAACCGTGTTATCGTCACCTCATCCCTTCTTCGAGGGAATGAACCAATCATCATTGCTGTCTCAGGGGGCCCTGACTCCGTATGCCTTCTACACATCCTCTCCTCCCTTTTTCCAGGCAGCAAACGCATTGCTGTCTACGTGGATCATCGCTTGCGCCCACTGGAAACCGACGCAGAAATCAAGCTGGTCCAAAGAGAGGCTGCAATCTGCTCCGCCGACTTTATTACGGTTCCAGTCAATGTCCAGGACGAAAAGGAACAAAAGAGATGCTCCCTTGAAGAAGCCGCACGCAATCTTCGTTACCAAGTCCTTGAAAAAATCCGCAGCCAGTTCCAGGCGCAGGCCATTGCTGTGGGCCACACAGCAAATGACCAAGCCGAAGAGGTTCTCCTCCGCCTGATCCGTGGAAGTGGCAGCACCGGTCTTTCCGGCATGAACCTTCACCATGGAAACATTATCCGCCCCCTGCTCCAGGAGACAAAAGAGACCCTGTTTAATTTTCTCAAAACGCAAAACATCCCCTTCTGCGAGGACAGTTCCAATGCAGACAGAAGATTTCTGAGAAACAGAATTCGCCGGGACCTCCTGCCTAAGCTTGAGAGCGAATATAACAGATCAATACGGCAGACACTGTTACAGACAGCATCCATTTTACGGGAAGAAGATGGTCTCCTCAGTGGATTAACAGAAGAGGGTTATCAGAAAATGGTGCAGCAGAGCGGCGAACAACTAATACTCAAGCTGTCGCTCTTCTCACAGATCCACCCCGCCATCCAACGAAGAATCCTTGAAAAAATCTGCTGGCAAATGGCATCCAGGCCCTCCTTTAAGAAAATTGAAAGCCTGCTGCAACTTTCCACTGCCCAAAAAAGCAGTGAAATTCACCTCTCGAAAGGTCTACGGGCAATCAGACAACCGGGTGTCATTCTCTTTCATTTTCCCTCGCCGGAAAAAGGCTACCGCGGATCAGCACTTGTAAAAAAGCACTTTTCCCCACTTACTATTCCCTGTCCGGGGAAATATCCTGTTCCGGAACTGCAGCATGAACTGCTGATCCAGGAAAGCTCCCTTTCACCAGAGACAGTTGAACAAACCAACCTTCTGCTCCTTGATGCAGGAACTCTCAACTTTCCCCTCACCCTTCGCCCCTCTAAACCGGGTGAACGCTTTCACCCCTTAGGCGCACCAGGCCAAAAAAAAATCTCCAGTTTTTTGAGTGACCGGAAAATTCCAGCAATGGATCGGGACCAGTTTCCCGTACTCTTTGAGCGCGACACAATCATTGCCATTATCGGCCTTCGTATCAATCATGATTACCGCATCACCAGCAAGACCAGAAAAGTGCTGCAGCTGCAATGGAAAGCAATGTAAGAACTCTCACAAGCAAGCAGCTTGCGAGACCCCGATACGCTTGCGAAGCAGATGAAGAGTTTTCACCCGAAAAAAGGGTACTCTTTTCAGTCCTCACTTGAGGGGGATAAATACGACGCCGTCACAGTCAAGAGTCTTCTTTAATGGCCAGCAGTGGCTCAAGTCCGGCGAGACGGGCTATGGGGAATAAAGCCCCACTAAAACAGACCAGACAGCCGATCCCCAGGCCAATGAGTGAAACAAAAACAGATGTTGGGCTCAGGTTGGACACCGCACCTATACTGCTGAGAAGATGAAAGTCTACGCCCAGGTAGGAGATGAGAAGATGGCCGAGGACAATGCCCACCAGACCGCCGGCAATAGATAAGATGAGTGCTTCTGAAAGAAACATCCTGATGATATGACTTTTGCGGGCACCGATGGCACGCAGGATGCCCACTTCCCGTTTTCTCTCCCCTGCGATGGCTGAAAACGTAGACCAGGCGAGGAGGATGGAAAGGAGGGAGGAAATAAAAATGGTAACACTAAAAATTCTGAGGATATCATTCAATGTGTTCCGGACATCAGAGCCGATGGAACCAGTGGTCATTATGCCGATACGGGGGTTGATATTTCTGATTTTCGCAACCAGAGTATCGACGTCAACGCCGTCTTTTGCCTTGATAAAGATAATAGAGATGGTTCCTTTTTTATAGGTTCCCAGAGCCTGTTCCGTGAGTTTATCAATATCCCTCTTGCGGATAAAGATACCCCGGTCGAGACCGGTTCCCGTGTATTCCAGGTGCCCCACGATTTTGACTCCGGCACCAAAAAGGGAGGCCGTGTCGATCAGGCCCAGATATTCATGAACATAATTCCCGACATAGACCTCATTGTCCAGCAGCTCACTTTTGCTGTCCGGTGTCAGCCATGGTGAAATAATAAAATCAGATTCAGGTTCGAAAACAATGACTTGGCCCTGATCTATGGAGCAACACCCGGCATCCAGGGTGTCCAGATAGGTGTGTGAATTTATGGATTCAATTTCCTCCACATCTGCCAGAACATCCAGCAGGAAATCATCCATGTAAAAGGTCTTTTCACGACTCTCGAGGATGAATTCTTCGGCACTTGATTGTGCTTCAATGGGAACGAGAACAATATCGCCGCCCAGGCGTTTATTGGCCATCTCCAGGTCATCTTCAACCGCTTTGTTGAAGAGCAGGGCAAAAACAAGGAGGGCAACGAGGAGGGCAACGGCCAGCACCAGGACAATGTTGCGAAAGATCTTTCGGCTGACATTTTTCCAGGCCAGTTGCTGGAGTGATAGGGATTTCTGACGACTCATAAAAGCAGAACCTCCGACCCCCGAGAGGGGGTTCGGAGGAGAATGACTGTGCTGCCTTCCTTATTTCCAGTTGGCATCAAGACCACAGAGTATTGCGTGTACGGCATCTTCGCCGGTTCCGAGCTCTTCATCGTGACAGGAAAGACAGGCAGATGTAGCTTTTCCGGTAAAGGCCCCGGCTTTCATGTCATACACCATAAGGGTGCCATCCATGAGAAATTCGGTATCAGCAGGTTTCTTGGGATCTTTTGGGGTCACACCCGGTTTGATGCGTTTGGCCCGTGAAGTAACTATGACATACTTTGAATCCGGAGTAAACATGCCGTCATGAAATTGATCCAGTGGCTGTGCTGTTTCCGCATCCAGTACCTTCAGAGTTTTGGCATCTATGATGTAAAGAATGTCTCCAGTGGCATTGGCAATATATTTTCCATCCGGTGAATAGTATTGGCGAAAAGAGACAGTACTTTTTTTGTTGCCGGTGGCAATGCCTTTTCTCAGCACCTTTATCTTTCCCTGCTCCAGGGCTTTAGAATCAAGGACAACCATGTGCATTTTCCCCACAGTGTTGCCGTAATCTTTTGAAGTGGCAGGGGCGTCTGATTCGTTAAAGGTGAGAAAATACTCACTTCCATCCGGAGAGGTGGTGCCGTGGATATATTTGTAAGGAACGCCGGGGTCCGCATCTGTTCCCTCGAAGAATATCTGGTGTTTAACCTCCATGGTATTTTTGTCGGCTACAGTAAGATACCCTGGTTTACTCATGGTTACAGGCATGTAAGATAAATCCGTCTGTCCCGATCCACAGTACATTTTCGCCGTATTTATGACATTCTCGGGAGTTTTAACCTCCATATCCTTGAGTACTTTTCCAGTGGAAAGATCGCTCTTACCAATATGGGTCACTCCCCCCGCATCTTTGTCCAGTTTATACGTTGACCAGTAGAGAATGTTGCGATCCTTGGCGTCTATACGGGCATCATGAGTAGGATGGGTTGCACCGTCACCGATATCTAATTTGTTCAGAGTGGTGATGGTAATTGGCGTCTCTTTAGAAGGGTCAATAATCACTTTGGCATCTGCAAAATGGCCTCCCATTCCAGCGACATACATATTGGCTTCGTATTTCTCGGCAAGTGCCGCTCCACCAAGGGCAAATGACATAAACATGGTTCCCGCTACTGCTGAACTCAGGAGAGTTCTTCTAGATCTGATCATTGGCTTTGCTCCTTAAAAAAAAACAGAAAGGGTGTTTTCTGGCTCCACAACGGATACAGATAACGGTTACTTACTGTACCACTATGTGGGGGTGGTCTGTCAAACAAAAAATGAAAAAAATAAAGAAAAAGAACTATTCCGAAAATTATCTGGACAGGAAAAGATTATAATAGCACAATGGAACAATACAGACATAATCAATACAGGTAACTCTAATAATGCTTATTTCATGTCAGAAATTACAGAAACACTATATGGTAGACAGTCAACCGGTACTGGCTGCCGATGACATCAATCTCGATATTTCTGAGAATGACTTTCTCACCATTCTCGGCCATTCCGGATCAGGCAAGACCACCTTGTTGAGCCTTATAGGAGGCTTAACCATGCCGGACAGGGGAAATATTTTGATTCGTGGCAAAGATGTCTGGGCCGGCTCCGATACTGAAATATCCAGGGTTCGCAATGAAACCATTGGTTTTATTTTCCAGTTCGCCAGCCTGATTCCGACTCTCACTGTCCATGAGAACCTCCTTTTACCCCTGAGCTTTGGAAGAACACGAAGAGGGGGCAGTGAAAAAGCTGATGCCTTACTGGAAGAAGTAGGTATTGCAGACAAACGCAACTGTTTTCCGGCAGAGCTTTCAGGGGGACAACAGCGTCGCGTGGCTATTGGCAGGGCTTTTATGAATGACCCGCAGATAGTTCTAGCCGATGAACCTACCGGAGACCTGGATGAAACAACCGAAAACGAGATAATGGAATTCTTTTATCGCCGTCATGAACAGGGAGCGACCTTTGTGATTGTTACCCACAACTCCCAACTTGCCAGTGGACATAAGGCACTCAGGGTGCTCAACATGAAAAATGGTCGATTACGGGAACGATAAATGTCAGGGAAATTCATTTCACTCTTGCTGTTTTTTGTTTTGTTCTCTTCTGCCTGTGGAGAAGGTAAAAAGCAACCTCTGGCAGTGGGTGACAAGGCTCCGGATTTTACTGCAGTCAGTTTGACCGGGGAAACCATTCAACTGAGCGACTGGAAAGGGAGTCCGATAATCTTGAGATTCTGGTCCACCGACTGCAAATATTGCCGGGCGGATACGCCGATTTTCAACCAGTACTTTACCAAGTATAATGGCAAAGGGTTACGCATGCTTTATGTGAATACCGGTCCGGAGCCTATGGAAGAAATAAAATCCTTTGCTGCTGAGCTTGATATTGTATTTCCGGTAATAGGTGTGGGCGGAGCTGCTCTTGGCGCTCAATATAATGTAAAAATTGTCCCCCAGACTATTTTCATTGCTCCCGACGGAACGATCCTCACCGCCATTCTAGGTGGTGTTGGAGAGGCTGAATTCTCTGAAATCTTAGGGAAATACCTATGATGGCTGGCGGATCAACAAAATTTGAGGTTTTTACGACGCCATCTATTTTGGAAGGCACTAAAAAGGAGGGGCTATGAAACACCATATATATATAGTCACGGCTTGTATCATTTTCCTGTTTGCATCTGTGCATTCAGCTCAAACGAACGGTAATACTCCTGACGCCGGGACGAGGTGCCCGGTTTGCGGGATGTTTGTTGCCAAGTATCCCCAGTGGCTGGCCACTTTGACCATTGAGACTGATAACGTTCTCTATTTTGACGGGGTGAAAGATATGATGGCCTATTTTTTTGCCCCAGAAGATTTTGGAGGAGCAGCAGAAACAGGAATTGCCGAGGTGGGGGTAAGAGACTATTACAGCCAGAAATGGATCGATGGGAAGACAGCCCACTTTGTTCTGGGAAGTGATGTATTGGGTCCCATGGGATACGAATTGATTCCCTTTGCAACAGAGGCCGCTGCACAAAATTTTTTAAAAGACCATCAGGGAAGAGAGATTCTTGCTTTCTCAGAAATCACCCCTGAGCATATTGATTCAATGCGAAAGGGACATAAGATGAAAATGATGAAAAAAAAATGAAGTGAGTTCTTATGCGTCCTTCAGCTCTTCTTTTCAGTTTGATCGCTGTCATTATCCTGGTTGATACTCTGTTCTGGGCAGCAAACAGGTATCAAAAGAAAGACCTCGAGACGAAGCTGTCCTCGCAGCAGCGGCTGGTTGGAACATTCGGCCTCACAGATCTTGCCCTCAGCACCGAAGCCCGTTACACACGACATCCCGCCGTTACTGATTCTGTCGCACCTTTTATGGATCACCCGGGTTCCATTGAACATTTCCCCAGTGGTTCTTTTATCCTGCCTGTTGCAGTGGTGGGCAGGTAAATTTCATGCGCCCTCCTCTTCAGAAGCAATTAAATATTCTCGATTACGGCCTCCGCTCCCTTTGGCAGAAAAAGGGAAGGCACCTCTGTGTCTTTCTGATTTTTTCCGGGGTGATCTTTTTATTGGCCTCTTTCCAATTTATGGCCGCGTCCCTTACGAGAACAGCGGAACTGCTTCTTGCCACGGTACCGGATATTACCGTGCAGCAGCTTTCAGCCGGCAGGCAGATACCACTGGCGGAGGAAAGTGTTGCACATCTGGATTCCGTTTTTGGAATCAGTAACATGAGCCCACGAGTATGGGGATACTATTTTGATGAAAGAAATGGCGCAAACTATACGGTTATCGGCAGCAGTACTCCGGCAGCAGATCCCCTGCTCGAATCCCTCCTGGTTTCAGGAAGATACCCGGTAGCGGGTGAGAGAGCAGAAGTGGTTCTTGGAAGTGCGGTTATCAGCAACCTCGACCTGCAGGAAAGAAACAGCTTTTCCCTTTTTCGACCCGACCTCAGCCGGATATCTTTGCAGCGGGTTGGCGTGTTCCGGGAGTCAACAAACCTGCTCACCGCCGACCTCATTGTCATGTCCATTGACGACGCGAGGGACCTGTTTGCCATGGAGAAGCATGAACTCACGGACCTGCTGATTCAAGTGGGAAATCCCACTGAGATCCCAACCATTGCTAAAAAAATAGCAGAGACAATTCCCGGCAGCAGAGTAATAACTGCTGAGCAGATTCGCAAGACCTATGAGGCTGTTTTCAGCTTCCGTTCCGGATTTGGTGCCGTATGCCTGCTGGCCTCCCTGGCTGCTTTTGTTATTCTGGCATTTGACAAGGCCCTTGGTTTTTCAACGGAAGATAAGCAGGAAGTTGGAATATTGAAGATACTAGGCTGGCAGACAAGGGATATCATGCGCCTTCGCTTTTATGAGTCTCTTGCCACCGCAGGCTGTGCATTTGGACTGGGGGTAAGCCTTGCCTGGGCCCATATCCTTTTCTTTGACGGCGGCCTGTTCCGCTTTGTTTTTCTCGGCTGGTCGGTCCTCCGGCCCTCTTTTGACATCGTTCCTTTTATTCAGGGGCGGGATATTTTGCTGCTCTTTTCCTTTTCCGCTCTGCCGTATCTCGCAGCAACCATTATTCCTGCATGGCGGGCAAGTATTGTTCGTGCCGACTCCGTGGTGTAGCCCACATTTCTCATGAAGAATGAAAAACCAACAACAGAGCTGAAACGGGGCCTTCAAATTGAGCTGTGCGATGTCCACAAATTTTACAACCAGGGCCAGGAGAATGAAGTCCACGCCTTAAAGGATATCAACCTGGAGATTGATCCTGAAGAAGTTGTCTGTCTGCGCGGCCCTTCAGGGAGCGGCAAATCCACTCTGCTCTGCCTCATGGGATGTGTCTTTGGGCCAACCAGTGGCCGAGCGGCGGTGGGCGGACTTCAGTTGCAGAGGATGCCCGATGAATATCTCACCCGCCATCGCCGTGAAACCATAGGGTTTATCTTTCAGCACTTTAATATATTGCCCCGCTTGAGTGTAGAGCAAAATATTGTTTTACCCCTGTTGCCATTGGGGATAAGCCCTTCCCAGCAGAAACAGCGGGCACGGCCCCTGATGGAACGTTTTGGTATCATCCATAGAAAAAAATTCAAGGCTTCCCAGATTTCCGGTGGCGAACTGCAACGACTGGCCATCGCCAGGGCTCTGATTCTCGATCCACCTATTATTCTGGCCGACGAACCCACAGCGCACCTGGATTCCAGCCGCAGCCATGAATTGATGGACTACCTTGTTGACTTACGTAAGGATGGGAAGACCATTGTTCTTACTTCCCATGATCCTCTGGTTACGGAACATCCGGTGGTCGACAGAGTCATTGACTTGAAGGATGGATGCATTGTGTCCGGTGGGCCGCCATGCTCATAACATCATGGTCCATGGGTCTTTTTATAACCAGTCTCCTTGTCCTGTTTGTGACATTGCGAGCCGCATTTACCGGTGTGCGGGTGGTTAGGTTCTGGGATCAATCTGCAGACACCCCTTTGCAGATCCGTTTGGAGAGTGAAATCTGGCTCTCTTCCACTCTTATGGAATATGGCCTTTTTTTCCAGATTTTTTCCCTTTTCCTGCTGGTCATTGCAGCCGATTCCTTTGCCTCTCTCCTTCCCGGTGCCATGTGTGCAACCGGTTCTTTCCTGGCAAACGGATACGGGATGAAAGTCCTTGGCTTGAAACTTGTCTCTGTCTTTTTCTATGGTTTCTGGATTGTGATCCACCGCCTGGATATTTGTTCCCCTGATTACCCACTGGTACGGTTGAAAAACGTATATCTGCTGTTCCTCTGTCCTTTACTGCTTGCTGATATAACTTTTCAGACCTTGTTTCTGCAGGGTGTACATCCGGATATTATCACTTCCTGCTGTGGGGTGGTATTTCAAAAGCCGAATGTGGGCCTTCCCGGATTGTCAAAGGAGATGGCCTCACTTACCAGTGTCATACTCTTCTATTGTGGTTGTCTCTTTCTTTTTCTGGCAGCATGGCGTGATTTTCGGTTTTCCCGGGTTTTTACAGCCATAGGCTCCTTTTTACTTTTCCCGGCAGGTTTGTGGATTGTCACAACCTTTGTCTCTCCGTACGTGTATGCCATGCCCCATCATCGTTGTCCTTTCTGTCTCCTGCACACAGAATATAATTTTATTGGTTACCCGCTCTTTATCAGCCTTTATCTCGCTTCTTTTTCAGGGATGGCTACTCTCCTTGCTGGTATATTCTCCTCGTATTCCGAGCTTGGAACAGCCATCGCCAACTTCCAGAGGCGTTTCCGCATGTTGCTGCTCTCGTCCCTTGTCGTCTTTACAGGACTGTCACTCTTTTACCCGTTGAAGTATCTTATCGTGGGGGGAGAATAAATATTCATGTCGGCAAACCATAGGTTTTTGACAAGCCTTTCGGGAGCAACAGGGGTGCAGGCGCATACTGTGACGCGAACAAAGAACCGGCGGAGTCTTCGATGTGCAGAATCAATTAGCTGACAACTCTATCCCGGATTCAAATTCAAACATGGAAAAGAGTAGAAACAAATGCCTTATCGCATGTCCCATCTTTCGTAAAGAACTGGAAAGCGTTCTTGGAGAACTCAATCAAGTTCCCCAGATCAATTACATGCATTACACCATCCACAACAACCCGTTACGGATGGAAGAAGAACTGCTGGAAAACATTGCAAAAGTTTCTGCAACGGGAAAAGAGGTTCGTTTTCTTGTCGGCAAAGAGTGTAACTGCAAACGTGATATATCAGAAGTGGTTAAAGACTGCGGCGGCAAAATCCCCCAGGCAAAAAACTGTATCGACATGCTGATCGGCGAGGAACTGGCCGGAGAACTGCAAAAAAATCGAACCTCACTCATGACTCCAGCCTGGATCAGAATGATCAATCAATCCATTGCTGACGGGCAGTGGTCAGTCACCGACGCCCGGCTCAATCTTGGCTGGTACAATAAAATTCTGATTCTTGATACCGGAGTGGATTCGTTGAGTGATGAGCAGATTATGGAATTTTATGACCTTACCCAGGTGGAAATTGAAATTTTGGCGGTCGATCTTTCCCATTTTAAAACCTTATTACAGGAACTGCTGCAGTAAGCAGAATTATGCGGAAGCAATTCTTTTCTTTCCCTACGCTACAAGCTGTAACCCATCGGTACTGCGTCATCAGGGGCGGCCACAGCACAAAAGAAACTCGCCTCACTGCCTCATTTTCCCTTAATCTTCATCCTGATCCGGTCAATTAAATCCACCATCGTTTCAATTGTATTTCGAATTTACTGTTACAATGTGATATGGTAGTACAGCGTAAACCTTAATGTGCCGTTTTGGGTTCGTCCGTCATACCCGAGTGGAGTTATCGGGTATCCAGGAATTTAGCTCCGCTCTGGATCCCCGATTACTCCCTCGAGGATGACTTCGATGAGAAGATATAAGGGTTGTTGGGTTACGCTGTACTAGCTCTGCTCTTTACCCATAAGTTGCTCATCCGCAGGTATGGGTGTCGGAGGCCCCGAAGGGGTCAGGTATTATAGCCGGTGTGCGTAAGCCACCGGTCTTGA
>JAIPEF010000085.1 GCA_021737265.1 Desulfocapsa sp. | reverse complement strand
GCCTGACCGAAAATGCCCTTTTTCCCCAACTCTTCGTTGCTTGTGAAAAATAATGCTCGGAATATTATGTATATGCCTGTGCTTATTTTTCACAGATGCCTCGATTTGAGAAAAAATGTCTATTCTCGGACAAGCTCCTGGAATGAATCCCAGTTACGCATTGATTAAAAAATAATAAGGGAGAAAAAAATGAAAAGGTGTTTATCCATGTTTTTCCGGCCAGGTCTCACGATTCTCATGGCACTTTTCCTGTTCATCCAGGCTGATGATGCGGCGGCGGTTGCGAAAAGCCATCAATATGGTGATGTTGAGATGGGACAGTTCAGTAAGGATAACATGGTGAGGCCCGTCACCTTTCGCCACTGGACTCACCGTGACAAATACACCTGCCGTCTCTGTCATGTGGACATTGAATTTTCGCAGATACCAGGTGAAACTGGTATCCTGGAAGAGGATAATCGTGACGGGCGCTACTGCGGGGTCTGCCATAATGGCAAAGATACATTTGCAGTCAAGGAATGTTCCAAATGCCATCCCAAGGATAAGATTCATCAGAAGGAATCAATTCGTCAGGCCAAAAATGCTTTTTTTAAGTTCAGAAAAACCATGCCTCCCTCCATGTATGGAAATAAAATTGATTGGATGAAAGCTGAGGCTGAAGGGAAAATTAATCCCATAGATAGCCTGCCAAGTGTCAGCTTTGATCAAGGCACAATGGTCATCAACAGGCGCGATGAACCCAGAACACCAAAATTACCGGGCTTACCTGATATTATTTTTTCTCATTCCAAACATGTTGTCTGGAATGGCTGCGGTATGTGCCATCCGGAAAGTTTTGCCATTGAAACAGGAAAAACGGAGATGACAATGAAGGAAATTATTGGTGGGAAATTCTGTGGCCGCTGCCACGGCACAGTCGCCTTTCCCATCAATGACTGTTCACGTTGCCACAGTAAACCCGTAAGTCTCAAGTAAGATGGCGTCGTGAAAACTCTTCATCTTGTTCGTTATTACAATTTTTCTATCATTGCGACGTACCGTATGTACGCCGAAATGATAGAAAAATTGCACGCCTCCAATATGAAGCTTTTCACTTATCCATCGGAAATCGAAATTTTTACGAATTTATCAAGTAAATAATGATAGAGCAGGTGTCATTCAGCTGGATGTATAAAGCGTTCGCTCAGTTTTTGAACAGGAAACGGGGAAGATGTTCCGTGGCCGGACTGCTTGTTCTGTTGCTACTGATCTCTTTTGGTTGCAGTGGTGATTCACAGATAAGTTTTGATAACTTTCTGTCACGTACCGCACCGACTGACCAGGGAGGTCCTGTTTACAGGAAAACGTACAACACAGCATCTGTATCCAGAACAGAGCTGTCTGCACTGTTGGATATGTCCCTGTATCAGGGAGATCCGGAACGATACGGGGACCTGGTATTCCATGATCGCAGTGTCAAAAATAATATGGATCCGGTTGTTTTTTCACACCGCATTCACAGGGCTCAGTTTACCTGCCGGGTCTGCCATCTGGAGTTGGAAT
The DNA here is from genome assembly GCA_021737265.1 of Desulfocapsa sp. Lineage (GTDB taxonomy): Bacteria > Desulfobacterota > Desulfobulbia > Desulfobulbales > Desulfocapsaceae > Desulfocapsa. The sequence goes on along the minus strand of JAIPEF010000085.1, from coordinate 13,248 downwards.
TCAGTATGAAGAAGGGTGAAAGTGGTATTACCAGGGAGGATTACCTGGATGGGCGATACTGCGGAGCCTGTCATAATGGCGAAATAGCCTTCCATGTCAACTATGCATGTAATCTCTGTCATGTTCCTGTTGATGATGAGGGCCAATATAAGAGCAATAATATTGCTGTGAATACCAAGAGTGAACAAAAATACGGAGATGGGGTGAACTGGGTAGAGGCGATACAGAGCGGAGTGATTACCCCCAGGAATTCTCTGGAAAGTCTGGAGGATTCTGCATCTTCAATGCCCCTGCCAGAACATTTGAAGAAGGATATGCGCTGGACAACGCGGGTACCCAGAGTCCAGGTACATTTTTCCCATGAAGTGCATATCAAGTGGCTGGACTGCGCAAATTGTCATCCGGATATTTTTACAGTGGAACAGATGGGCACAGTGGCTTTTGATAAGGAAAAAATTCTCTATGGCATGTACTGCGGCACCTGTCACATGACGGTTGCCTTCCCGATAAACGGTTGTAGCCGTTGCCACCCTTCCCAGAAAGACAGACAGTAGGCGAGAATAAAATTGGAAACGGGTTTTCTGTATTTTTGTCTCTCATGCTATCTTACCTTTCATAAGTTTCAAGATTCCCTTTAGTCTCTCCCTCCGGAAAAATTCCGCCATACCTGTTGTTCCAGGATTGTATGCACCTTAAAAAGCAGCTCTTCGTCCCAGTGGTCTTCTCCCAATTTTCATCCAGTCAGGTAGCCATGGATGCAGCAACCCCTGTCAGGAGCTCCCGTTGAGAGTGGCTGGTTGCTTGAGGCCTGCCAGATCCTGGATGCGTATTGATTCCATTGGAGAAATACTTATGGCTGTTCTGGCAGCCGATTCTGTCAGGGCAGCCTGTTTTTTTCCAGGAAAGTTTCTGGTTCAAGAGTCCAGCCGGCGGCCATGCGCTTTTCCTCTTTTTTCATGGTCCAACAAACATAGCGACCGACCAGAGGGGCCAGCAGACGGGGCTGCAGACCCAAGGTATGATAGATGTCCTACTCCTTATCATTCTGCAGGTCTCGAAGGAAAAAGCAACAGCACAATTAAGCCTTCAAGGCTGTCGATTTTCGAAGATAATAGCCGTAGTCACCGCCATAGAGACGCATTTCACCCTGGTCCATTTCCATGACATGATCCACCAGGGAGTGTAGAAAGTGGCGGTCATGGCTCACCAGGATGACGGTTCCGGTGAACCTCTTCAGTGCCTCAAGGAGGATCTCACGGGACTGCATGTCCAGATGGTTGGTGGGCTCATCCAGAATCAGAAAGTTGAGAGGGCGGGCCAGGAAGGTGGCCAGAACCACCCGGCTTTTTTCGCCGCCCGAGAGCTGGCTGATGCGTTTGTCGGCGTCATCGCCCTGGAAGAGAAAGGCAGCGCACAGATTGCGGATGGTTCCGATGTGGGCCTGGGGCATGACTTCCTGCACGGTCTCAAATACGCTTCTCCTGCCATCGAGTACGTCCATGGAGTGTTGGCTGAAATAGCCCACTGCCACATTGGCACCGAGAGTGACAGTGCCGCTGGTCGGTTCGGTCTTGCCGGCCAGGACTTTGAGGAATGTGGATTTGCCGGCGCCGTTGACCCCGATAACCGCAATCTTTTCCTGGCGCCGGATCATGCCGGAAACTCCGCTGAAGACCCTTTTCTCACTCCCATCCTCAAGAGTCCAGCTCTTGCTCAGACCTTCCATGGCCACCACGTCGTCTCCACTGCGGGGAGGATCGCTAAACTCGAAGCGCATGATCTTCTGTTCCGGGGGGAGTTCGATACGCTCGATCTTTTCCAGCTTTTTAATGCGTGACTGCACCTGGGCAGCATGGGAGACCCGGGCCGCAAAGCGGGCGATGAAATCCTCCTCCTTGGCCAGCATCTCCTGCTGGCGACGGAAGCTGGCCAGCAGATTTGTCCGGCGGATTTCCCGCTCACGGAGATAGAAATCGTAGTTGCCGCCGTAGGTGGTGACTGTTTTGTTGGTCACCTCGATGATCCGGGAGACAATGGAGTTCATAAAGGTCCGGTCATGACTGGTCATGAGCAAGGCACCTTTGAATTCATTTTTCAGCCACTCTTCAAGCCAGAGGATGGACTCGATATCCAGATGGTTGGTGGGCTCGTCCAGGAGCAGGACATCGGGGTTGATGGTGAGGATCTTGGCCAGGGCGATGCGCATCTTCCAGCCGCCGCTGAAGGATTCCACCGGCCGGTTATACTCATCCGGTCCAATACCCAGCCCTGTGAGTATGGACTGGGCCCGAGTCTCTAAGTCATAGCCGCCCCGGTGTTCGAACTCCTCCTGGGCATTGCCGTAGCGCTCCAGCAGGGCTGCCAGTGCATCGTCGGTCATGGGCTGAGCCATGGCGGCTTCCATCTCCTGGATGTCTTTGGCCAGGGCCACAACTTCGGACACGGCGGACATGGTCTCTTCCAGGGCAGAGCGGCCAGCCATATCGCCGACCTCCTGTGAAAAATAGTCGATCACCGTTTTTTTGGAGCAGGAGATCTCGCCGCGATCCGCCTCCTCCTCACCGGTGATCAGGCGGAAGATGGTACTTTTACCGGCACCGTTGGGGCCAACAAGGCCGGTGCGGATGCCGGGCAGGATCTGAAGGCTGGCGTCGGTGAAAAGAATCTGGCTGCCATGCTGCTTGCTGATGTTTGTCAGGTGAATCATATAGTAATCTCCAATCGTTTTCTCCTTGAAAGGGTGGAGTTCTTAGCATGCTAGTCTGGACGCTGCAAGCTTAATCTCATTGAAAAGAGAGAAGTCGGGACACTGGAAAAACACCTCTGTTTTCCCGGAAATACATTCTCCAAATCCTGTTTGTCGGTTAGAGTAAAAACTGTTGTGGGGGAAGGGTATCGTTAAAATTCGTTAGTCCAATAGTGGTACGAGGAAAAATCATGGGAAACCCGTTTCAGGATCAACTTCTCAAGGCCGGGCTGGTCAACAAAAAACAGGCAAAAAAGGCCAAGCTAGAGCAACACCGCAGTCATCAGCAGAAGAAGAAGAAAAACAGTCCGGAGGTGATGAGCAGCAACAAGGCCCGGGAGGAGCAGGTGGCCCAGGCAACGCGTAACCGTGAACTCAACCAGCAGCGTACTGAGGAGGCTCGGCAGCGAGAGCAGGAGGCCCAGGTCAAACAGCTTATACTGAATAATCGGCTGGAGCTTGATGACCGCGGTGAGCCATACAACTTTGTGGAGAAGAATAAGATAAAGAGGATCTTTGTTTCTGATGAAATGGCGGATCAGCTCAGCCGCGGCCTACTGGCCATTGTCAAATCCGGAGACAGCTATGAGGTGGTGCCGGCAAAGGCTGCCCGTCAGATAGCCAGTCGTGATCAGGGGGCAGTGGTTGTCTTCCATGTCGGGGGGAACTCTCCAATGGGTACGTCCGATTAACTCATGATTAAGGTGGAGTTGTTAGTACTTGATTTGAGAGCTTTGGAGGTAAGGTGAGATCAAGTATGATAAACTCGTAAAAACCTCAAACCTAGGATGGCTAAGTATTTATGCCCGGTAGTTATGGGAAAATATTGAGTATGTTCTGCCGGCTTTCTGCGAATCTCAAGCAATTTCCTCGGCTTCATTTTTAATCCCGGAATGTCATTCCATTCTCAGTAGCGAAGGCAGCAAAGCATACTTCTGGCAATAGGCAAAACGGACTCAAAGAGAAATTTCGACCGCGGTCATTTTTTCTTGACGGCAGCAGGGGAAGCGTTGTATGAAAAAATGACCGCAGTCACTTTTTCATAACGGGATGTGTCGATGAGCACAGTTAGAGAAGAGAAGAAGAAAACAACCAAGAAAGCAATCCTCCAGGCAGCTATCCGGCTCTTTGGTAAAAACGGCTATAAAAACACAACGATAGAGCAACTTGCAAAGGAAGCAGGTATTGGAAAAGGCACTGTCTACGGGTATTTCAATACCAAAAGTGAAATCCTCTATGCCTTTTGCGAAGATGAGATGGAATACATTCATCAGCAACTTGCAGGGAAAAGCAATCAGGATGATCCCATCCTGGAGCAGGTGCTCACCTTCTTTATGGCCGAGTTTCACTATATTACCAAAAATCCTGGATTCGGCAGGCTTTTTATGCAGGAAATGATCTTCCCCAAACCGAACTTTCAGCAGGGACAACAGGATAAGGCGGTACAGAATTACCTGGCAATGATTATCCCCATCATTACCCGAGCCCAGGAACGGGGAGAACTCAGAGCAGAACTGGATCCCCTTGATATCTGCGGTCACTTTTACGCACTCTACCTGATCCTCGTCCATAGCTGTTATGCGAAAATGACTCCCTATGACCAGGCGGAGACCACTCTCAGAAGACTTTTCACCCAGGTTATAGAGGGGCTTCAAACCCATCAGACAAGCAGGTCGAAGGTATGAATGATATGGATAACGTCTCCCGTCCTCCCCAAACAGCAAGGGCAAAAGTTGTCTACTTTCTGTGGAACAATATTCCCCGATTTATCCTCTTTGCCATGATCGGACTGATTCTCTTCCTCATAGGGGTGATAAAAAATGAGAGCAATCGGTTGACGGCCGAAAAGGCCTCAGCAGTCAGTATGGAAAAACCGGCCGTTAACGTTATAAGCTTGACGCTCGTTCCTACCACCATTCATGATCGGATAAACCTGTCCGGTTCCATTGAGCCCTGGACCAGGCTGGAGTTGCTGGCAAAGATTCGGGGGACGGTTACCGAGGTCCTTTGCAGGGAGGGAGATCGGGTCCGGGAGGGGGATACCATTGCCAGAATTGAGGATGACGACTACCGGATTGCACTTGAGCGTGCGGCGGCCGTCTATAACCTGGAAAAGGCGGAATATGACCGAGAGCAATCTCTCCACACCAAAGGGATGGTCCCCATCGCCGCTCTTGATTCCCGGAAAACCCGAATGCAGACTGCTAAAGCAGATATGGAAAATGCCAGGCTCCAGCTATCCCGCTGTACCATCACTGCCCCAATGAATGGTGTCATCCGTACCCTCTATGCCAAAAAAGGGTTGCTCCTCTCTGTGGCCGATCCCGTTGCCGAAATCTTAGAAATCAACCGCCTGAAAGCGGTTATCGGCATCCCCGAATCGGATCGCAATGCTGTGAGACGGGTGGAACGTGTTGCCTTGACCATCCAGGCCCTGGACAATAAAGAGATCATTGCCGAAAAACATTATCTCTCGCCATCTCCCGAAACTTACGCCAGAATATACAAACTGGAGCTGGCCATAGATAACAGTGATGGGAACATTTTTCCCGGTATGTTTGTCCGCGCCGATATCGTCAAAAAACGGGTGAAAAACGGTATCTCCATCCCCTTTTACTCTGTGATCTCGAGGAATGATGAGCAGTTTGTCTTCGTCGAACGTGACGGGATTGCCGAGAAACGAAATGTCAGCCTCGGGATCATGGAAAAATGGCTGGTAGAAATTACGGAAGGGTTGCAGCCCGGAGACAGGCTTATCATCGAAGGTCACCGCGATATTGAAGACGGCCTGAAGGTCAATGTGGTCAAAAATATCACCGATCCGGAGGAATTGACACTATGATCGTCTCCGATACCGCCGTCAAAAAGAGCACCACCGTTTTGGTATTGGCCCTTCTCCTCATCGTCTTCGGGGTCTACTGCTACCAGGTGTTGCCCCGGGAAAGTGATCCGGATATAACCATTCCCAACGTCTTTGTCTCAACGAGTTATCGCGGTGTGTCAGCCACAGATATGGAGACCGCGGTGACCATTGAAATAGAGAAGAAATTAAAAGGGCTGGACGGGTTAAAAAAGATCCAGTCCGTCAGTGGGGAGGGGCTCTCCTCCATCAATATCGAATTTGTCACCGGTACCGATATAGATAAGGCCCTGCAGGATGTGAAAGATAAGGTTGATGAGGCTCTTGGGGAACTGCCCAGTGACCTGGAAGACGACCCGTCTGTCTTTGAGGTGAACTTCTCCGAGATGCCCATCGCGGTCTTTTCCCTTTCCGGCACCTGTGGTCTGCCCTGCCTCAAGGATATCGCCGATGACCTAAAAGACGAGATTGAGGGGGTTGTCGGGGTGCTGGAAGTCGATGTCACCGGCGGCCTTGAGCGTGAAATCAGGGTGGAGGTCTTTCCGGAGAAACTTGCCTATTACGGCCTCTCCATAGGGACATTCCAGGAGAAGGTGCAGAGTGAAAACCAGAATACTTCAGGTGGTACGATTCAGCTTGGTGACGGACGCTTTCAGCTGCGGGTCCCGGGGGAATTTAAAACCCCGGAGGAGATCTACACTCTGGTACTTGCCACCCACAACGGAGAGCCTGTCTATCTGAAAGATGTTGCCCGGGTAGTGGATGGTTTTAAAGAGGAAAAGAGCCGTTCCCGCCTGGATGGCCGTGAGGCCGTCAATATCTCGGTGAAGAAACGCTCGGGGGAAAATATCATCAGTATCAGTGACGCAGTAGATGAGATCATTGCTGGAGACCGCATCACCTGGCCCTCCGGTACTGAGATCACCAAGGTCCAGGACAAGTCCCGTGACATTGAAATGATGGTGGCGGATCTGGAAAACAACATCCTCTCCGGCCTGGTCCTGGTCCTGATCGTCATCTTCTTTACCCTGGGGATCCGCAATGCCCTGCTGGTCAGCCTTGCCATCCCCTTTTCGATGCTCCTCTCCTTTATCGTTCTCTATTTGATGGGTATTACCCTGAACATGGTGGTGTTGTTCAGCCTGACCCTGGCCTTGGGTATGCTGGTGGACAACGCCATCGTTATAGTTGAAAACATCTATCGCTTCATGGAACAGGGGGTGGGCCGGGTCGAGGCTGCAATGCTGGCCACATCTGAGGTGGCGTATCCGGTGATCGGTTCCACAGTCACCACCCTTGCCGCCTTTTCCCCCATGCTTTTCTGGCCAGGAATCATGGGCGAATTCATGAGCTACCTGCCCCTGACCCTGATCGTCACTCTCTCTTCCAGTCTTTTTGTGGCCATGGTGATCAATCCGGCCATGGCATCACTGTTTATGAAGGTGAAGGACAGTGGAGAACAGGCGGACAGGAGTATGACGGAAATCCAGGCAGCGGTCGAAAGGCCGGTTGCAATAGAGGGTTTTATGCTCACTGGATACAGCAAGATACTGGAGAGCGCACTGCGGACACCGCTGAGCACCATTGGGATCTCTTTCTGTATCCTTATTCTTATGATCCAGACATGGCTGTTAGTGATCGGTCTGAAAAAACCGGTTGAGTTTTTCCCGGAAATCGAACCCAAAGGTATTTATGTCAACATGGATGTCCCCGAAGGCAGTGGCCTGGACTATATTGATCAGGTTATACAACGGGTGGAACTGAGTATTGCCGGGGTATCCACTGCTGCGGAAACCCTAATCACTCCGTTTATGGCCCTGGCCCCGAAAAAACATGAAACAGTTGACGGCGAAGAATACAACGGCCCCAGCGATCTGAAAAATATCAAAAATGTCTATATGCGGGCTGTACTCTCAGCAGGTGGAGGTTCCGCCTTTTCGCCCAATACTCCCAATCATGTCGGTGTCCGCTTTATCGATCTGGCTGAACGATCCCGCTCATCCCATGAAACCGTGGCTGAAATCAGGAAACGGGTTCAGTATATAGCCGGTGCCAAGATCACCATTGCCAAGGAGGAGGAGGAGGAGGGGCCGCCCACCGGAGCTCCAATAAACATTGAAATATCCGGAGATAACTTTGCTGTGCTTGGGGAACTAGCCAAAAACATAAAAGATATTATCGCTCAGATTCCCTATGTGGAAGATGTGCGGGATGACTTCGTTGAAGGTATCCCTTCCGTCCAGGTGCTGGTTGATCGCCAGAAGGCCGCCCTTTTCGGACTCACCACCGACGCGATCGGGTTTGCCCTGAAAAGCGCCTATAACGGCCTTGAAGTCTCATCTTTCAGGGAAGGGGATGATGACTATGACATCACCATCCAGCTCCAGGAGCAGGACCGGAAAGTGGTTGATATCCTGCGTGAACTGATGCTGCCGACCCCTTCCGGACAGATGGTGCCCCTCTCCACCATTGCTGCCATCAGTTTTGCCGGTTCCATAGGGGACATCACCCGTATCAACAATGAACGGGTGGTGACGGTGAAGGCCAATGTCGATGAGACCAAGATCCCGGGCCCGGTGGTCAGGGATCAGGCGGCAAAGATTCTTGAGAAGCTGCCCGTTCCTCCCGGATACTCCATCAAGTTCACCGGAGAATTTGAGTTCCAGCAGGAATCGGAGGATTTTCTCACCAAGGCCTTTCTCGTTGCCCTGCTTCTTATTTTCCTGATCCTGGTGACCATGTTCAACTCGGTCAGCCAGCCCTTTATCATCATGACCTCTGTCATCCTCTCCCTGGGCGGAGCCTTTCTCGGCCTTACCCTCTTCGTCTCTCCCTTTGGTATTATCATGACCGGGGTGGGAGTGATTTCACTTGCAGGAGTCGTGGTCAACAATGCCATTGTCCTTATTGATTACACCAACAAACTACGGGAAAGGGGGTACGAGCTGAAGGAGGCGGTGCTTTTCGCCGGAGCAACCCGCCTGCGACCGGTACTGCTCACTGCCGTCACCACTATCCTGGGGCTTATTCCCATGGTCACCGGGATATCCTTCGACTTCCACTCCTGGACTATCTCCTGGGTCAGTGAGTCAAGCCAGTGGTGGCGATCAATGGCAGTGGTGGTTATCTTCGGCCTTGTGGTTGCAACCTTTCTCACCCTGGTCGTGGTGCCCACCCTCTATTATCTGTTTGAAAGAATGGATAAAATTCGAAGTGTCATAGCCAGGAGTATCCGGAGGATATACTGGAAGCCTTACCCCTGGCTTGCCGGTGAACCAGCCATGAAGGAGGAGAGCTGATGCAACAGCAGGTCTATCATTTTTCAATGGTTTATTTCTTCTTTTTTTTCCTGTTGCTGCCTGTAGTTCTGCAAGCGGCAGAACCGAGCACTGCAGAAGGTGTTGAGTTGTCGTTAGCCATGGCCATTGAGCAAGCCCTGGCCAACAACCTCAGCCTTAAACTGCAGAAGGAAGATGCGGTCGCGGCAGAAGGTGGGTTGTTGAGGACAGAGGGCAGATTTGACACCCAGCTGTGGGCGGATATTGCAGCCGGCAGCGCAGAGATTGCCTCCTTATACAGCTGGTCGGCAGAGAAGGAGGAGACTGCTGCATTCAACACCGGGCTACAGAAACGGTTTACCAGCGGTACTGAGGTGGAGCTGGGCTGGGAAAACAGTCGTTATGGCAGTGATGGAGAGGGAACTCTCATAGACCCTGCCTACACGTCAACCCTTTCAATGGGAATCCGTCAGCCCTTGATGAGGGGATGGGGAAAAGAGATACAGACCGCAGAGAGAGAGAGTGCTCAGAAACAGCTGGAAATTGCAACATACCTGGTGGACAATCGAGCGGCAGACCTGGCGGCCCTTGTCAAAAACGCTTACTGGGACCTGGTCTTTGCCTGGCAGGATATTGAAGTGCGGCAATTCTCGCTCACCCTTGCCGAGAAACTCCTGGAGGAGACCAGGGGAAGGATTGAAGCAGGAAAACTGGCTCCCATCGAAATCTACCAGCCGCAATCTGAAGTGGCCCGACGTGAAGAGAGTCTCATTGGTGCCGAACGGGCAATTGGTGCAGCTGAAGATGAGCTGAAGGTGCTGTTGAACAGTGAAGACTGGCTCACTCCCATAAAACCCGGCGACCTTCCCCGGACAGAGCCGGTGCAACTGGACCTGGAAACCGTCTTTCGTAACGCGATGGCAAACCGTCCCGATATCAAGGCTGCTGATCTGGCCGTTGAATCGGCAAAGATAGAGGTTAAGGTGGCGGAAGATTACACCAGGCCGTCTCTGAATATGGTTGGACGTATCGGCTATGGCGGAACCGAAGAAGACTATAGTGATGCTGTCAGCAGGGGCTTAGATGATCCTGAAACCCAGTGGCAGGTGGGATTGAACCTCTCCCTGCCGTTCCAGAACTCCTACGCCAAGGGGGCGTTGGTGCAGTCCATGGCCGCTCAGAGGAAGGCCAAAACCGAAGCGGAACTTCTTCGCCTTCATGTTAAACAGTCTGTCCGGACCACGGTTCGCGATGTTCATCTGGCAATCAAAGCCATGGAAGCCACCAGAAAAACCAGTCTGGCCATGGAAAAACGGCTGGAGGCAGAACAGGCAAAATTCGAGGCAGGCAGTGCAACAACCCTGGATGTTCTTATTGCCCAGGATGCCTACTCCCAGGCACTCAGCCAGGAGAACAGGATCAGTGTCGTTTATGTCAAGGGCCTGGCGGAAGTTGACCGTATCCAGGGCCTTCTCACCATCAAACAGCGATAGCGGAAGACACTCTGTTGTTCTCTCATTTTTCATGGTAATGTATGGGGAAAATGATTTTCTATCACCCATGCGCAATGGAGAAACATGGAAAACCTGATCCCTCTTCACCTGTTCACGCAGGTCGGGAATATTGTTCTTTGGGTCCTGCTGATCAGCGCCACGGTGCTCGGGGTATCCGGTGTTGTCAATCTGGTCAGGCCCCTGTCCGGTAGCCAGCGGCTGACCGGTTATCTGTTCATTCTGCTGACTCTGGTATTCCTGGCAGGGTTTGGCTGGATCTCCTGGTTCCATTACCAGGTTTATCTCCACCTGCCCCTGGAACTGCCGCCAAACATGGTCGAGTACCTGAACAGCAAGCTGTTCAGCATGAACCGTGGAGCCGAATATGGGATACCGTTCTACAACCCGGGTGAGCCGCCCCGATACATGCTTCCGCTCTGGTTGGAAAATGAAAAGTATTATTTCTGGTTCATGTGCTACGCACTTATGGCCCTTTTGGGTCATTACCGCTTGAACCACCCCCGGCTGCGGGGGGCGTTGCATATCCTGTTGGCTGTGCAAGTGGGGATTCTCTTCTTTGCCGCCAACCCCTTTGTTGATCCCCTGCCGAAATTTTTCAGCGCAGTTGAGCCCTGGTTTGTCCAGAACCTTCAGACGGGACAGCGCTTTGGCCTGTTCATGAAGCTCTACCCCAAAATGGTTTTCTACTATAATGCCGAGTATATGTGGTTTCATCCACCAATGCTTTTTCTGTCCTATGCCTGCATCACCATGACCTTTGTGACCTCGCTGTTCATGCTGGTCAGGCGGGATGAAGCCATTGAGACCATGGGCTACGACTACGGCAAGCTCGGCTTTTTCATGCTGACCCTGGGCATGCTGCTGGGCTATCCATGGGCACTCAAGGCATGGGGGCCAAACTGGTGGTGGGATCCCAAGATCTGCAGTTCGATCATGATGTGGGCCATCTACTCCACCTATCTCCATACCCGGCTCTATGCCCACCGACCATTCATGTGGTATTTTTCGTCTGTTCTGGGCATTGTCTGCTTCCTGGCCATGTTGTTTACCTTTGTCTCATCATTCTTTTTCCCGGGTGAGCATACTTTTGTTTAGAGGAACCATAACTATGAACAGGAATACAAAACAAATGAACCCGGGCAACAAAGAAATGAATAGCAGGAAAAGCCAGTCTCTGGATTATTATCTGATCCTGGCGACGGTGGGAGTGCTGTTTGCTCTGTCCGTTATCTGTATTTTTGGGATGTTTTATTTCAAGTTTGCCGCGGTGCAGCAGCTCCAGCCACTGGAGAAAATGGCTTACATGGCGCGGATGAACCAGGTGGTTGTACCCTTTATCATCGGGTTGATTCTCCTCCTGGGCATCTGTGTACCCAAGCGGCTTTTGTCTGCGCAATGGCTTGTCCGATTTGGCGTGGCATTGGGAGTTGCCGGATTCGGATTCTCACTCTGGCTGGGGGTGACAAGTGGTCTTATCGTAGTCCTGGCAGCCTCGCTCATTTTGCAACTGGTGGTGCTGATACTGGCTGTAGCCGGCTCCAAACGGCTCCATTTTGAAAAGAGTGGTTACTGGGTGCGAGTGGGCTCCTCCCTGATCCATCTCGGCTTTATCCTGTTTGTTCTGGACCTGCTTCTCTATAAACACCTGAGCCTCCATCTCTTTCTTTTCTGGGTGACCACCGGTTCCAGTGTTCTGGGCATGCTGTGTTGTTTTTATTCCCAGGGGATGGCTGCCACTGTCAGCAAGTTCAGGGGCCACTGATACCATGTTGAATGTTATTGAAATTGTTCTCCCGGTATTTCTTGTTATCGGACTCGGTTATGGTATTCGCCGGATAGGGCTTGTGGATGGGGATTTTTTTATCCAGGTGAACCAGCTGGTCTATTATGTCTGCCTGCCCTTACTCCTTATTTACAAGATTGCGGGTGCAGATTTTGCCACCAGTTTTAACTTCTACTTGGTGGTGGCGACCAGTGGGGCAGTTGCCTGTTGCTTTTCTATTGCCTACCTGTACGGAAAATGGAGGCGTTTTCCGCCGCCAATTCATGGCTCTTTCTGCCAGGGATCGTTCAGGGGGAACCTGGCCTACATCGCCCTGGCCATAATCTTTAACGCCTATGGTGACTCCGGTCTGACCAGGGCAGGAATCCTCCTTGGTTTTCTGGTCCCTGTCCTGAATTTTTTCGCGATTCTGGCACTGGTCCTGCCACAGCAGCAGCGCGCCAGCACTGGGATGCTAACGAAACAGATCATCATGAACCCGCTGATTCTGGCCTCACTGGTCGGTATCTTCTGGAGTTATTTCCACCTGCCGATGCCCACTATTCTTGATCGTTCACTGGACATTGCAACAGGAATGACCCTGCCCCTGGCTCTTCTCTCCATTGGCGGCAGCTTTTCCCTGGAAAAATGGAAGGGCGATGTCTGGAAGGCAGCGCTTGCCACTGCCATGAAATTGTTTTTTTTGCCACTGCTGACCGCTGTGTTTCTGCTCCTGCTGAATGTTTCAGGCCTGGATTTTGCCATTGGTCTGCTCATGGCCGGAGCACCAACAGCGGTTGCCACCTACATCATGGCCTGTCAGATGGGTGGTGACGGTGAACTGGCAGGGACAATTGTCATGATGACAACCGGGCTCTCTGCAGTGAGTTATACCCTTATCCTGCTTTGTTTGAAAATGTATGGAATCTGAGGCAATTATAGGGATAAGATCCTAGGAGCCTGACCGAAAATGCCCTTTTTCCCCAACTCTTCGTTGCTTGTGAAAAATAATGCTCGGAATATTATGTATATGCCTGTGCTTATTTTTCACAGATGCCTCGATTTGAGAAAAAATGTCTATTCTCGGA
>JAIPEF010000084.1 GCA_021737265.1 Desulfocapsa sp. | reverse complement strand
GGTATTGTTACAGAAGATGTTGCACTTTCTCTTGTCGATTCAATTATGAGCATTGCAATTGATATGATACAAACAGGACAAAGGTTGTTGCGGAATAGCTCCGCTGTTACAGGCCATTAAGCCAAGTCCGAAACTTGAGGAGTTATTAACAATCGGTTTCGATATTTCATTCTTCCTCTCCTCTTTTTTAAATAAAATCCTCAAAGACAAGATCAAGTTAACATTGGTCATCATAATGATATGTTAATTTGACATTCTCTGTCAAATTAAATTAAAAGATATGAGGGGAGAAAAATAGCTGTTTTAAGGCTCCATACCAAGGCGTAACAGGTGGCAAAAGAGGCCCTTTCCAGCATGAACCTGCGGACGCTGAAGATTAATTGACAAGAGACGTCTGATTATGGCCCATGAGCTGGCCAGACTCAAACATCAAACCTGTGTGGCTCCACTTGGAGCCGTTCTGCAGCCCTTACAGAATTCAAAAAATCCCTTCCTTGCTACTCACTACAACAGTAAATTACCGCGACGGCTGAGACTGGATTCGGAACGTAACGCTTGCCGGCACCGTATTCCTGGCTCTTTATTGCGCTAATTCTTCCCTTGCTCGTTCCAGGTTGTTCCTTGCTTCCCGGTAGTCGGGGTTAATTCGTACTGCCTGTTCAAAAGAGACCATTGCTTTCTCGATTTTTCCCTGTCTGTAATAGACTACCCCAAGATTATTGCTCGTCTCAGCAAGCATCGGATCGAGCTCAAGTGCTCTTTCAAGGGCCGATACTGCCATGTCAAATCTCTCCTGCCGGGCGTATACCATACCTATATTGCTGTATGTCTTTGCATTGTTGCCATCTTGTTGCAATGCCTCTTCAAAGTAGGTAATGGCTTTCTCAAACTCTCCCTGCCAGGAGAGTGCAAGACCAAGATTATTGTATGCTTCTGTGAACTGGGGGTCAATCTGCAGTGCCCGTTTGTAGGCCTTGACTGCCTTGCCTAATTGTCCCTGGGCAGCATACAACGAGCCAAGGTTATTGTGCAGGCCTGCGAACTCATACTTGAGCCGTAGCGCCTCTTGATAATGATGCATCGCCTTTTGCAGATTACCGGTCTCGTCATAGAGGGTGCCAAGATTATAATGCGCTTCGCCAAACTTTTTATCAAGTTGAACAGCGAGGGACATATGTTGAATAGCCCTGTCTGTTGCACCCAGTTCGGCATAGATAAGGCCCAGGTTATGATGCACCCTTGGATGATAGGGCTCAAGTGCAAGTGATCTTGTGAAGTATTGGAGCGCAGCTTCATATTGTTTTTGCTCGAACAGTATCCTGCCAAGATTGTTAAGGGGTCTGCTGTAGTTTGCTTCTTTCTCTATGCAATCCTTCCAGAAAGGTATCGGGTAACGCCACACATTGTTTCGTTGCCAGGTAGCAACACCCAGGGTACAGAGTAGCATAAGTACCCCCGGAACCAATGGTATCTTGATTTTTTCGCTTCGTCCAATAAGGGTTGTAACCCCCCATGCTGCAACGATACAGAGTCCTGCGTCAGGCAGGTAGGTGCGGTGTTCAAAAAGGACATCACGAATGGGTATGAAACTGGATTCCACCAGGTGGGCAATGTAGTAGAAGAGAATACCAAAGGCGACAAAGGGATATCTCCTGATGCAGAAGCACGCGAATCCAATAAGGAGACCATGGCCAAGACCGGAAAGAAGGACGGCCCTGTCAAAAAAACCACCAGATAATGGAAAAGAATAGTCAAGGTGCAGCCCTGCAGGCCAGAAAAACAGTCCGAGATAATACCATACCACCCTGGTCTGAGTCGCCAGATAATCGCCCCTCGATATAACTTTTGTCTCCCTGGTCATTGTCTGCATGGCCTCCAGAGAAAACGGCGCATAGTCAAAGACAAAAAACAGCAGGCAGTAGGTCGCCAGGAGAAACAGGAAAGCTGTTACGAAAAGCAGCAAAACTCGCTCAAGTTTTGCTGAGAAAAAGATTATTTCAATAAGGAGAATGGATATGGGAAGGGTTGCCGTGTTTTGTTTGGTGAAAAACGCCAATCCTGCAAGAATAATTACGGAAAGCATCCAGATGACTTTTCCCGTACTGAACTTGTAAATTCTGGCCTGAACATAACAGGCCAATGAACCGATATACAAAAGGGCGGCAAGGGAAGCGAAGCGTTGGATAATGTATGTCACTGCCTGGGTATGAAGAGGGTGCAGGGCGAAAATCAGGGCGGCAAGAAGGGGCAGCCAGTATTCATTTTCCCTTGTTATGCGATTGCGTACAACCGGAGTGGACAGCAAGCCCCTGGAGAGCCCGAATACAGAGCAACAGCTCAGGAAATGAATGGTTATATTAATGACATGGTATCCTGCGACATGCAACTGATGCCAGTGGTAATTGATAGCAAATGTTACATTTCCCACTACCCGGTACGGTATAAAATCCCATATTTTTTTCAGGTCAAAGAGATTATGTATGGCAGTGTTTCTGATGATGCCCTGAAAATCATCGAAGTAGAAAGGGACATCCAGGGTGTGCCCATAGGTCAGGACAATGGTTGCTGCCAGGAAAAACAGTTGTACCCAGGTTGGCAGGGAGTTACTTATAAGGAAAAGAGTGGCCTTTTTTTTTGGATTTGGGGGGGGGTGTTCTTTTTTGTTACCCTGAACTCTTTTTTGTGTTTTTGGGTGTTGTCTGGGCATTAATAATAATCAAAAATCCTGCTGGTTAAAGAGAAATAAACTGGAGTTGCGGCTCCAATGTCTGCCGCCGGGTTTCCCAGAGAGGGCATTGTTTTCGGATACATTCCCTGTTGATTAAATACTGCTCACAGTGGATGGGTCCTTTTGCCGTAAGGGGAACAGACAGAATCTCTTCCGACAACCTTGCCGTTTCAGTAAGGGCCAGCCAGCTCTCCCGCTGACAGCAGCGCCCGCCACGATATTGTGAAATAAGCGCAAGAATCCTGACACTGAAGGCCTGGGCTTTCTGCCTGGCTGATGGGGTGAGAGGTGTGGCGGCCAGAACAATTGACACCGCAATCCCGGCTCCCACTGCAGCCCCACAGGCACCCCAGAACCCGCAAACCCCGCCTGGAATATCTGCGCCGCGACGAATGCCGGTGAGAATGACCCCTTCTTTGATATCGCCCCCGCTGTTTCTGTAACAGGCAAGAATAATGCCCGGGATCATGGCATGATGCTCCGGTCCGTGCATGGGAAGGGCGGGATGGCTGCGGATCAATTGGAGCAAGGTTATAAGGTCTGTTTCCCCGGTGCCGGTGCAGATGGCTCGTATCACTTCAAGTCCGTTTTCCCGATGACAGCTGTCGCAGACAAAGTGGTTCTGCTGACAACAGCCATTGGCCGGACAGAGGCGCTCGCAATAGCTGCACGTCATCTCCCGTATATCTGTAAAGTAATGCAACTCTGCCCCGCAGACCATACAGCCTGTACTTTTTCGTTCCTGTTTCTCCGCGTTTCCCTGATGGTCGTAGCCGTCTAGA
Organism: Desulfocapsa sp.; assembly: GCA_021737265.1. Taxonomy (GTDB): domain Bacteria; phylum Desulfobacterota; class Desulfobulbia; order Desulfobulbales; family Desulfocapsaceae; genus Desulfocapsa. The sequence goes on along the minus strand of JAIPEF010000084.1, from coordinate 11,402 downwards.
GCTTCCGGGTTACGACAGCCGCCATTGACTCCACTGATTTCCGTCTGGGGGGAACAGCAGGAATTTTCCATTGCCGGATTTGTCACAGCACCCTTTTCATCCAGGACAAAGACGGATTCATCCAGGAGGGCCGCCTCCCGGACCGGGACCGATGTTCGCCGTCCCTTGACGAGCAGGAGTCCGGATTCGGTATGCACTGCACCGTAGGGGCCGCTGTAGACCACATCCACCTCTTCCCCGGCTGCGCCGGGAGGACGGGTCGCCTCATAGGTGAGGGAGAAAAAATCCATATCCCCTATCTGCCTGTAGGGAAAACGTTTGATGAAACGAATGGCGGAAAAGCCCGCTGCCGCCATCATGGCCACAAGCTCTTCCTGCTGCATGGCTCCGCCAAGACATTCGCCCCGATAGCGAACATTGTTTCTGATTGCTGCAGGAACGGCTGTGTCTGTTACAATATCGGAAACCACCAGTCTGCCGCCGGGTCTGAGAATGCGAAAAATCTCCTGATAGGTCATGCGCTTGTCCGGACTGAGATTGATCACACAGTTGGAGATCACCACATCTGCAGTCCCGTCATCCAGGGGAATCTGCTCCAGGAACCCTTTCCTGAACTCCACATTCCGGTAGCCCAGGCGCGCAGCCACTTCCACCTGTGATTCTCCAGCCAGACGCAGCATCTCATCGGTCATATCAATGCCATACACCCGACCACCCTTCCCCACTGCTGCTGCTGCCATGAAACATTCAGTCCCGGAACCGGAACCGAGGTCCACCAGGGTCTCACCTTCTCTGGGATCAGCATCGGTCACCGGACTGCCACAGCCATAGGAGTGTTTTCTACTTTTACCGGGGATAAAGTCGGCATCATCCTGGGCCGGCGCCAGGGGGTTGACGATATCTTCATTGGCGGTGAGTGCCGCCTGGCCATAAAATTCCCGCACCGAGCTGTGCCCACCACCAGATGCCAGGGAAATAAGACAGTTGCAGTGGGTAAGGGCAACATCACCACCTTCTTCACCATCCGGACAGTCGTGACGGACATCCCCCATGCGCAGACAAATAGCGCCCTTTCCTCCACGACTATAAGAATCGGCCTGATTGGTGATCAACTGGAGAACAATACGGTTGTAGAGCTCCACATAGGGGTCATGCCCCACCCACTCTTCACCATGCATAAAACTGTGATCAATATCACCGCCGCCCACCAGAAACTTTAACGGGTTGGCCTGGTACAGCGGTGAGTCGATGAGACTGGCGCTGCGAATATCCTCCAGGACCGGGCTTGTCTTCCACACGTCTTCCAGCCCCTGGTCCAGATGACCGCAGGCACACTGCTCCATACTTACCAAGACGGGAGAGGGGTAAATAATTCCATCCGGCCCCACTGCCAGCGACTCCCAGCCGGTGTTGGAGAGGTCATAGCGTGTTCCCGGAGTTGAAAAGACCTGACTGCGCAAGGTCTCGATATTGTCAATTGTCACTCCCCGCTCATCGGCCCGCTGCCACGCTTTTAGGAGATGGGGAAAAATATGCTCCGGAGTGATAAACTGCTTCCGGCTCCCCTTGCCGCGGATAAAATGATAGAGAAGGTGGATGGAGGCCACCCCCATATCTGCTGCCAGATCCACGAGTTGGGGCAAATCTTCGACATTTCCACCACTGACTGCAACCGACAGGGTTACTGGAATAGCAGCCGCCTGCATGGCCGCCAGGTTTTTCATCAATTTCCGGTAACTGCCACGGCCACGAAGAGCATCATGGCTCTCCTCCTGGCCATCGACACTGACCTGGAGATGAAGCCTGTCCAGTTCTCCCAGCTCGTCCAGAAACTGGTGCAGCAGCATGCCATTGGTGAGGATCGCAACATGGACATCCCTGTTATGCAGCAGTGTGCGCAGGAATGGCAGGAATTCCGGATAAAGGAAGGGCTCCCCTCCCGTAAAGGAGAAGAGTCGACAGCCCAGCCCAAGGGCCTGGTTGACACCACTCTGCAGGAGTTTCGGGTCCAGACTTCGTGTTTTCGCGGGGGAGGCAGCAAAGAGGCAGTGACGGCAACTGAGATTGCAGGCGTCGGTGAGATGAAACCAGCATTCCTTGAGCTGATCCAGACGCAAGGCCGCTTTTCTTCCCTCGTAAGATTTTTCCGGCTCCAGCCGAAGAGCGTTTTCAAGGAGATTCCGCTCATAGAAATGACCCTCGCCGCTGTCTGTATCGACGAGGAGTCTATCGGCTTCCGGCGAGACAACAATCCAGTCGGGAATATCCGGCTGAATATAGAGAACATTGCCTCCCCATTCCAGGCGCTGCCAGCCGACCTTTTCAAGAAACACTTTGCTGCTCATCTGTTCTTCCTCAAGCCTCCTCATCAGAAGATGGTGGCGGTGGAGGCGGGGAAGCCTGCTCTATGACAGGCTGTTTTCCCTGCAACCGTTCTTCATAGACGGAGAGTACCAGAAAGGTGGCCAAGGGCTGGGCAAAGAGAACAGCCACGGCAATGGAACCACCCAGAGAAATGAGCACCAGATAAAGAACCATGAGGATAATCTGATCCGCCAGCGGTTTTCTGACCGCCATGTTCCAGGATTCTTTCAAGGCCTCCATCAACCCCATATCTCTATCCGTCATCAGCGGGATCATATAGATGGTGGCAAAAATCAGAAATGCTGCCACAAGAAAACCTGGGAGGATAAGGAGAATGAAACCAAGCATCACCGCCAACATGGCCAGGAGTCCAAAGACAAAGAGGGGCAGAAAAAGGCGCATCTCGGAAAAAAGGTCACCTATTTTTGGTTCCCGGCCTTCACGCAGGGCCAGCAGCAGAGACTGCATATAGCCGGCAGTGGTGACCGGTGCCAGAATACCGAAGCTGAAGACAATGACCACAATCTGCACAAGGGTCAGTAAAATGACCGGCACGATAAACTGCAGGGTACTTTCCCAGGCTGTTTTCAGATGTTCTTTAAAATCCATACGACGCTCCTTTTTTTTTTAAAGTTTACAATCCCCCGCTCTTGAACAGTAAAAGCTTAGATTAGCTTTTAGCTTTTAGCTTTTAGCTTTTAGCTTTTAGCTTTTAGCAAAAAAAACACAAATACTGTCTGCTGTGTCAACAGCTAACCGCTAATGGCTAATGGCTAATGGCCTACTTTAATACAAGGCCTCCAGAGCCTCCATCAAACTCTCCACGGCCACAATCTCAAGACCCTTTACCGGTTTCTGCGGGGCATTGGCTTTGGGTATTACGGCCCGGCGAAAACCATGTTTGGCGGCCTCTTTCAATCTGGCCTCCCCATTGGCCACCGGCCGAATCTCACCGTTCAGCCCGATCTCACCAAAGTAAAGTGAATCACGGGGGATGATCCTGTCCTGCAGACTGGAGACTATGCCCATCATTGCTGCAAGATCTGAGCTGGTTTCATAGATCCGGATCCCCCCAACAACGTTTACATACACCTCATCGCCGGCGGTTATCAGTCCGCCATGTTTGGCAAGGACAGCCAGCAGCATGGCGATTCTGTTCTGATCCATCCCCACGGCCAGACGCCTGGGATTTCCGGACTGACTCTCGGTTACCAACGCCTGAATTTCCACCAACAGAGGTCTGGTTCCCTCCCAGATGACGGTCACCACACTGCCCGATGCGGGAGCAGTTGATCGTGAAAGAAACATGGCCGAGGGGTTTTTCACCTCTTTCAGCCCTTTGTCGGTCATGGCAAAAAAACCAAGCTCCCCCACACTGCCGAAACGGTTTTTGTCCGCCCGCAGGATGCGATAACGGGCATCGTCTGTTGATGAGAGTACCACCTGGGCATCCACGATATGACTGAGGGTCATGGGACCTGCCAGGGACTGATCCTTGGTGACATGACCAACCATGAAAATTGAGGTATTGCTTTCCTTGGCGTATTGAGTAAGGGCTGCCGCTGATTCACGCACCTGGGAGATGGAACCGGGAGCGGATTCTGAGGCCTGTGAATGCACCACCTGAATGGAATCAATGACCACGATCTGGGGTTTCTCCTGATCCATCACCTTGCAGATTTCTTCCACCGAGGTCTCTGCCAGCATCTTGATATTATCTGCCGGGAGCCCAAGGCGGTCCGCCCGACCGGCTATCTGCTGCGGCGACTCTTCACCGGAAACATAGAGAACCGGAATTCCGGTTGCGGCACTGTTGGCAAGGGCCTGCAGGAGAAGGGTTGATTTTCCGGCCCCCGGGGCTCCGCCAATGAGTACTACGGATCCGCAAACTATCCCCTGCCCCAGAACCCGGTCAAACTCAGCAATTCCGGTTGGCAGTCTCTGGGCAGTGCTTCTGTCCACTTCCGAAAGCAGCTGCACCGTACTGCGTTTGCCGCTGTAGCCGGTACCTCGACCGGTCGGCCGTGTTGTTCCCAGACGTACCTCTTTAACTGTATTCCACTCTTTACAGACACTGCATTGCCCCAGCCAGCGACTAAAATCCGCACCACAATCAGTACAGACAAAAGCGGTTTCCTGTTTCTTGGCCATGAGACTTCTTTTTCCTTTATCTAAATTTTTTCTACCAAAAAAAACATTAGCATACTCTCAAACAAAAGAACAGATCCACCCTTTACTCAGACCCCAAAAAGTCCTATTATATGGCGCATGAATACTAAAACAGTACAAATTCCTGCTCCTCCCAAATGGATCCCGCTCACCTATTCTATTTCTTTCCTTCTGCGCTCGCCGCGTTTAATGGGATGGAGCGCAATGCTCATCCTGGTTACCTTTGCTTTTACCTGGGTTGGATATCTCGTCACCGTCGACTTTGTGGATGGTCTGACCGGTAATTTTTTTCTGATCCAGCCCGAGGCAACAGGGATCTGGGGGTGGACAAAATACCTGGGATGGGAGGCAATGAAGTGGTGCTTTCTGATCATCAGTCGCATTGTCGCCTTTTACCTGGCCTTTCTTATTGCCTACAGCCTTTCGGCTCCCGGATATGTCTTCTTAAGTACTGCTGCTGAAAAAAGACATGCTGGTGAACAATTCGAAGCAGATGCAGTACTCAATGTCAGAGGGCTGGCGATCGACCTATGGGAAGGAATAAAGATTGGACTCTTTGGGATTGTGGTTACGGTGGCGGCGCTGGTGGCCAACTTCATCCCCGGAGTAGGACAGGTTGTGGTGTTCCTTTTATATACCTACTATTCTGCGCTGATGTTTGTCGATTATCCGTCTTCACGCAGACGCTGGAGCCTGGGAAAAAAAATTAACTGGTTACGTCGCCATAACAGGATGTCGTTACGAATGGGAATCCTTCCCGCCCTGGTAAGTATGATTCCGGTATTGAATATTTTCTTCATCGCCTTGATTTTTCCACTGATGACCGTACACTGCACACTCAACTTTGTGGCCATTGAAAAGAGCAAAAAAGATCCGCAGGCGGTCCCGGCATAGGCAGGGTTTTCTCTTTAAGCCTCCTGTGGGGCGGCAGCCAGGTGGGGCTTCACGAGTGTAACCTTACCACTGTCGTCCTCGCCTACCCTCATTATATAACAGACCAGAGGCTGGAGGCGATTTTTCATCTGTAATTCCTGTCTGGCACTGTGAGGCATCTTCTTGGGAAGGTGGCTACAGGTTCGCTCGCCGATGGCAATTTCCAAACCCTTGGCATGTTTTTCCAAACGTGCCGCAGTGTTAACCGTGTCACCGATTACAGTATAGTCCCTCCTGTTCGTTGATCCTACACTGGCGAGAATGGCACCGCCGGTATTAATACCGATACCAACTTGAAAGACAGGCTGCCCCTTTTGCGCCCGTTCCCGCATCAGCACAACCGTAGCTTTTTGCATTTCCAGTGCTGCCCTGACTGCAGACCGGGCTCCACTTTTCTCATCGCAAATATGGCCAAACACGGCCATGATCTGATCACCAACAAATTTATCGAGCATCCCGTTATTTTTAAATAAAATATCAATCATGAGGGTAAAATACTCATTGAGCATGGCAACAACGTCTTCCGGCTCCATATGCTCAGAAAGCGTGGTGAAAGACCGAATGTCAGCAAACATGACTGTTACGTTTTTTCTTTCATTTTTCAAGAGCTGGCCATCTCTTGAAACCATGAGTTTGTCAACAAGATCTTTGTCAACATACCGACAGAGTTGAGTACGGAGGCTGTTTTCATTTTCCAGATACTCGTAGGTCTCGGAGAGATCACTGGCAAATGCCTGGAGCTGAAAGCTCCGGCTCTGGATATCACGATGTGCCTGATTCAATTGTTCTACAACCGTGTTAAAATTGGAGGCAATATCCTCCAACTCTCCCTCAACCTTTAGATCAAGGGGTTGCATGGTTTCCCCTGATTCAGGGATGGATGTTTTTTTGGCAAGCATCTGCATCTGATCCGATGACTTCCTCAAAAGGGAAAAGCCAACGAGCATGCTGAACAGAACAAGTGCTGAGCAGAAAATAATAAGAGTGGTAGGCGTGGGCGTCTGCATCTCCCCCCTGGTAAAAAGATAGACAGAGAGCAGGAATGGGAGTACACCCATCAAGGCCAGGCTGATCCTGATCTTTCTGTAAAAACTGATACCCTTTTTGTGTCTTCTTTCCATCTCTAATCACTGCTCACTTTAGTTGACAGGCATTTTCTGCCACTGGTACAGCATCACCTATTCAGCGTAACAATGGTATACAGGAATGACAAGAAAAAAAACCATCGTCCACAAATCGGACACTTGCAGGCTCCGGCGGGGGGAATATAATTTGCAAGGCCGGCAGAAAATATTTCCCACGGAGAGGGAAAAGACGCTTTTCATGACTACTCAGAAACGGGACTTTGGCTTATACAGGGATGCTCTCGACTGCTCTTTTCTCCCCTCCATAACCTTCTTTATCTGTGCCAGCTCACCCTTTGCCTGCCGTAGTTGCTCCTCCAACTGCTCCTGCTCTGCACCAGAAGAAGTCTTCAACAGCTCCTGTTCAAGGGCTTCCACCTCTTTCTGACTTTTATACAGATCTTTGGCTAACGCTTTAAGAAACATTTAGTGCCTTACTCCTAACCCTCTGTTATAAAAAAGAAAGTTGCGAATGTGCTTTAAAATTATGTGGTTGCGTATACCACAAAGGAGGCTGTCCGAAAATAGCAATTTTTTCTCAGATTGAGTCAGGCTCTGGGTGCTATAACTCCCCCTTCATCACCGGAAACAGTTTGCGACTTGTACATATAATTTTACTCTATACTTAACACAATATCCAGCCCCTTCACAAGCCAACGCCTCGGGGAGGATTCACAATGGCTGAAAAATTCCGTTTTACACCAACTCGGCCATGACTCTATTGGCAAACCGTCTTCCCTGGTCTGTCAAACGCAGAAAGCCCGATCTCTCTTCAAGCAGCAGCCCCTCAACCAGCAATTGCAGAACATCGCCATAGTAACTTACATATTCTATCCCGTAGCGTTCCTGCAATCCCCGTACCGCCACCCCCTCATTCATCCGTAATCCCATGATGACGGTCTCGCGAAATGCTGCTTCACAATCCAAAACTTCTTCCTCCACAATGACGGAACTTCCCTCTTCCAGAAGATTGCAGTAGTGCAGTGGATCTGGTGTTGTTCGCAGTCTTTTTCCTTTCAGATACGAGACTGCTCCTGCTCCAAGTCCAAAATATTCGCGATTTTCCCAATAGCCAATATTGTGTCTGCACTGATACCCCGGACGGGCATAGTTGGAAATCTCATACTGCGGCAAGTCTGCGGCCCCAGTCAATTCCAAGGTGATCTCATCCATGGCTGCAATCGCCTCATCACCCGGCATCTTCAGTGTCCCATTCTCCACCAGGCGTGCCAGCGGAGTCTCCTCCTCCACTGTCAACTGGTACAGGGAAAGATGCTGGGGGCCGAGGGACAATGCGGTTTCAAGGCTGTATTGCCAGCTTTCCGGACTCTGCTGCGGCAGGCCATACATGAGATCAAGACTCACATTTGTAAATCCGGCCTCTCTCGCCGCTGCCACTGCCCTGATTGCCTCATTCGCAGAATGGATTCGGCCAATTCGTTTCAGCTCCTGATTGGAAAAGGATTGTACCCCCAAAGATACACGGGTGACCCCACAGTTCCGGAGGAGAGTAAATTTATCGACGTCAACTGTTCCTGGGTTAGCCTCAATGGAAATCTCCGCATCTTTGGCAATGGAAAAATGAGACGAACATCCAGTCAGAATTTTTTTCAGCAGCCGTCCAGAAAGAAAGGTTGGAGTCCCGCCCCCAAAAAACACAGTCCTCAGGGGCTCCACTTGCGCAGCGACTGATGCACACTTGCCAATCTCAGCAGACAGTGCGTCAACATATCGCTCATGCAGCCCTTCCAGACCCGCAAAGGAAGCAAATGAACAGTAACTGCATTTCGCAGCACAAAAGGGAATGTGGATATAGAGAGAGGTAGCCATTGGAGGTGGGCTTAGGATTGATGCAGGGATTCAATGGTCTCCCGGCACTGCGTACCGATATTCGTCATAAGACCATGGTCGGCAAAGGAGAAACTGCCGTTACCAATAATAATATGATCAAGGAGCTGGATCTGCATCAGACTCCCCAGAAGGCAGAGCGTTCTGGTCAGTTGCATATCCTGATCAGAAGGAGCAAGGGATCCGGAGGGATGGTTGTGGGCAATAATCATGGCCGCGGAATTCTGTTGCAGTGCTTTTTTCACCAGCTCCCGTGGATAAACGGTATTAACGTTAATGGTGCCTTCGGCCACGGTCTCTGTGTCGATGATGGCATGGGAGGTGTCGAGATAGATAACGGTGAGCACTTCTTTTTTAAGACCCCGCAGGGCATGAAGCAAATAGTCGCGAACGTCACCGGATGAATGGAGATAGCGTTTTCCCTGCAGGCGATCCTTCAGATAACGGCGGGCCACAGCCTGGATGAAATGGACTGCAAAACTATTCTTCGGGCCAATGCCCTTAATTTCCTGCAGGCCATTCAGGGGTTCTTCCAGCACAGCTGCAAGGCTGCCAAACTGCTTGAGTGCGGCCCTGGCTGGCTCCTTGCAATCGCTTCTGGGTGTACCGAAGGAGAGCAGCAGTTCCAGGATCTCTGCATCCGCAAAGCCATGCAAGCCGCGTTCAAGGAAACGGTCCCGGAGTCGCTGCCGGTGCCCAGCTCCTTTTTTCTGCCACTCTTCTTTTTCCATTTCCCCGTTCTGACTATTTATTCAGTTCCCCGGCAAAGAGTTCATTGGCGACTTTGGGATTTGCCTTACCCTGGGTCTTCTGCATGAGCTGCCCCACAAAATAGCCCATGAGCTTGGTCTTCCCTCCCTTAAACTCTTCCACCTGGCCGGGGTTGGCCGCTATTATCTCCCGGACAAGGGCCAGCAATTCACCCTGATCCGAAACCTGGAGCAGATTTTTTTCTTTGACAACAAGTCCCGGATCCTTTCCTGACTCCATCATATCCAGGAATACGGTCTTGGCTATCTTTCCTGAAATCGTTCCCTCATCCACCATCTGCAGTAGGGCACCAAGCTGTTCCGGTTTCACCCTACAAGTAGTGACATCCTCACCTTTGAGTTCACGCAGCAGCTCAGTCATGATCCAATTGGATACCTTCTTCGCCTTGCCGCCGCTTTCCACTGCTGCCTCAAAGTAATCGGCAAGATCCCGGGAAGCAGTGAGGATGCCGGCATCGTACTCCGGTAACGCATAGTCGCTGATGAAACGTTCTTTTCTGGCATCCGGAAGTTCTGGCAGGGTTTTTCGTATCTCCTCTATCCACTCCTCGTCGATCACAACCGGTATCAGATCAGGACAGGGGAAGTAACGATAATCGTGGGCCTCCTCCTTACCGCGCATGGACTCTGTACGGTTGCGGTCCGCATCCCAGAGCAGGGTTTCCTGCACCACCTTGCCGCCATCGAGCAGCACATCACGCTGGCGTCGTTCCTCGTACTCCAGCGCCGCCTGCACATTCTTAAAGGAGTTCATGTTTTTAAGCTCAGTTCGGATGCCGAACTCTTCCTGTCCAAAGGGCCGCAATGAGATATTGGCATCACAGCGAAAACTCCCCTCCTGCATATTGCCATCACAGATATCAAGATAACGAAGGATGGCATGCACCTTGCGCAAATAGGCATAAGCCTCTTCAGGAGAACGCATATCCGGCTCCGAAACAATCTCGAGCAGTGGAGTTCCGGTACGGTTCAGATCGACATAGGAGACAGGCTTACGGTCATCATGGATCAGTTTTCCGGCATCTTCCTCCATGTGCATACGGGTAATTCCGACCACCTTTTGTTTGCCATCCACCTCGATCTCCACCTTGCCAAACTCCACAATGGGAAGATCAAACTGGGAAGTCTGATACCCTTTAGGCAGGTCCGGATAAAAATAATTTTTTCGGGCAAATTGGTTAAAGGTATTGATGGTGGAACCTGTTGCCAGTCCCATCTTAATGGAATACTCAACCACCTTTTTATTCAATACCGGCAGAACTCCAGGCATTCCCAGGCATACCTGGCAGGTGTGGGTGTTGGGGGGCGCTCCAAACTCGGTGGAACACCCGCAGAATATTTTTGATTTGGTTTTCAGCTGGGCATGGATCTCAAGCCCAATTACTGTTTCAAATTCCATGATATTATGTTTTCACTACGTTAAGTATTTAATAACATTGCAGCAAATTTTCTGTCTGCCCCATTGTGAGTGTTTCAGCCCTTCTCAGCTCGACCAACCCATTCACGAACCCTCATCAACTCATCGCGCCAACCGTCTCCAGCCCGCAACTGTAAAAACAGCCGGAATAGTTCCAGGACCACACGAACCAGTTCCTCAAAGAGATAAATCCGCTCCAGGATCATCCCCTCACGCTCTTCAGGATTATCGGAACCTTCGGAATCGCCTCCGGTTTTTGGGAGCTTCACATTGCGAAACTCCATAAGGGCAGCCGCCATCGTGAAATTCCACTCATACTCATTATATACCAGCTGGATTCTTGCCTGCTCCAACTTCTTTCCCATGACAAGGCCGGTGCGTGCCTCCTGCAACTCTGTCTGGAGACCACGACAGATCAGGCTTTCGTTGGAATCCCCTTCACCATACTCGAGGAGCATGTGTTTTTCAAAAACCACGACAATATCACCTTCACCGGGCAACGCCACCACCCCACCCCGCTCCTCACTTTTCCACCAGAGCCAGGTCAGGAACTCCTGACCAAGAAAACGTTTTTCCGCTATAAGATCAACTAAATCCATTTTTGTCCTTGTCCCCTCTGCCCAATATAAAATAATATCATGATGGTGTCGTAAAAACTCTTCATCTACTTCGTTGTTGCAAATTTCACTATCATTACGACGTACTCTAGTACGCCGAAATAATAGCAAAATTCACACGCCTCGAATATGAAGCTTTTTACTTAACCATCTGCAATTT
>JAIPEF010000083.1 GCA_021737265.1 Desulfocapsa sp. | reverse complement strand
GCATTGAGCGAGGATTTTCAATCGGTTTGCCCATTACCAATGCAAAGACCGCAAAATTCTTTTGTCAAAACGCTGTTGCGCATGGTGGCATGATAATTCAAGGATTTGAACTATGAAAATTTACAGGAAACTTTAGATACCTATTAAGTCCGTTTCAATCCACGCCCCCGCATGGGGGGCGACTTTTAAACCTGTTCCCGCGGGTCGGTCATTGCCCGTTTCAATCCACGCCCCCGCATGGGGGGCGACGTAGCTGGTACACGGGTCGCGAGTACAATAGCGGTTTCAATCCACGCCCCCGCATGGGGGGCGACGGAGTATATATTATGTTCGAGTTTGTCATTACAGGTTTCAATCCACGCCCCCGCATGGGGGGCGACGAAAAATTTGCTAAGGCATATAATCAAGGGAAATTGTTTCAATCCACGCCCCCGCATGGGGGGCGACCCAGTCGATGAGTAACACATGGTTGACGACGTTAAGTTTCAATCCACGCCCCCGCATGGGGGGCGACGTGGGCAAAACGGGAGGGTGTGGAGCTTGATTGAGTTTCAATCCACGCCCCCGCATGGGGGGCGACGGACCAGACCGGCGCTGAGATCAAGGCTCTCTATGTTTCAATCCACGCCCCCGCATGGGGGGCGACGACGAAACAATTTACCCCTGAGCAACAGGAGCTTGTTTCAATCCACGCCCCCGCATGGGGGGCGACCCGTTTAACCCCGAAGTTTGTGCGGTAATTGATGTGTTTCAATCCACGCCCCCGCATGGGGGGCGACAAAAGCCAGGGGGTTGTTCCAGAAAAAATGACCCAGGTTTCAATCCACGCCCCCGCATGGGGGGCGACCCCCTTTCCAGGCTTTGGATCGGTCATCGAATCAAGTTTCAATCCACGCCCCCGCATGGGGGGCGACTGTCCATTTGTAACACATGGATACATATGGACAAAAATTACAGCTTCCGCGAACATATTTTTGTAACTCATTACTTAAATCTAATGACGAGTCACTGTTATGTCTTCCGCAGCGGAATCATTGCGGTTGCGAACCTGCTAGGATTATCTGTCTGTTGCTGGTTCGCGCAAGCATTTTCAAATGATAAGTGGGCCCTCCTGGTCAAATGATTTCTTTGCTCCAATATGCTCTAGCTTGTGCCTCCAACTGGAACCTAAAAAATAGAAACGGAGGCTATCTTTTTCCGCATCAATTTCATCTATCAAGCGCTGACGAAAAACAATCCACTGAGCAGGGTCGACAATACATTCAAATACCGAGTATTGTACCCTTTGTCCATAATCTTTACATGCCTTGGCCACTCGCCTCAGCCGCTTGTTGCCGCCCGACTCACTTGTTTTTACATCGTAACTCACCAGAACAAACATTTTATACCCTTGTGTTCTATTTCCAAATTACCGGAGGATACCCATCAAGCTCATCTCTGAGTAATCTGGCCAAGAGTAAAGCCTGGCCATAAAAAAACATCCCGATTGCCATCTTCTCCTCCAAAAAATGATGTCGTCGTTCATCCTGTTTTCTATTTTGGTACGTCACCAAAACAGTCTTTCTCGCTGTATCCGACATTCGTACTGCACCGCTTTCACTAAAAGTGAAATCCTTTGCCTGCACTTGTCCAAGATTAACAAGCGACACCGCCAGGCGATCAACCATGGGCCGAAACTCTTCCATAACATCAAGTGCCAATCCGGGCCTGCCCGGCCGATCTCGGTGAAGATACCCTACCGCCGGATCAAGTCCCACCGATTCGAGAGCAGAGCGGACATCGTGCATCAAAAGGGTGTATAAAAAGGAAAGCAGGCAATTCATCCTATCCAGCGGGGGTCTTCGATTGCGTTGCCTGAAAAAAAAGTGCTCTTTTTCCCGTATGATCAAGTGGTCAAAAGCACCGAAGTAAACATGGGCGGCATCGCCTTCAATTCCTCTGACCTCATCAAGCGTCAGATCTCCCTGCAACCGCCTTAGCGATGCAGTCAGATGGCTGATGGTACTTTTTATTGCACCTTCATCAATTTTTTCCGGATGATCGCGCAAGACCCGTTGCATGGCATACCTACAGTTGGCAACTTTCCCGGTAATAAATTGTTTAGCAATCATTGCCGAAAAAACCGGATTATCAGCACGGCGATATTGCTCCCGTCGCAACAGGACATTACCTGAAACAGGACCTTGAACTCGTGCGAGAAACCGTCCTTTTTCAGAAAGAAAACTCAACGTAACATCTCGCTCAGCACAGAATCCCATAAGGAAGGGACTGCAACCGACATTGCCGAAGCAGACAATTCCATCCAAAGTATGAATCGGCAGACGCAGAGCAACTTCACCATCCACCCGCACCGCAACGGTTTCCCCGTCTTTTGCCAGATAGGCACCCTGTGTTGTTACAAAGAGAGTATTCAGATGTTTCTTCATTGCGCCTCTATTTGCCTCAAGTAGCTGGAAACGCTCTTCTTCCCTGCAATTTTCGGCAAACATTGCGAGATAAACGAACAGCTCTCGCACTTTTTTGTATATTCCGGTGGTGGCGTGCGATTGGAATCGAGAAGGATATGGAGTCTCTCCGCAGTATCTGTCGCTATTTTCCGTAACTTCGCATCAAAAGGAATATTTTGCCGTCGTTTCTTCTGGCCATAATACAGTGCGCCCTCCGTTACTTCACAATTAAGCATTTCTTCCAGGCAAAGCCCCTGGGCGCAGAGCTGCACTCTATCAGAATCATCCTTTTTAGGACGCCCGCGTTTGTATTCAACAGGATATGGCTGCCAGATACCGTTGTCCTGGAGATGGAATTCAACGATATCGGCCCGGCCAATCAGACCTAAACGTAAAGAACGAATCGGTACATCAAATTCAACACGGATCTTTCGACGGGATTCACTCCCGGTGGAGTGTACCCTTTCATGGAGAATTTTCCCCTCTGCCGTAAATCTGTTTTCAGTCCATTGTTGCTCAATATGGATCAGGGCACATTGGCGTGGGCAGAAGAGAATGTGCTGTAAAGCAGAGATCATGGCCAGGTTATCCTCGTTGAACATACCGTTCTTCTCCGTTATTCGCCGGATAGGAGGTTGACAATTAACCTGATCAATAAATCCTTCTGCGCTGGATCGCTTGCAGCAATCAAGAGTGTTAAAGCGACCAGGGCCTTGTTATCAAAATATTTTTCCCCTAATTGTCCGTTGATTTGGAGAAAGAGAAGAAAAAGGAAGGTCCCGATTCGTTTATTTCCGTCGGTAAATGGATGATCTTTGATAACAAAATAGAGGAGATTGGCAGACTTTTCCTCAATACTCGGGTAAAGATCCTCTCCACCAAAGGTTTGCTGGATTGCGCCGATGATTCCTTGAAGGGCTTCGCTGCGCTCATTGCCAAAGAGATCGGTTGCTTCCTGCTTTGCCAGCAGCTCCTCTTTGAGCGAGTTAATGGCCTTTCGTGCGTGGTCAACATCCAACACCCTGCTTATAACTTGCCTGGTATTGGGAGGCGGCAAATTGTCCTCGTCATATTGCAGCAAAAGTTGCCAAGTTTTGGCGTACTGGTTGACGATGTTCAGTACAGAACGTCCTTCATCACTAACCAGATTCTGGTTCTCCAAAGTATTCGTCAGTAACGACAACACCTGTTGTGCTTCGAGGATACCTTTTTCCGCTAAGCGGCGCTGGTTCAAGGTATAACCTTTAACTAGATGGTCTTTGAGAATGGAGGTGGCCCAGATGCGGAATTGGGTTCCGCGTTTTGAATTAACCCTGTAACCTACAGAAATAATAACATCCAGATTAAACCATTCAATATTTCTTGTAACTTCACGACCACCTTCATTTTGAACTGTTGCATTTTTTGCAACAGTTGCCTCCTTCGTTAATTCGCCGGTCTGAAAAACATTTCGCAGATGTCTCGAAATTACAGATTTATCTCTATCGAAAATCTCTGCCATCTGGTTCAAAGTCAGCCAGACCGTCTCATCGGCAAGATGAACGGTAATATTATCCTTCCCATTTTTTAATTCATAGAAAAGTATTTGGCCTTTATCAAAATTGTTTGCTATCACGATGACCGCTCCCTCTATTAACCTTTTCCGTGGTGTTGGTAATAAAACTCCTCAGCATCAACTTCTTATACAACCTGCTGGGTAGCTGAATGTTCACCTGAGGAGTATGAACCACGTTAAAACCCTTCTATAATCTCAGGCTTCGGTCCCTTATCGACTGTCTCAATATCAATTGATCCGTCGGAATTGACCTTCAAACTTCTGTGGATTTTTGCTGAAGAGACGTCACAGGAACTTTTGTGCTCCCACCAGACAACCTTGAGCACTTCCATACTTCCTTCTGGACGTGCTGAAGAAGCATCATTTTCAAATAGTTTTGGTAAAACGGACTTTATCGTGTCTGCATCTGCATCACTAAACCCAGTTTTATGCGCTAATTGGGGATTCATAGAGCCATAAAAATTATAAATTCCAAAGTCGACACGATGTTTCATACCCATCGTATCCGCACCTTTTTTTTCTCCATCCCCTTCACCACTCACACTTTTGGTAATTTGGGAACTGGTAACCTCAACAGTATCAACGCTAAAAGCAGGATGTATTGAGACCGGCCCGCGAATTCCTATTGAAAGACCGTCCCCTTTCGATTTGCCGGATCCCTTGTAAGCAAATACCTGTCCAAAAGCCCGCACATCCAGCCACTCTTTGCACGCAACCTTTGCTTTTTCTTCCGGTGTTCCTGTTTTAGGTAGAACAGATTCCGCACGTTCGCGAAGGCTTCTAAAATCATCATCCTTATTATCATCAGACTGAACAAAGATCTTTTGGCCTAGATCTTTTAGGCGATTGCGAATTTTTCTTTTAATACATACATCCGAAACCTCCCCAAGGCTATCAAGTGTTGTCCGGGGACGGTTGCCATTAAGTGGATCTCCGTTTGGATTGGCATGATTCACTCTGAATACAACTGCAAAATCGATCTTTTTAGATAGACTCATTTAATTATTTCCTCCGTCATCTTGTTTTTCAGACTTCTTGGTAAGTTCTGATCGCTGAGTATAATACCCTATAAGAAACTCTCCGCTCAGAGCTGTATCTTTGCAAAATTCATCAACGACAAAAGTGTCCATGATCTCTGCAATCTCTTTTTCATACTTGGTTGCTTTGTATCCAAGACGAGCCCTATATGGTGCAAGAGCAAGTTCAATGGTACGCCAGGTACTGCAAGGGTGGTCTGCAAATCTCTGCATCATTCGAGCAGCATTTGTCGGCCGTCCTTTTTCAGCCTGGCTCAGCGCAAACCCCTCTAAACAATCAGCCACAGCCAACAGGCGACCGAACAGATAATCTCTGCTCGTCCTTTCTCGTTCAAGTGCCATAATATACCCTCTCTTTTTTTCCGAATTGCTGAAGACTGCACAGGCAATCCCCAAAATTTTCTCCCACTCCCAAAATTCATATATGATTCGTTTGGTTGCTGCCCGGACAAGAAGACGAACAATATCTATTGGAATGGAAATGCCATCAACAATACAAGGGAGCAACCTTTCAATAGTCTGCCGTTTGATCTTGTCGTCAACCTCGATACTACCGGTTGTTCCCAGCTTTTTTCCAAAAGCTGCCCAAGCAATATCCTTGGGGGCAGGTGCACCATAGAATTTTTTATCTTTAGAATAACGCTGTAACCATGCACAACCGGTATGCCAACTTTCCAACCTTTTTAGAAAATCTGCCCCTGTTAACTCTCGATAAAATGAGACTGAAAGCCGACCAGGCGTAGCAGAGTTCATCCCCATGACAACAACCCCGTCTGTAGGACCTAATTTTACTGAATACCCCATAATCCTTTGTGCAAGCGTCTGACCGGTTAATGCTGCGGTATCTGTTGATGTTGCCTTTGAGCCGGATTCGTCACTTCCATCATCCCCAAAAAGATCATCCGTATCATTCAACAACTTCGCCGGGATATCAATTCCTTCAGGTGACCAGGCAACAACTGCCAAGTCACCATCGCGATAACCCTGTTTGGCAATCAGCCATCGAAGGGCATTATGTGCTTTTTGAGAAATATCGTAGCTAATGGTACAAGCCTGTTCATCATTAAGAAACCGACCCCGATACGTAAAACCGGAAGTATCATTAGAAGAAATCAGTTTAGCACCGTCGCCAGCATTGCGAATTTTTGCAGGATGATTTCCGGCATAGTTGAGTTCCTCTCCCAGGACATAACAAAAAACTGTTTTATCAGGTGGGTGACGATTTTTCTCCTTTTCAATATCAAAATTATCTTCAGCCACCTTATTTGCCAGATAATATTTGATCCAACTCTGCCAGACTTCGTTGCTTTTCCAAAGATGAGATTGTTTCTTGCCGGGAATTTGGACAGAAAAGCGAACAAGACTATCAAGTTGATCACCCTGTAATACAGAGAATATCTTTGGTTTATTCTCCTTTTCTCCATCCCATTTTTGAGGGAATATATTGGTCTCCAGATCACGCCACAGCACCTTGGCATCCAGTAGATCAGAAATTGTTTTGCCCTGTTGTAAGTATTTAAAAACAGCATCAATTTCCGGAATGACATAGGGAGATTCTACCCAACGTTCCAACCGGGAAATATACTTCTCGAAGCCAATTTTTTTCAGTCCACCAAAGTGTTCATAATCACCTGCGATGTATTGAAGTTTGTCACCTAGCGAAAGGGGGGCCAATTTACTTCCGGCTCTTCCGGCAGAGCCTTCGGTCGCAGGGAGCACAGTTTGCTGACTACCCTCCTTTGAAACAACATTGGCTCGTAAAAACTTACCATCACCATCAAGAACGATTTCAATTTGTGCATTTTGACTGGTATGACAAATTGGCAACAGTAGGTATTTCAAGGAGCCTTTTTCATCCTTGTGTTCTACTCCGATATCACTTTTGCAATTGTCGTAGGTCGTTTTTAGCTTCTCAATCCAGCTCATCTAGCAACCCTCCCTCCTGTAGTCCTACTGATTTTGGTGGATTAGGAGCCATATCTCTGACAAACTTCCTAATAGTATCTGTTGCAGTTGGCCGGGGAAATTCGACTACCCCATTTTTCATTTTTGGGTACCAAAAACGGCTATACAGCTTATGTTCACCTATCTCATCAGGGTAATCAAATCCATAAAACATAAGACCGTATCCGAGTTCATCTATCATATCGTAAAAGCTTTTTCCTTCTCCAAAGACACAAGGTTCCACATAGCCCTGACATTCACGAGTGCCAAGAAAGATGTCCTGTCGCCCACCTTTCTCAATCATTCGTGTTGCAATATTAAAGTGTTTTCCGTCAATACGATCTTCTTTCATATCGGGGCGGAACTCGTTCCATTCAAAATGAGCCTGCACCTGATATTCAACATCAACCAGATACGTGTAGATACTAAGTTCATTTCCCCCACCATACTTCAACGGCTTTACACTTTTACTCTGTGTGCGGACAGGCTTCATAACTCTCACCTTGTCAATTATCCAGACGAGAGTAGGTTTCCAATACACTGATTTCAAAATCCCTTTAAGTGCCTCATAAGTGGGGATATGGTACGAGCATTTTTCACCTCCGATCTTTGTTATCGGGTCGGTGAAGAGCGCGAACTTTCCCGACACCTTAAATTCAATCCGGTTTTTCATTGGCTTCTCCTTGTTCAGCTATACGCCACAATACGTAATATCAATATCCTTCTTTACAGGTGCAACCGAAACGCCGAAATCGTTGCTGTAATGCTGCTCATGCAAACAATACACACCACTTCCCCCTATATTGTGCAAGGCATCTGCTTGAGCAAGGTTACGAAAGGTTTGCTCAAAACAGTTTACGGCATATCTTTGTGCTTGCTTTAATAAAGTTTTCTCCTTGGTGATATCCTCAGAAGCACACAGGTCGGCAATGATTTTTTTGCCATTACCATAGGGCACAATCACCCCTTGCGTTTGGGAATCAATGACATTAAATAGCTTCCCTGCTGTGGCAAACGACTGGCAGAAAGGTAATGATGACACTTCTCTATTTGCACGTTGATAAAAAACATTCACCGCTTTGCAATTGGTGCTCAACATTTCAAGTAAGGTGTCTCCCTGCGCATGAATATCCTTTGAAACAGGGTAATCCATATCTCCACTGCGATCATAAAAATAGTATTCAAAATATCTTGATAAAGCTTGAGGACTTACAAGGGAATTATCAAACTGCGAGCAATCTTCATCGTACTCCGTAAGAACTCTTTCACATTGTTCTTTCCCAATTTTTATTTCGGGGAGCATATCAATGTTTTCATGAAACGGATTGACAAGAAGGACACGTCCAATCTTTTTTCGTTTGCCACTTCTATTACAACGCCCCGCAGCCTGGGCGATGGAATCAAGTCCTGCGACAAAACGGATGACTGTTCCGAAATCAACATCAACCCCAGCTTCAATCAACTGTGTGCTGATACAAACCACTGGAACAGTTGAACCAGGATGCGCCCTCTTTCGAATTTGATCTATCACCTCAAGGCGATGTTGCGGACATTGATTAGTACTGAGGTGATAAACTTCGGCATTAAGGTCTTTACAGAGGTTAAAAAGGTTTGCTGCTGACTTTTTCGTGTTCACAATTGTGAGGACACTGCCCGTAACATTAAGTTCTTCTCTAATAAGTTCCGCAATCCTCTCATCAGAGCATCCTCCGATTTCACGTTTGTCAATAACCTCAACTCGCCGCAACTCCTGAAACAGCGCAGAAACATCAGGCATTATTTCACTATCAGGCGACAGTTGAATTGCGCCTTTAGCTTTGTCAACATCATGCAGAAGTGGCTGAGTGGCAGTACACAACACCACAGAACTACCACACACCCTTGTAAGAAAGTTCATTGCATTATTGAAAAGATGCACTGTTTTAACAGGTATGGTCTGCACTTCATCGAAAATAATCACGGCATTTGCCAAATGATGCATTCTACGAGCACTACGAGTTCCGCCTTTAAACAGCGCGTCAAGGAGTTGGACAGAAGTTGTAAAAACAATAGGAGCATCCCAGTTTTCAGACATTAATCGCTGTGCAGTTGTCTCCTTTTCCGGGGTAAGATTCGAGTGATGCTCAAGAACAAGCTCAACACCATATTCTTCTGATAAACCAGCAAAGACCTTCTGGACTTCACGCACATTCTGATCAATAATCGACGTATAAGGAATTACATACACAACTCGATCAAGTTTGTGTTTCGCTGCATGTTCAAGTGCAAATCTCAAACTTGCGAGGGTTTTTCCACCACCTGTCGGCACAGTCAAAGTATAGATGCCACGCTCTCTTGTTCCGGCATGTTTGCATGCCTCCGAAACCTCTTGTCTTATTTCATCCACTCTATTTTCAACAGGAAACTCGGACAGGCGTTTTTCGAGGGCAATGGTAAATTTATCCCAACCGGGATATTGAGTATTCAGACGAATATTTTCATTTTCCGGATTCTCAAAATCGGCAGTATCAATGCGGTCTGCATCCAGGAGACAACTAAAAAGAAAACGAGACAACAAACCCAAGTAGATATTTTGTGATTGCTTAGGGATCCTTTTTAGAACAATCATAAATTCACTCAATATTTCTTCCGAGAGAAGAAGTTCTCGAGCTAATCCGACAACATCATCCGGTGCTTTCTCAAGCACTTCGGACAAATGAGTTTTTCTATCGTCTTTGGCCATTCGTCGTGAATATTTATCTGTACCATCAGGAGCAAGGCAGTCTACCAATCCGCCATGATGTGACACGATGGCAAGCGACAACAGTTGACTCAAATATTGAAAAGATTTGTGCTCTCTTTCCATATTGCTTATAAATTGCCCTCCTGCCGTTGAATGGTCAATTTTTCCTTTTTTTCCTTTAGCATCAACATACTCTTCCGCATCAGGATCGATATGGCCTATTGCAGAACGGATATATTGCTGAAACTCATCACTATACTTCCCCAGATCATGTAACAATCCAACAAGTTGACCGCAAAGTGGAAGTGATATGCTTGATGCAAATAGTTTGGCAATTCCTGAAACACTTAAAAGGTGTTCATTTACAGTCTGTTCCTGTTGATCAGCTTTTCTTTGGTGAGCAATGCAATACATGGAATTCCCTATTTTATTTGTCAAGTTAGGCAGACCCTTCCGACAGAAGCACTTCTTGCACCATACCACCTCCACCCTGACAACCAATGTCATACTAACAATAAATTTTCGTCATTCTGTCGATTTCTTCTCTCACCAGCTTTTTCAGTTCCGGCGGTTCAAGCACTTCGATATCGGCTCCGTGACTGAGGATCGTCTTCATCAACTCCCGAAAATCAGCCACTGGAAAATGAAGGGTGAGGTAACCATCATCACTGATTGACGACCGCTGCTTCGGGTGCCAGATCTGTTCGTTTACCCAGGTGGTAATTTTCGGAGCAAAGCGCAGACCGACTTCGATTGAGGAGTCACCCTGCATAATACCGAAGTGTTGCCTGGTGTATTCTTTGAGCTCTGGCAGGTTGTCGGGCAGGGACAGGTGCTCGGTGGCCGGGCTGGTTGTCTGGATTCGGGAGAGGGAGAAATTTCGTAGATCCTTTTTAATCCCGCACCAGGCAATCAGATGCCAGCTCCCCATATAATGCATGAGGTGGAGAGGATGTATTGTCCTGGCGGTGGTCGTATGGGTGTGTGGTGAATGATAGCAGATACTGATAGACCTCTCGGCAAAAAGCGCCTCAACCGATTGTCTGAAGATATCTTTATTCACCCTGGAGTATTCGATATTCTTGACTGACACCTTGGTGCTGAGATGCTTAAAGCAGGATGTGGATTTGTCTCCTGTTTTCAATGGAATTCTGTCTATCAGACGACAGAGTTCTTCTTTCAAGGCCAAATCGGGAATGGTTGATGCCAGGCGAACAGCCAGGCTCAAGGTGAGAATATTTGATTCGCTTATCCACAGCCCGGGAAGTTCATAGGTACCGTCGGTGTAACTGTAACCCCGATAATGATGTTCATACTTAAGGGGTGCTTCCAGTCTATCCCGGATAAACTCGATATCTCTTTGCGCTGTTCTCCCCGAAAGCTCAAAAGTTTCTGCGAGACGACGGGCGTTAGGAAATCGTCCTGCCTTGATTTGCTGGTGAAACCATAAAAACCGCTCGTACTTCAATCGGTCAGACATAGCGATATGGTGTAAAGGTTGACAGGATTACCCCTGGCGTATCATGGCCGCAATCAACACAAGCTTTTTGCTGTCTGGTCAGGTAGTTTTGCTAACCTATCGCGATGATGGCGTTGGCGCAATACGTTTCGTGTTATGGAACAAAATTTATACTAAATCTCAAGTTTCTGACTTGATCTAATTTGTTGTAATCAGGCATACAAGGGGGACGGATCGAAAGCGCCAACTGACTGAGCCGAAATGGGGTCGCGATACGATAACTGCCTGAAAACGTAAAGATTGATAATCCAAAACAGGCCATTAGAGGAGCTATCCTTGCGTTTTATGGGTCAAAAACGCAAATATAGAAAAGAATATGACCGATGGCCAATGAAAATTCTAGGGGGATGAAACAACTTAATTCCAACAAAAAAATGCTGCGGATAAACCG
Source organism: Desulfocapsa sp. (assembly GCA_021737265.1). Lineage (GTDB taxonomy): Bacteria > Desulfobacterota > Desulfobulbia > Desulfobulbales > Desulfocapsaceae > Desulfocapsa. The sequence goes on along the minus strand of JAIPEF010000083.1, from coordinate 3,336 downwards.
TAACATTTTGTCGTTATCGACCTATATACATAATAGATGTATCCCTGGGCATCGGCAAGTATCATTGATACGCTTTGCTTGATAAACGTGATGCTTTTAAGGGAAGCAGTAAGAGTTGGGTGACGGTATTTTTGACGGTCGTGGTGCGCTTATGTCATGTTATTTCAATATGTAGGTCTTGGGCGCCAACATAAACTAACCCACTGCTGCTAATATAAATTGACCCGCCTTAAGCGCAGCAAATAGTAAGGAACTGGCACAGTAATTTCCGGGTAACTGGATATCCGCTTGCCTCCAGTAACCACAAGATGCAGTATAACCCCCATTCTATTGTCATGGAGGGCAAGTTGTGGAACCAGAGGATTATCCAGAAAACTTTGAACAATTCATAACAAGATTTGCAACAGAGCAAGATTGTAACGATTGTATAATGTCATTGCGATGGCCTCAAGGTTTTGCATGTCCCCGTTGCCGGTTTCCGATTTTGCGGTGACAAACCAGGCGTTCGTTATAAACCCAGGTGTCCAGTGCAGAAGCCGGCTGCCCTAAATTTTCACCCGGACCCGGTAGGTCAAAATTGTGGTGCCAAGGGATGGCACCTCCACCTGCCAGACGGCAGTGTCACTGGCCTTCTTCTCATGGGGCAGTGACTCCTCCAGCATATCCCAGTCACCGGGGACCGGCTCAATCACCTTGACGGTGACCGCTTCTTTTTTGCCGTTTTTCAGTTCAAGGTGGTAGGCACTTTCATACACATAGTGATAACGGGAAAAACCGCTGACCTTTTTAAAATCAGTCTGTTTTTTCGATGCTGTGACGTCGAAGGCATCTCCCAGTTTCAACCGGATGATTTCGTTTTCCGGGGTATGATCGATGCGATCTTCTCCGATAAACTGGAGTCTGTCCCCGGAATCCTTTTTATAGACCCGCATCACTCCTTTGGGTAGTGGCACTCCGAGGTTGTTTTCTTTGCTGTTGGCTACCTCCACAAAAACCCCGATCTTCATTTTTTTGCCGAGGTCTCCATACTGGCTCTGGTAGTAATGACGTCCTCCCATCAGGAGAAATTCCTTCCGACACGGAACCTGGCCGGCCTGCAGAAGGGTTACCTGTTTGCTCTGCTTGTCCTTGATTGTTGTGGGTCGGGCCAAGGTGTAGAGGTGATATTCAAACATCTGCTCTTCAGCCATACCTGCATCCATCTCGGCCATAGCCACTGCTTTCTGTCGATAAGCATTGGGCCTTACTGTCTGTTCCGGTCTAACCTGGTGGACATCACCGGCCACCAGTTGCAGATTGGCATTTTTATAAATGGCTCCACTCTGGTTGGTCAGGGTGACCCAGCCACTGAGATCCAGGGCGTCATCACGGGCGTTAAGTTCGGCCACATAATCGGCCTGCCAGCCCAGACCGCCAGTCAGGTAGCTCAGTTCAATTTCCTGTTCCCGGGCTGTTTTGTTCTCCACAAGCATGGTCAAGGTGGGGCGGTCGCGCAAATTTTCCGGTATATCCGGGAAGATCAGGCGTCCGGGGATGCCGGATTCGATATGATCGGCCATCTGTAGCACCACTCCATTTTTTTGGGTACTGAGAACCGTAGCCTTTTCACGGCTTTCTTCTCCGGTGGTGGGGTGGGTTTTCACCACCTCGACTGCTTTGCCTACATATTTATCCAGCAAGGCCTGGGGGGTGAGCAGATCAAATTCAAAATTCTGCTCTAAAACAGACAATCCCTTCCCACTTAACAGCGCGGTTTCCGGCCTGATTTTACCACTTACCTCCCGGAAGGCCAATACCTGGCTTCCTTCCGGCAGGGAGACGGTTCTCTGGTCTTTTACCAGGGCTAAGTCCTGATTGTATATGGTCACCGACACGCCTTTCTGGTCAACCAGAGTGGAGACGGTTTCCGCCATGGTGTTCTGTGCACCATGGGTCATGATGATAGCGGAAAGACAGGAGATAAGGATGGATTTTCGCATTTTTCCTCCACGGGTGATGGGAATTTTATAGTGTCACTTTTAGTTGCTACAAGTCCATGATTTATGAACAGAGTAATTAGCCATTAGCGGTTAGGTGTTAGCTAAAAGCTCATTGCTCATAGCTAAGCGCTTGTCATAATAAATACCATTTTCGGGCAGGATCTAGCTGATATTGGGCATCAAGCTCCACTTGATAAACCATGATCCATTGTCACTACTTTGGTCCAGGCAGACAATGCCGCCGTTCTGAAATTTAAAAACGGTAAGATCGCTTGACCCTGTCACCAGGTGGGATGTCAGTTTTTCCATGAAGGGCAGATGGCCCACGTACATGGCATTGTCCGCGTTGGTCAGGGTTGCCGAAAATACTGTGACATCATCCAAAGGTTTGATCCCGGGTATTTGTTGGATATTTTTGTCGGACTGCAACGCTGCTGAGAAAATTTCAGCGGTTTGGGCAGCTCTTTTTTTCTCACTGTGGAAAATAATACCTACCGGTACCTGATAGTCTTTCGCTGCTTGAGCAATTACTTTCACCTCATCACTGCCGGCTTCCGTCAGTCCCTGTTCCGGATCCTGATCTTTGCTGAAAGATCTGCCATGTTGAACTAAATAAAGTGCCATGATACCTCCTGAAAAAAACGGTTATTATCCGGGCCATAAAATGTCTTTAAGGGCGTCGGGTTACTGTTTTTTTTGACTGTGAATGTCACCTTCGCTTTCAGGGTCTTTTTTAAGGAGCCTATACACATTGATCATTCGATAAACAAAGCCGATCAGCAGTGTTGCATTGATGAGGATGATCAAATTGGATGCAAAAATCATCATGACGAAATGGAAAGGATCCTTCAGGCCGTATGCAGCTATAAACAGACTGATACCGTAGGATAGAAAAAAAGTTGCTGCCAGAGCCAGCAGGAACTGTCCTGTCCACCACAGTTTACTTTTCACAAAGATCCCCTTTTATTATAGCGCCGGACAAGATTTCTCTCTTGGGTGTATACTATACATCTTAATTTATTTGTTGTTCCTGGAATTAATTATACCAGGGGCATGTTTCCAAATTTGCTTTCTCTCATTACAGGTGATTTACTGATAGAAGTAAATTGTTTTTTTATATATTTGGAGGAACATTATGAGAAAAATACTTTCATTGTTGATGGCGTCGTGTTTATGCCCCTCAAGGGAGGACTGAAAAGAGTACCCTTTTTTCGGGTGAAAACCTCAAATTGCAGATGGTTAAGTATTTATGCCCGGTAGTTAGGGTGAAAAGCTTCATATTCGAGGCGTGTGAATTTTGCTATTATTTCGGCGTACTAGAGTACGTCGTAATGATAGTGAAATTTGCAACAACGAA
>JAIPEF010000082.1 GCA_021737265.1 Desulfocapsa sp. | reverse complement strand
ATTGGAGGCGTGCAATTTTTCTATCATTTCGGCGTACATACAGTACGTTGTAATGATAGAAAAATTGTAACAACGAACAAGATGAAGAGTTTTCACCCGAAAAAAGGGTACTCTTTTCAGTCCTCCCTTGAGGGGGATAAATACGACGCCATCAACTCTTTACTAACCCTTCTTTTCATCTGGTATATTTTATGGCAAATGATGACAGGCAACAGAAAAGTCTGGAAATTTTAAAGCTGATAAATGCAGCCGCCACAACTCTTCGTTTGTATCCGGAGCAGACAGTAAAAGTTTCTGACTCAATTGAAAATGCCTATCAGGGAACAAAATCTTTTTTGAGAAAAAATGATCTGTTGCGATTTTCCTTACTTGATGGTGTTGTTCTGTTGAATGGTGAGCCTGTTGGTAAGAGGGTAGGTGAGCACCTCAAGTTATTGACCTTTGATGCGCATCTGCAAAAGCTGAAACTCAACGAGTTTGTATTATCAAGGGGATTTGACAGGAAAACTTTTAAGAAAATGCTTTTCGTTTTCAATGCCACCCCCGAACAGGTAAACAAGGCAGGTGGAATCCGGGCCTTTGTTGAACAGCTCGGTTTGGCAGCCATTTTCCCGGAGAAGTATATGGCTCCCGGAGAAAGTGAAGAGGAACAGAAGCAGAAAAAGATCATTGGGAAAGTTCTAAAGGAACTGTCCGGGGGTGTTGTCAGACCCGAGTGCGTTCATTTTTTGGCGGGAAAAAAGGGGGGAGAAAAGGAAAGGAAACTTTTCCAGGAAAACCTTAAGGTAGTGGAAACAGGAGTACGAATTATAGCAACGACCACCTATTCGTTGCTGCAAATATTACGGAAGGACCATGTTGTTGTCGTGTCGCCTGTGTTTTCTCAAATGCTCGTAAAAATAAATTCCTTCATAGACGAACTCCACAACGAACAGCACAAAGAGTATGCAGAGAAGGCTGCAGCCCTGATTGCCCCTCATCTTGATGATGCATTGGTGTTGATGTTGATATGTCAGGAATTTCCCTCTCCATTTGGTGGCCATTATTATAGTGCACTGGTCAGTCTCATAGACAGAGACACCATGACCAGAGTTGTTGAGTGGATGAAGGGACAGCAGGAAAGAGTTGAGAATGCAAAGCCCAGAAAACGCGGGCAGGTTAAAGCCGTGTCCAGCGGATATGAGCGTTTGTTGGATACTCCTCGTGGTAAACAGATTCAGGCCATGGGTGCCACCAAAGATATTCTTGCCAAAACTGAAAAGGGTAGAAAGGAGAAGCGCCTTCATACCGGCATTGCAGCCCTTGCCAGGGGAGATATGACGAGTTTGAGAAACGAGGAGGTCTGTCTCAGTCTACCGTCAACCATTTTGAAACTGGTGGCCAACGACAAAGAGCCATTGGCAGCCGCCATTATACAAAACATTGTCAGTGGTTTAAAGGACAAGGATAATGTGCTGCGTCTCAGTTTTGGGCAGATTATTGGAGGTGTGGCCGAAAAATTAGCTCTTTTGAAACGGTGGGATTGGCTGGAAAAGTTGACCCCGGTGTGTCTCGCATGGATCAGGGAAACTGAAATTGCTGACCGGAGCTTTGAAAAACATATCGTGGCAATGCAGGCTATGATGAATCATGCTTGGCAATCTGAAGATTCTGCCATGGCGGGGCGCATTGTGAATGTATTTCATCAGGTTCGTTCAGGGGCTGCGGGAAAAGCCGATGCCATGCGTAAAATTGTTGCCCATGTTCAGGAAAAAAATGTGGACCTGGCGTTTCTGCAAGTTGCTGTGGATAACTGTTTTACTGAACCTTTCAACGAGGATCGTTGTCAAATAATTGTCAGGCAGGGTCCTGTTGCAGCAAGAGTTTTGCTTAATAGGCTGCTCCTGGCCGAAAAACGGGCTGACCGTATGAGGTTGTTGAAGGTCCTCAAAGGCATGGGGAGTGAAATTGTTCCTGTTCTTCTCGAACGGCTCTTAGATCGCATGCCCTGGTATGGAAAGCGCAACATTATTCGTCTTATTGGTGAAACAGGTTCGGAGGAGGATGTTGATAAAGTCCTCGAGTATGTCGCGCACGATGATCTGAGGGTACAACAGGAAACGCTCAAGTGTATTGTTCGGATTGGTGGAGAGTCTACCGAAAAATGTCTCCTTGCTGTTCTTTCCGGTGCCAGTGTGCAAATGAAAACAGAGGTCGTAGGAAATCTTGCGAAAACTGCAGGAGAGGAGATCATTGAGCCTCTTGCTGAGCTTCTTGAAGACTGTAAACTGTATAGTGGTTCTGAGAAGGATGCTCTGGTCCTGAAAATCTGTGATACTCTTGGTAAAACCGGATCAGAAGAAGCTCTTCCGGTTCTTCAAACAGTTCTCGACGGGGGAAAAAAATACTTTGGCAGAGATGGTGTTGATGCTGCCATGCAGGCTATTGCAGTGCTCCAGAAGCAGGGTCAAAAAGAAAAGAGGAGTAAGGGTGGTCAGCAGGAAGCTGAAGTTCAAAATGACCCTCAAGAGAAGGTAATGCCTGTTGGTACCGGCCCAGGTCCATCGACTGCAAGTTATGAATGCATTACCGCCAATCCTGAAGAAAAAGAGGTATATACCTTACTGGAAAAGAATAACAAAGATGGGGCAAAGAAGAAACTTCTCCTGCTTATTGAAAAAACGGCAGAGCTTCACAAGTTCAGTGAGGCGGAGGCCCTGCGCCTGCGCCTGATCGATATTGATCCCATGGCTCTGACAGAAATCATTAAAGCGGCAGAATTCATAGAAGAGGCGAAGAGCAACTCTGTTGATCGGGAGCATACCCTCATCTGGTCAGAAATATATGACCTGTTGAGTAGCGAAGAAGCCAGTGCATTCTATCATTCCCTAATACACGAGAAGGTTGAAAAGGAGACTTTCATAGCCAAACAGGGAGAACCTCAGCGGGAACTTTTTCTTGTCAGTAAAGGTCGGGTGAAGCTCTACTTTCAGGAAGGAGAGAATGAGGTTCTGGTACAAACATCGAGTACTGGGCAAATTTTTGGAGGAAGATCCTTCTTTGATAATTCTGTCTGGACACTGAATGCTATTGCTATGGATGATGTCGAACTCTCTATTCTTTCCAGGAGTAATATGGAGGAGTGGCAAGAGGCCTTTCCAGCTCTTCAAAATAAACTTCAGGATTACTGTTTGCGTGTTGACCGGATCAATGAGTTCTTCACTACCTCAGGAGCTGAACGACGGGTGGAAAAACGCTTTCCACTTTCTACACCGGTTAAAATTGAATTGCTTGATGCCGATGAGGATATTGGCGATATTGCAATCTGGGGGGATGGAAATGATATCTCCCTTGGTGGGATTTCTTTCCTCTCGAGGATGGTTAGAGGAAAAGATGGACAGATTCTCCTTGGCCGGCATGTCAGGGTTTTCATTCAAGGTGATAACCAAGATACCGGGAAAATAAGTTTAACGGGAAGTATTGTCGCTGTGCATAATCTTCATTTCGTCGAACTCGGGCATTCTATTCATATTCAGTTTGATACGAATCTTGAGCAGGTTGAGTTAGGGAAATTTATTCATCAATAAAACCTCCACTTCCAGTGGAGGCTCCTAAGGGGTTCAACCGTTCCTGCGTGAATTATTCAGAAACTGGTGGTGATTTTTTCCTGGATGCCCGATAACTCCATTCGGGTATGACGAGCTCAGCCGGCCTGCCATAATTCTCGATCGCTCCAGTCATTCCCACATGTTTTAAGTGGGAATCCGGAGGAAAGTATTCTTAGATGAAGTACTCCTGGTCAATGGGGAGTATTCATTGTTTCTCCCCCTTCAAGGAGGCTCCCTGAGGTCTCCCGCTCTGCGGGAGGAGCATCACTGATGAAGGGTGATTATTGGCTGGACTCACCAGCCTGATGCGTATTGCACCTGACTTTTTTATAACCTACTAAGATATGGATCAGAACGAAGCCATTGCCCATCTCTATCTGCAGAATCTTTCAGGTACGAAGATAGAAAAAACACACCTGACTGCAGATTGTCCTTTTTGCCGTGAGAAAGGTTTTGATCCCCAGGGGCGCTTTGTGGTCTTCCTTAAACAAGGCGGCTTTTTCCATGGCTATTTTCGCTGTTTGAACCGCTGTGTTCCGGGTGGGTTTCCTCTTTGGTTTGCCAGACTTTCCGGGTTTGATCCTGCCCGGGTTCCTGGTTTTGATCCGGACCGTGAGCCATTTCTGAAAAATACTGACTATCCTGCTGCAAACCTGAATAAGGAAATACAATCCTACATGGAAAGCATGACCAGTGCTTTGCTGTCACGTTTTCAGAGGGCGGGTGTAGGAGAAGAGGTCCTTTCTGAACAGCATATCGGCTTCAATGGACGTTATCTTGTGTATCCCTATTTCCAGAATGACGGGAATTGTTATGCCGCCCGTTGTATCTTTCCCGAACGAAAAGAAGACTTTTTCTGGCATGGTGATGAACAATTTTTCAGTGAGAAATATCGAATCTTTAATGTCCAGGATATCAGTCGTTGTGAAAATGGCAGCCTGTTCCTCTGTGAAGGTGAAGACACCCTCCTGACTCTCAAACAATTAGGGTATCCTGCTGTTGCAGTCCCTGATTATCAGACAATGGACGTCATTGACCCGGAACAATTCTCTTTTATCAGTACTCTTTTTCTGGTAACCAGCAACAGTGTGGAATCGGATATCAGCATGCGCAACCTTGCCTCCCGCATTGGCTATAAGGTGAGACCATTCAGGTGGCCAGCAGGGCTTCCCAAAGAGTATACACTCTGGCAGCTGGCAAAAGATAAAGGAAAACAGTTTCGTGCAGCTGTATCGTCCATGATCAAGGCTGCAAAGCCTTTTTCTCCTTTTGCCACGCCATCGAGAGAATACGACCATTTTCAGGAACAGCTTTCCATGGAAGGGGGAAACTCCTATGCGGCACTTAAATCAGGTTTTCCTTTACTTGATAAGGCCCTTGATGGAATACATGGCATCAATGTTGTGGGTGGGGCACCAAAGTCTGGTAAGTCCACCTTTATGATTCAGTTGGCAACGGAGATGGCACTTCGTCAGGTTCCAGTGCTCTACTATGATTTTGAGAATGGACGACAAAAAATATATCAGCGTACACTTTGTCGTCTCAGTAAGTTGTCTACGGAAGCCATACGAAGCAATGAATTTGGAGAAGGTGATGAGGAGAGGTATCAGGAAGCTTGTGGTCGTATCCAAGAGATGCTGCCCTATTTTAGAGTCATTAATGACAGGCAGGTGACGCCTGAAATCATGCGACGCCATATCGATTTTATTCGCCATGAAACGAACTGTGAGTATACCGTGGTGGTGATAGACAGCCTTCATAAGCTACCCTTTAAAGATTTTTCTGAGAGACGAACAGGTATTGATGCCTGGCTCAGGCAGATGGAATCCATTCGCGATGAGTTACATGTTTCTTTTCTCGTAATTTCAGAACTTTCGAGAGGGGATGGCAGGAGTTATAAGGAAACGCCTCACCTGGGAGTATTTAAAGGTTCCGGTGACATTGAGTACAGTGCCGACAATGCCATGGTGCTTTATCCGGACTGGGATCCCCTCAGTTCCGTTACCGGTCAGAAACGGAAAAATAAACTCTGGCTGGTCGCCAGTCGTGAACACAGCCCAGGTCTGATTGCTGAATATGAGGTGGATTACCCTTATTGGGGGTTTCTTGAACATGAAACAGAGAAAAAAAGTGACGAATAGCAGGAAAATGAAGCAATTTTATTTGGTAATTTTTGTCATGTTACGGTATTCTACCAAATGAAATAAAAGGTGTTTGTTCGCGAAACTCCTGATTAAATGTAGTACCTTTGTTTTTTTTACTGCTATGCTTTCAAAAGGGGAAGACCCCTTCTAAGGTATAAGTAAATGAGAAGCCTTTTTTAAGGAGAGAGTTATGAGATTATTTGCCTCGGCCCTGGTCGCTGGTCTGCTGTTTGTTGCCGTGCAAGATGTTCAGGCGTTTGACCCCCAAAAAGGCAACGCTCTCTGGGGAAAATATGCCATCCAAACCTGCCGCTCATGTCATAAACAAAAGGGCTTAACAGGATTGGATCCCAAGGAGAGGGGAACTGAAAAGTGGGAAGCTCTTTTTGCTGATAATTACAAAAAGTTGAGAGAGATGGACCATGATTTTAAAAAGGTGGGTATCAACGACAGGCAGCTTGAAAATATTTATCGTTATCTTATAGAAGAATCGGCAGTGGTGGAAGAAGAAAAAGAAGCTGCAGCACCTGTTGTCGCAACGATAAGCCCTTCTCAAAAGAAGGAAAAAATAAGTCCTCCTGAGGAAAAAACAGTAGTCGAAAAGAAACCAGTAGCCGAAAAGAAACCGGTAGCTGAGAAGAAACCGGTAGCTGAGAAGAAACCAGTAGTCGCCTCTTCTGCAGGAGATGGGAAAAAATTTGATCCCTCAGCAGGTGATGCCGGTAAGGGGCGCTATATTTTCAGAAAATGTCTATCCTGTCATAAGAAGAACAAGGCACCGATTATTTCTCCTGGAGATCGTACCAAAAAGGCTTGGGGGCGTTATTTTGACAAGGATTATCGGAAGTTTAAAAGGGTAATGCCCAAGTTTGATACCTATGGCTATTCTACGGCCCAGATGGAGCATCTGCATCAGTTTGTTCTGAAATATGCGATTGATGCAGCACAACCAAAGACCTGCGAATAGTACGAATTTATAAAGTGTATAAAAAGCCCCTTTTCTTAAAAAAGAAAAGGGGCTTTTTTTTTGCTGATTACCACCAATCTTCAGCCAGAAACGATTTTCTGGATCCCCGATAACGACACTCGGGGATGACGTGAACATGCAACTCAATGATATCACAACTCAACAGAGTGCTGCCCACGACTGTCATTCCCGAATTCATTTATCAGGCTTGTCCAGAGGTTGTTTCTGGGAATCCAGCCTGAAATATCTCTTTATCAAGAGATGACACCTATCTCTGAAAGCTGGCTGAGTTTCAGTGGTAATCAGATTTTTTTTTGGTCTTTCAAAGTGGAAGCCAACGTTTTCTGGTGTCTTGGATTGTGGATTCATGATGAAGCAGAGGAAAAACAACAAGGAAGACATAAAAGGACAAAGAGAATTGTTGGGGGCTTGATGGCTTTTCCAGACGCCACTGTGCTTGTCAGGTGGAAAAGCTGGTTCTCGCCGCAGTGTCAATGGATTCAGAAAAAGAACAGAAGAGTCAATTCTCACCCAGACAAACTGTATGGTTAATGGGAACTGGATAACTAATTGTATCAATTGGCTTTTGACTGACTCTTTACTGGAATTCTGCCGCCCATTCCGCCCAGGAGCCATCATGGACTTTAACATTATCATAGCCAAGGTAAGTCAATACCATATATAACTCAGCTGCCAGCATGTTGGTGTTGCATGTGGTGATAATTTCTGTCTTCTGCGAGGTGTTCATCCCTGCAGTGGACAGTAGCCAGGATAGTCGATCATCGGGATAAAACTTTCCTTCACTGTCCATAATACTTTGCAGGGGGAAGCTGATTGACTGGGGTATAGCACCACCTGTCTTGGCAATATCTTCCCGTACCATATCGCCATTGTGTTGTGCAACATTACGTGCATCAACAATAACAGCTTTTCCTGCTTCCCTTAGTTTGATAATATCCTGATTGTTCACGAGGAGGTCATTACTCTTCACTGGATATTCCGTTACTTTTGCAACGGGAGCCTTCCCTTTTTCAATGGGATAGCCACTATTTTCCCAGGACGCCAGGTTGCCATCAAGAAAGGATACTTTGTCGTGGCCGATCATCTTTAAAGCCAGAAAGGTGACCCCCCTCCCATTGTGTGCATCATCATAGAGAATAATCCGTTTCTCAGGAGAGAGTCCCACCCTGTTCCCTCCCAAAAGTTTACCAAGCTCTTCAGGAGGCTGAATCATATAAGGAGGAGTAGCATCGGCTTCGGTTCTGAAGAGGCAGAAACAGAGATGGTATGCCCCTGGAATATGCCCCTGCTCATATTGTTTTTTGGTTCGTGTGTCCAGGATGATAATATCCTTGTCCTTGCTGTGTTTCTTCAACCAGTCTGCCGAGACCCGCATGGCAGGATCTGGTTTTGTTGGAGAAAGAATATAGGAACGTCTGGACTGAACTTTTCCAGGAATCTCAGTGGCTTTTAAAAAAAGGCGTCGATTGGCAACAACGGAATTTAAGGGAATGTCGTCCTGAGTTAAAAATAGTTCCTTGTTCCCATGGCAATGATTACAGTCTGCAGTCTGCCAGGTTCTTCTCTGGATTGTGTGTGGCGTTGCCCGTTTGTAGGTAGAAAGTGAGGAAAAACTTTCCAGCTTACCTACTGCATTTTTAAAGGTATCACGGCCTACTCCAACTTCACGGAGGAGAACATAGTGAGGACCGTTTTTGTCAGGATTGAGTCCAATTTTATAGCCTTTTGATGGTAAAGGAGATTGTGAGTAGGGAGTACCATCTTCATCTGTACCAATGTGACAGGAACTGCAGTTTTGGTAAGGAGCGGCATGGCAGACTGAACAGGAAAGTGTTTTATGCAAAACATGTTCCGGGACGGGACCTTCGGCAACCTCTTTGTGACAATCTATACACTGGGTCCGTTGCTCCAAATGGTATCTGTTGTCTGCACCTTTTGCTGAAGCATGCAGTTCCTTGCTGGAATGGCAACTGGAACAGGTCATTTTGAATTTACGGTAATGGATATCTCCTTTTCCATTTTTACCGATGAAATCATCCCCTGTGGGACGAACATGACAGGCAAGACATTGGTAAACGAAGTCAGGTTTTCTATTAAAGAGATGACCTGATCGCAGGCCGCCACCTGAGATATCAGGTATGCTCACATGGCATGAACCGCAACTTCCTCGATGACAACTGAGGCATTGTTGCTCAAGGGCGCCTTTTTTCAGTGTAGCCATCTGCTCCTTGGAACATCTCTTTCCAACAGTTGTATATAAAGGAGCTGGATTGATGTGCAGTGAATTGGCAGCAGGTTCCGTAATTTCGTCATGGCATTGTCCACAAGTATCTTGACTATTGATACTTGGGTCGGAAACCATGGCCTTGTGAGCAGTATCCGGATCATCGCTGTTCGGATTTCCCAAATGACAGAGTTGACAGGGGATTTGGCCATGAATTGATGAGAGGAAGTCTTTTTTAACAAGAACTTTTTCATAGAGGTCAAAAGGGGACTGTTTGACGCCGTATCCAGTTCCTTGCTGCATGGGAGATATCTCAGGAAGACCCTCCCCAAAGCTGATTTTTTCTTCGGTAAGTTCGTCGATCAGATCAGAGTCAGTGTGGCAGAGAACGCACTGGCTTTGCTCAGCAGAGTAGGCCTTGGGCACTGTTAGTAATAATAGAAAGCAAAAAACAGGGATAAGGCACAGGGCTGCAGTTTTTGCAGAGAACATGGACATCTCCAGCTGGTAGATTTTTCGGGAACTATTCTGTGAATTTTGAAAAAAGGATTATGTAAAAGGGAGATATTTTACCATGGCGGAAATGAAAAAAATACTGAAAGGATCTTTTTTTACAAAAAAAAAGGGCAGGTCGAAAAAACCGACCTGCCCTTTTAAGCTAAGCAGTAAATGAGTCACTGCCTGAATAGTTACAGCAAATCAGGCAAAAACAGTCCTACCAGCGATAGGTAAGATTCGCATAGTAATTCCACATGCTTTCAGTGACCGGCATAAAGGCATCAAGTGCTGACATCTCGGAGATCTTAACCGGTTCGCCCAATGGGTTGCCACTACCTGTGTAGTCATAATCGTAATACTGGGCTCCCAGCGAGAGGGTGAGTTTTTTGTCAAGCATGGGGTGATTGTAGAACAGCTCGTAGACACTTCCGCGGGTAGCGAGCTTAGATCCTGCGGGATTGTCCTCGCCACCGGTAAATCCGATCCAGTATTGAGATCCCCAGTTGTACTCAACGCCAATGGTTCCTTCCCAGGGAAGTTCGGTTTTGAGGCCTCCCCAGAAAGAGTAGCCTGTACGATCACTTTGCTCGCCGTTGGAGTTTAACAGGGCGTCAGTACCCAGGAACTGCATTACTGGGTTGCCGGAAATACCTGAAGGTTGTGCATAGCTGAGAGCAAAGTCGCCGAAAAATCCGACATTACCAATTTTAGATTCTGCTAAAAGGGTGACGATGTCCATGGAACCTATATTTGCTGAAGGTTCCATACGACTGACCCAGCCGCCGCTATTTATGCCCATTTGGTACTGGTCATAGCGCCCGTCACCGTTGAAATCAAAACCGTTCAGGGTAAAAGGCATGATAACGAGACCGGTGAACGCGTCTGTGACATCAAAGGCATGGGCCCACATGTTGACAATCTTGGTGTTCTCATCTTCGTACAGTCTGGCTATCCAGCCGGCAAACTGCATGTCGTCAACTTCATTGTTGTAGGACATGGAGTAGGAGTTTCCTGAGCCGAGGCCAGATTCAAAGCCAACACCCCAGCAAAGTTTGAAATCAAATCCCGGAAGACTGGTGACATCTGAGAGGTTCCAGCCAAGAGATGCACCGTCAAACTGCCAGTTGATACCGTGGGCCATGGGAGAACCGCCAACCATAGTGGAAGTGCTGAACTCTGCTGGTGCTCCGCCAAGGGCGGGGCGTCTGCCCAATGAAAAGTGGTAAGGAACTGCTCCCATTTGCCCAAAATAGGTGAAGAAGGCACGCTCTATACGTAGGGCAGAGTCGCTGCTGGTACTGTGGATGTTGCCATCCATGACAACCGGATTGGGGCCGCCATTAAACCATTTTACGCCCGTTGAATCGCCAAAGACTTTGGCAGCTGAAAGGCGGGCAACAAAAGAGAGAGAGGGTGTGGGTTTTGCCTTAAGATCCAGACGGAGACGGCTGGTGAACAGGGCATTATTATCGACGGTTTCACTCATCGCCGGCATATAACCCAGCAGTTGTCTCATCCCTGCTACTTGAGCTGCAGAGAATGTTGCACCGCTCAGGGCTGCCTGGTTAATCATCATTTGCGCAGGTGCGGGCATAACCCGGACATCGGCGTGAATGGAGTTGAAGCGTTCTTCAAGTTCCACACTCATGGCCACCTTGTCGAGGGCTGTATGTCTCTCGGCATCGTTTAGGCGGTCATCCAGTTCCTCGACCATGTACTCCATGTCTTGAAGATTTGCACTGGGTTGTTCCTTTTGCTCAAGTGACATCTGCAACATCTCCTCTGCACTCCCCAATCGCTCATTGAGATCCATGACAATGTTTTTTAACATCTCGATCTCATTGGTGAGTTCTTGCTGCGACTGTCCGGCTTGTCCACCGAATGCTGTACCTGATAGCAATTGAGCTGAAAGTATTGCACCGGCAAGTCCGATCATTGTATAACGTTTTATCATGGTTTCTCCCCTGTAGACGTTAGATGAATGGTTGCTAACTGTTTTGAACAAGTGTTTTTTTCTCTCCTCTTTTATTTCTAGTAGAGACTTCGCCTGTTTGTCAAGGATAATTAGGATTTTTGTGTGAGAAGGGGGTGGTTTAAGCTTTTTTTTTGTATTCTGAAATGGTATTGAAAAAACTAGGATTTTGTTGTTTTCTTCATTTCTTTTCGGAGGAAGAGGTGATATACTCTGTGGTATTGGAGCGTTAAGAGGTGAACTAGTCAATGTTGATGGCGTCGTAAAAACCTCAAACCTAGGATGGCTAAGTAAAAAACTCCATATGCGAGGCGCGTATTTTTTATTTAATTACGGCGTACTAAGGTACGTCGAAATTAAATAAAAAATGCAGCAACGAAGCAGATGGAGAGTTTTTACGACGTCATCAATGTTGTAAATGTATGCAAAAGGGGGAAGGAAATGGGAATTAGGTCGAAATTTATTATTATTATTGCAGTGTTGAGTTTGCTGGCAACCCTTGCTATTGGTTATACCAGTTATATGCTCAGTCGGCAGAATGCCATTGCCGAGGCCAAAAGCAAAGGGGATATCATTTATAACTTCATTGAGGCCAGTGGAAAATTTTTTGGTAAATATCAGTATCCGCTAATTATGGAGCAGTATGATGATGCAGATATCTTCATTCCTGAATTGATGTCAAAATTTGTCGTCAGTCGTATGGAGTTTGAAATTTTTCAAGAGACCCTTGAGGGATACAAATTTAAGCAGGCTACCCTTGATCCGTTGTGGGCAGATGATAAGGCTGACAAGGGTGAGACAGAGTTAATTCAATATTTTGACGCCAATCCTAAGGCCATCGATAAGCAAGGCGTTATGACAAAAGGAGCAGAGCAATATTTTTATACAGCTAAACCCATTCGTATTAACCAGGTTTTTTGTCTTACCTGCCACGGTGATCCTGCTGATGCTCCAGCAGATCAGCGTGATATCTATGGTGTCGAAAATGGATATAACTGGGCGATGAACTCCACCGTTGGAACTTCCATTGTTTATATCTCCATATCCCAGGCTCTGGCTGATGCAAAACAAGCTGCCATGAAGATTTTCCTGGTTGGTGTCGGCTGTCTGCTTGTGACCATTATTTGTATCTGGGTGTTCCTTGATCGAGTAGTTGTTGGGCCGATTATTAATCTGTCAGGAGCATCAAAAAACATTAGTCTTGGAAAGGATCTTGACGATTCACTGCATACAGAGTCCAAAGATGAGATCGGTGCCCTTGCGAATGCGATTGACAGGATGAGGATCAGTATCGTTAAACTGCTGAAACGCTCTTAAACCGACCGCAAGAGAAAAACAGCTCAGTTGATAGCTGAAGAAAAGGTCGTTGCAACCGATGTTGCAACGGCCTTTTTTTATTGTAAGATATGTTGTCTGTTTATTAATTAATGGTATTACGTTTTACACAATGTATCGAAAATGACAATATTAAGGCTTGAAGAATGGCGATATGTCAAAGGAATTGATGTTCAGGTCACCTTAATCAAGCTGTTCGCGCCATAATGCAAGTGCAGCCAAAGATATCTCTTTTCTTTTTTCCCCACGCAGTTTTTTTGGAATTTTTTTCTTCCAGGCTGGAAAGAGTCCAAAGTTCACATTAGAGGGTTGAAAATTACCGGGTTCTGTCTGGGTGAGATGGCTGATCAACGCGCCGAGAGCGGTTTCTGGTGGAGGTGGAATAATTTCTTTTCCAAGAATTGTGCGGGCCGCATTTAACCCTGCCAGGAGTCCCATGGCAGTAGATTCTACATACCCTTCAACTCCGGAGAGTTGTCCGGCCAGATAGATCTGTGGATTCCCTTGCAGTTGCAGGCTCGCCTGCAGGAGTTCCGGAGCGCAGACAAAGGTGTTCCGATGGATTGAGCCCAGCCTGACAAAGTCGACCTCTTCCATGCCGGGAATCATCCTGAAGATTCGTTTTTGTTCGGGATAGGTAAGTTTTGTCTGAAAACCAACCATATTATAGGTACTCCCCTCTTTATTCTCTTTGCGTAACTGTACTACTGCGTATGGATCATGGCCGGTACGAGGATTCCTGAGTCCCACCGGTTTCATTGGCCCGTAACGCAGAGTGTCCTCTCCGCGGGTCCGCATCACCTCAATGGGCAGGCAGCCTTCAAAATATTTTTCATCCTCAAACTCTTTCAACGGGACAGTGTCCGCTTCACCCAGGGCATGTATAAACGCCAGATACTGCTCTTTGTCCATGGGGCAGTTCAGGTAGTCTCCCGGGCCATCTTCCCAGCGCGATTTGGAATAAATAATTGCCATGTTAAGCGAGTCTTCGGAAATGATGGGAGCAATGGCATCGTAAAAAGCCAGCCGCTCCCGTCCTGTGAGTTGGGCAAGGGATTCGGCCATTTCAGCAGACGTAAGCGGTCCAGTGGCTAGGATAAGGGGATTGTCTGCTTCTGTTGTGAGTCTGGTCTGCTCTTCATGAATCACCTCTATGAGTGGATGATTATCAATGACAGCAGTGATTTTGGCTGAAAACTTTTCCCGATCAACGGCCAAGGCCTGGCCTGCCGGTACTGCAGTCTCGTCGGCAACCCTGATGAGAAGAGAACCAAGCTGTCGCATTTCTTCTTTCAACAGACCCACGGCAGATGTCGTTGCGTTGGAACGGAGTGAGTTGCTGCAGACCAGTTCTGCCAGTAATGGTGAATGGTGGGCAGGGGAAAATTTTTCCGGTTTCATCTCATAGAGACGAACCGGACAGCCAAGTTGCACTGCCTGCCATGCAGCTTCACAGCCAGCAAGTCCACCGCCGATAATTTTAATGTGTTGTGTTGTCATCATAGTTATTTCTTCTAGAGATTCAGGCCTGCCCCCTCATGGGTATTTTCTGCGAGGTGTTTGTTTCGCCGTTACACTGCTGGTTTTGGTGTAAGAGTTAAACCGTATGATAAAACCAGTAGTGTGGCGGCGAAATGAACGAAAACAGAGTGTTGCCGGTAGTTATGGTTTTTCAATAATCACAGGGAGTTTACGATGCCCCCACTGCAGGGCATCTGTGTGGGAGTCAAAGTAGAGGTCGATTCTGGTAGGGCCTTTAATCGCTCCACCCCGGTCTTCAACCACACCCCAGCCCCAGCCGGGAATATACATCCTGGTACCGAAGGGGTAGTACTTTGTGTCAGCAGCAATGGTGCCATCATCCGGAAGAAAATACCAGGGAAAGAAGACAAGGCGTATGGGGATCATCCATGGTCTTTGTATGGAATCAACTGAGAAAAACCCTTCTTCAGGTTCTTCGGGATAGGGACCGCTGGCCGTTCGTCCGGTGTAGTCCCTTCCTTTCCCTTTTCCTGCACTCACATAACGGTTCCAGAAGTCGAGTTTCAGGTAAGCCCAGCTCCCTCGTTCCCAGGAACAGCATCTAGAACAGCCACAGTAGGCGGTTGTTTCCATCATTTTGGAGACCGGATTTTTGCTGCAGCCAAAACTGGAGAGACAGAAGAGCAGCAGAAGAAAGAGTAGGCATCTTATGTCGTATTTGTTTTGCATCAGGAGCGATGAAACCATTTTTTGATATCGCTGTCGGAAAATTGTTTCAGCACCGGTCTCCCATGTGGACAGTGGGAGAAAAGATCGGCCTTTGCCATGTTATTGAGAAGGGCTTCGATCTCTTCCTGAGGCAGGAGATCACCAGCTTTTACTGCTGCCTTACAGGCCATGGAGGCCAGGATGTCTTCCAGTAAAGATCCCTTTCGTTTTGAGCTG
>JAIPEF010000081.1 GCA_021737265.1 Desulfocapsa sp. | reverse complement strand
ACCCAAACAAAATGATATTCTATCTTGTATTTTGTATGACTCCCTCGACGGTATCCCATACAAAGAAATATAAACCAACTGCTAGCATAATGCTACCCGTCTGAAGACGGGGGTTTAAACCTTAAGCAGGAACAATTAATAAAGTGCGACACTGTAATATCAAATTAAAGTTAGGAGTTAACCAAATAGTAATAACAAGTGGAAAGGCTCACCCAACAAAAAAAGGGTTACAACCAATTTGGTTGTAACCCTTGAATATACTGGCGGAGCGGACGGGACTCGAACCCGCGACCCCCGGCGTGACAGGCCGGTATTCTAACCAGCTGAACTACCGCTCCAGGTATAAGAAAATTGAATGGTGGGCGGTACAGGGATCGAACCTGTGACCCTCGGCTTGTAAGGCCGATGCTCTCCCAGCTGAGCTAACCGCCCTCGCAATCAATCGTCGACCCTTTTTAACAAGAAGGCCATCAGGCGTCAAGCAAAAAAGATCAATGTGGTGTGTTATGTGAAGACACTGTGTAATCACCAAGAACAGAGGCAAGAGGAACATCTTTAAACAGAGTTATCCCCTCTTTTAAGACCAACGCTTTTTCCAGTACATCGTCAACATTTTCAACACAATGGATCGTTAGACTCCTGCGAATATTAAGAGGAACATCTGCAAGATTCCGCTCATTTTCTTTTGGAATCAGCACCTCTTTAATATTGCCTCTTTTTGCTGCCAGCAATTTCTCTGTCAGGCCGCCAATGGGCAGCACCCTGCCCCGTAAAGTGATCTCACCTGTCATTGCTATTTCATGGTTTACAGGCAGTTTAAGAATGGCAGAGACAAGGGCAGTCGCCATAGTGATTCCGGCAGAAGGACCATCTTTGGGAATAGCCCCCTCAGGAACGTGGACATGGAGGTCGAGCTTACGGTAAAAGTCAGGTTCCAGGCCCAAGCGCATGGCCCTTGAACGAACATAGCTGAGGGCCGCCTGGGCAGATTCCTGCATAACATCGCCAAGTTTGCCGGTCACCATCATCTTCCCGGTCCCCGGCATGAGCGTTGCCTCAATCTGCAGGAGGTCACCCCCTACTGCTGTCCAGGCAAGACCCGTCACCAAGCCAACCTCATCACGCTCTTCAGCGAGTCCAAAACGATACTTGGGAGTCCCAAGATATTTCAGGATCGACGTGGCAGTGACCCTATATTTTTTATTCTTTGCCTTCTTCTTTAAACGATCCCTGGCTATCTTTCTGAACACGGAGGCAATGGTTCTTTCAAAATTCCTCACCCCGGCCTCACGGGTATAGCGACGAACGATTTCCAGGGTTGCACCTGTTGTCAAAACAATATCATCAGGTTTAAAACCGTTCACTCTTAACTGTTTGGGGATAAGGAACCCTTCAGCAATATACTGTTTTTCTTCTTCTGTATATCCATTTAACCTGATAATCTCCATCCTATCCTGGAGAGGCAATGGAATACCATCAAGGTTGTTGGCGGTAGTAACAAAAAAGATCTCAGAGAGGTCATAATCAAGATCAAGATAATGATCATTGAACGCGTTGTTTTGCTCAGGATCAAGCACCTCAAGAAGTGCCGATGATGGATCACCGCGAAAATCAGTGGACATCTTATCCACCTCGTCAAGGCAGAAGACAGGATTGGCAACTCCAACCTTTTGCATGGCCTGGATTATCTTCCCCGGCATGGCACCAACATAGGTGCGACGATGTCCTCTTATTTCAGCCTCATCACGCACACCACCCAGTGAAATACGGGTAAACTTTCTCCCCATGGCCCTGGCAATGGAGCGACTGATTGATGTTTTACCGACACCAGGAGGCCCTACCAGACAGAGAATCGGTCCCTGCAGTTTCTTTACCTGGGCCTGGACCGCCAGATATTCCAGAATCCGTTCCTTTGGTTTTTCAAGACCGTAATGGTCTTCATTGAGAATGTTTTCAGCTTTGTCAATGTTCAGTTTTGCTCTCGTTTTCTTCTTCCACGGCAAGGTAAGAATGCAATCAACATAATTACGGACAACAGTGGTTTCAGCAGACATGGGAGGCATGTTGCGCAGCTTCTTCAACTCCTTTTGTGCCTTATCACGCACAATAGTCGGAAGTTCTTTCTTTTTCAGTGATTGTTCAAGTTCTCCAATCTCATCGACACCGTCTTCATTCTGGCCAATTTCATTTTGAATGACTTTGACCTTTTCACCAAGGAAATAGTTCCGCTGGGTCTTACCCATCCGTCTTTTAACTCTGGTATTAATATCTTTTTCAAGTTCAGCTAACTCAAGCTCACGACTAATGGCCTCAAGAACTTTTTCAATCCGTTGAGGGACAGAATCAATTTCAAGGATGGCCTGTTTCTCTCTTGCCTTGATCGGTAAATGGGCACTGATCACATCAACAAGTTTCCCATTTTCCTCAATCTTTTTTACAGATTTGAGCACTTCATGGGGTATTTTCCTGTTTACATCGGCAAGTTCCTCAAACGAATTGCGCAGCTGCCGGACATAAATCTCAACTCCCTTAATATCGTCTTCAGTATCTTCACGGAAGCGAACCTCAGCCTGCATAAATTTTTCATGAGGCACAAAAGAAACCACCTCAGCCTTTCTCTTGCCCTCAACCAGGGCCTTGATAGTCCCATCTGGAAGACGCAGCAACTGCATGACCACAGCAAGGGTTCCGACCCTGTAGACCTCACTTTCCTCGGGATCATCAACCTTCGAATCCTGCTGAGCCACAAGAAGAATCTCAGTACGTTTTTCCATGGCATCTTCAAGGGCGTGAATGGACTTCGTTCGTCCAACAACTAAAGGGGCGACCATGTGTGGAAAAACAACTATGTCACGCAGTGACATAAGTGGATAAAGGCTTGTTTTCATATAGTTTGTTCTCGCTTAGTGTTTTTGGGGAAATGGTATTAAATTAAGCACTTTTTAACTGTTTTTCCTCAGGATTAGCATAGAGGACAACCGGATAATCACCATCAGTGATCACCTGTTCGCTGATAACACATTCCTGAACATTTTCCTTGGACGGCAAATCATACATCACATCCAGCATTGCCTCTTCCATAACCGAACGCAGGCCTCGGGCACCAGATTTTCGTGTCAATGCCTTCTGAGCAATTGCCGATAAAGATCCTTCTGTAAAGCGCAAACGAATATTCTCGAACTCAAAGAGACGCTCATACTGTTTGGTAAGAGCATTTTTGGGTTCTTTCAGGATTCGAATGAGATCTTCTTCCCCAAGTTCATGCATGGTGGCAATAACAGGGAGGCGACCGACCAGCTCAGGAATGAGACCAAATTTCAGAAGATCTTCAGGTTGCACAGACCCAAGAACCTCACCGATCTTCAACTTGTCATCACCTTCAACTTTGGCGCCGAACCCTATGGATTTAGCGCCCTTTCTCCGCTTCACTACAGAGTCCAGGCCGACGAAGGCTCCACCACAGACAAAGAGGACATTGGTGGTATCCATTTTCACCAGATCCTGCTGGGGGTGTTTGCGGCCACCCTTGGGTGGGATGGAAGCTACAGTCCCTTCAATTATCTTGAGAAGTGCCTGTTGTACTCCCTCGCCGGAAACATCCCGGGTAAGGGATGGACTGTCAGATTTTCTGGCAATTTTGTCTATCTCATCAATATAAATAATTCCTCGTTCCGCACGCTTGATATCGTAGTCCGCTGCCTGAAGAAGATTGACCAGGATATTTTCCACATCATCACCAACATATCCAGCCTCGGTGAGAGTTGTGGCATCAACTATACAGAAAGGAACGTTCAGAATTCTGGCAAGAGTCTGGGCAACAAGTGTTTTCCCACTACCGGTAGGCCCGATGAGGACAATGTTGGATTTCTGGAGTTCAACAACATCATCGGATACTGGAGCATCAATGCGTTTATAGTGATTATGCACGGCAACTGAAAGCACCTTTTTAGCATGCTCCTGGCCAATGACATAGTCATTAAGAAGAGCATTGATCTCCATCGGTTTCAAATTGGACGCCGTTAACTCCTTACCACCGGGAATATCAGCAGCATCATCTTTCACAATTTCATTGCACAAATCAATACACTCATCACAGATAAAAACATCAGGACCTGCAATAAGTTTGGCCACCTCTCCCTGTTCCTTTCCACAAAAAGAACAGTGGCAGTTCGGCTCTTTGTATTCAGTATCATCCATTTTACTTTTCCTCAGGGGGATCGACTCGTTGAACAAGAACTTTATCAATTATACCATATTGTTTTGATTCTATGGGACTCATAAAGTTATCGCGATCCGTATCTTTGTTGATCTTTTTAACAGTATGTTTTGTATGTTTGGCTAGAATTTTATTCAAGTCGTCGCGCATACGCAGAATTTCCTTGGCATGAATATCTATCTCACTGGCCTGGCCCTGGTATCCACCCATAGGTTGATGAATCATTATTCTGGAATTGGGTAATGAATAGCGTTTACCGGCAGTCCCGGCAGCCAGCAACAGTGCCCCCATGGATGCGGCCTGCCCCATACAGAGCGTCGCAATATCACATTTCACATACTGCATGGTGTCATATATGGCGAGACCGGCAGTAACAGATCCTCCAGGAGAATTGATGTAGAAGGTGATATCCTTATCCGGATCTTCAGCCTCAAGGAAAAGAAGCTGGGCAACAATGGAGTTTGCAACGTCGTCCCCCACCGAGGTTCCAAGAAAAATGATCCTTTCTCGCAGCAGCCTCGAATAGATATCAAAAGAGCGTTCTCCACGGGGACTCTGCTCCACAACCATAGGTATAAGATTCATTTTCATCTCCTTAAAATACATACGACTGCAGGAGCCTCATGGCAACTGCAGTCGTGAAAAATAACCAAAGGGCAGATGCTTCTGATCACTCAGAACTCTCTTCCGCAACCTCGTCCTTTGCTTTGGACACAGCCTCTTCCTTTACCTTGGGAGCAGCCTTTTCCTTTGCCTTGGGGGCTGTCTCTTGCTTTTCGACTGGGGCTGCTTCGACAAATTTCGCATTTTCACGCAAAAAGTTGAGAATCTTTTCATTGAGGATCTCATTCATGAAAGGGAGCAAGTCATCACGACTGCCAAAAAACTCTTTCACCTGGGCAATGGGCATGTTGTACTGATTACCAATGCGTTGAAAGGCACGATTCATGTCTTCATCCTTGACCTTAATATCTTCAACTTCTGCAATCTTTTTCAGAATAAAATCACCACGGACGCGCTTTTCGGCTGTTTCTTTACTCTGCTCTGCAAGAGCATCACGATTAATCCCTGCCGATTCAAGGTTCATCCCCTGCTGTTCGAGAGATTTTTCAGTATTTTTAATCATCTCTTCAACTTCAAAACGAACCAGACGTTCCGGAACTTCAAAAGTATGACTCTCAAGGAGTTTCAGCATCAGTCGGTCTGTTGCATCACCCTCTGCACGTGTATCTTTCTCCTTCTGCAGACGCTCGCGGATACTGTTTTCCAGATCAGCAAAACTTTTATTTGCTTCATCCACATCTTTTGCAAATTCATCATTCAGCTCAGGCAAAACTCGTTCTTTCACATCTTTAACATTTACCCGAAACTCAACAGTCTTTCCGGCAAGAACAGGATTAGCATACTGGGCCGGGAACTCAACTTCATGGCTGGCCTCTTCTCCCAGTTTCATGCCCACAAGTTTTTCCTCAAACTCGGGACTCAATTTTCCAGAACCAACATCCACGGAAAAATTCTCATTTTTGACCTCTTTCATGGCCTTGCCATTATGAAAACCCTCAAAATCAACGACAACAACATCGCCTTTTTCAACAGCGCGGTCAGCTACAGAACGCAGGGGTGCCATGTCCCGACGCAGCTCTTCAATCTCCACTTCGATTGCGGCATCACTGATTTCGCTGGCGTCTTTTTCAACCTCAATACCTTTATAGTCAAGAAGATCAAATTCAGGCCTGATATCAATGTGGGCAACATAAGTAAAAGTCCCATCCTCCTGAAAAACCGGATCGGCAATCTCGGGATGAACCACAGGATCGACTTTTCCCTGTTCAATGGCGTCAAAGTAACTGTCTTGAACCAGTTTCTCACCAACCTCCGCCTGTACCTGCCCCTGAAAATGCTTAATTATGACAGAGCGAGGCACCTTGCCACGACGAAATCCTTTCATTTTGGTTTCACGCTGCAACTTTCCGTAGGCTTTTTCCAGTTTTTTCTGCACACCTTCTTTGGGGAGGGTTATGCTGATCTTTTTTGTGAGTGTTCTGACATCTTCAACAACTACATCCATTCTGTCCTTCCTTTATGTTATTTTTTACTTGCATCGTATTGACCTCTCCAGGAGGAGTCAAAAAGAGTCTAGTTCAGGAGAAAAACCTTCTTCTGCTTTTCCACCACAAAGAAGATTTTCTTACATACCCTCCTGAATTCTTAAATTTATAATTGAGTCACTTATTGCCTGACGGAATTTAACCTCAAGAAAACCTTTCATTTCAAGAACGTGGTGCGAGAGGGGGGACTCGAACCCCCATGCCATGGGCGCTGGTTCCTAAGACCAGTGCGTCTACCAATTCCGCCACCCTCGCATAGTATCAGAAAAAACGTGACAATCTGTTAGTAAATAATTCACATCTATCCCACAGTCAAGATAGATACGCATAAGAAGGTAAAAATTCCACTTTTCTTCCACATCTGTTGAAAATACTTCCTCACCATTTTCCCCATTGATCCTTGCCAAACACTCATACACAGACTATTATCTCCTGAACTGGAAAAGTACGTCTTCAATTTCGTACCTTTTCTTATACTGTTCACTGTCCGACTGAAAGTTTCAGTTTTTAAAAAGAGACCTTTTTCTGTCTGACAACTTATTGTAAACCTTCTTACTATTGAGGAACAAATGATGTACAAACAGTGTATTGCAGCCTGTGCCATACTCATGCTTTCCTTTTCAACCTCTTCGGCCCTTGCTGCCGCCGATGCCAAAAGCCCTTCGTCCAAGGTGCAATGGCAGGTTGGAAAAAGCTGGAAACTTCCGAGTAAACCCCTTGATGTTGTCTATTCCCTTGACGGGAAAAAAGTTTTTGTTCTTACAGACCAGGAACAGATACTTATCTATACCGCTGCTGGTGACCTCCTAGGTGATGTCAAGGTAGCCAAAGGGGTCTCAGCCATTGACATCGCTCCAAGGGGCGAAAAACTCTACCTGATCAATCAGGCTGATAATACTTTTTCAGACATCTCAGTTGATTATGTGGTAAATATTAATACCAAAGGGTCACCTTTTCTAGGCAAGGAAAATGCTCCGGTGACCATTGCCGTTTTTACGGACTTTGAGTGACCTCACTGTGGCAAAGCAGTGCCACTACTTGAGCAGGTGCTCGAGCACAACCCTGACACCGTAAAGATCGTATTAAAAAATATGCCGTTGGGTTTTCATAAAGAGGCAACACCTGCAGCACTTGCTGCCCTTGCTGCCGGCAACCAGGGAAAATACTGGGAATTCCATGATGCCCTGTTTGATGCCCCAAAACTCAGTACAGAGGTTATTAACGACATAGCAGTGCAACTCGGTTTGAATATTGAACAGTTCACAAAAGACATGAACTCACCGCAAATCCGACAAAAACTTATCCAGGACCTCAATGACGCCAAGGAAGCCGGCGTTACAGGGACTCCTACAATTTTCATCAATGGAACACGACTGAAAGACAGGAATCTCCCTGCAATTCAGGCAATCATTGACAAAGAACTTGGTAAAAAGGCTAACTGATACATGGCTGGCAAACAACTGAGTAAAGAACTCTCCTTCCCTGACAATCATCAGGCTGGAGTCCTTTATGGAGAACTTAACAAAAACCTTCACTTAGTTGAACAAAACATCGGCGTTACTATTCATGTCCGGGGAAACGGAGTCCATATTTCCGGCCTCGGACATGAAGTCGATCTCACTGCTGACCTTCTTGAACAGTTTTACAATCTGCTCAGTAAAGGATTTAAGCTGTACAGCTCTGATTTTGCCTTTGGCCTCCGTGTTCTCGAGGCGACGCCTAAGGCCCGTCTCGACAAAATATTTCTGGATAAGGTGTATATCACCGCCCAGAATCGTGTTATCTCTCCAAAGACACAGAACCAAAAATTTTATATCGATGCCATCCGTAATAATGATATTGTTTTCGGTATAGGCCCCGCAGGAACCGGGAAAACCTACCTTGCTGTTGCCATGGCCGTTTCTGCCCTGGTCAGTGGCCAGGCAAAATCAATTATTCTGACACGGCCGGCTGTGGAGGCTGGGGAAAAACTTGGGTTCCTACCAGGCGATCTTGCTCAGAAGGTAAACCCCTATCTCCGCCCTCTCCATGATGCCTTAAGTGACATGCTTGGACCTGAAAGAAGTGCAGACCTAATTGAACAAGGGGTAATTGAAATTGCCCCTCTTGCCTTTATGCGCGGCCGAACCCTGAGTGATGCCTTTATCATTCTTGATGAAGCGCAAAACACCACCCGCGAACAGATGAAGATGTTTTTAACCAGAATTGGATTTGACTCCTCAGCTGTGATCACCGGTGATGTAACCCAGGTGGACCTGCCACGCTCTGAACAATCCGGTCTTCTTCACGCAAAGAACCTCCTCCATGGAATACCCGGCATAGCATTCTGCAACTTTTCCAGACAGGACGTGGTGCGACATCCTCTGGTGCAGAAAATCATAGCCGCCTATGAAAAATCAGGAAACAAACATGGAAGTATTACCAAGCTGAACAATCCCCGGAACAAATAACAATAAGGCATGTCTGTCCATCTCACCACCCATTTCAACATCCCATCAGTACGGATTAATAAAAAACTGCTGCAAAGGCGAACCACATGGCTCATGCGCCAAAACAGTGTCGCTGACCATGAAGTTTCCATTCTCCTCGTTAACGATGAAGAAATAAGCTGGTTCAACAGCCATTACCGTGACAAGCAGGAGCCGACCAATGTCCTCTCCTTTCCCTTTGCAGACGACAAAGACTTGGCACTCAGCACTCTCCGTGTCAACGAATTGGGCGATATCATCATTTCGGTGGAAACCGCCCTCCGGGAGGCAAACAAACTCAAGGTCTCCTTTAATGACCGTCTCACCTGGCTTATCACCCATGGGCTGCTCCACCTGCTGGGCCACGACCATGAACGCTCTGAAGAAGACGCGCATGCCATGTGGGATCTTGAAAACAAACTTATCAACCAGTTACAATCTTCCAGGAGTACTCAGATGACCCAATTAGCAATCAATGTTGACCATGTCGCCACAGTCCGCAATGCCCGTGGAATTAGAGAGCCTGACCCGGTTGCGGCAGCTGCCATCTGCGAGCTTGCAGGTGCAGCAGGAATTGTTGTTCATCTGCGTGAAGATCGACGCCATATCAATGACCGGGACGTCCGCCTGCTTCGTGAAACCATCAAAACCAGAATGAATCTGGAGATGGGGGCCAACAAAGAGATTATCGAAATAGCCCTGGGGCTGAAACCGGACATGGTCACCCTGGTTCCCGAAAAACGAAAGGAGTTGACCACCGAAGGCGGACTGAACGTTACCGGGCAGAAAAAGAAACTGGAAAAGACCATCAACAGTATGGACAAAGCAGGCATTCCGGTCTCACTTTTCATAGACCCTGAAAGTAAACAGGTGAAAGCCGCCCATGCAATAGGCGCGACCTTTGTGGAAATCCACACCGGACGCTATTGCGATGCCACAAGTGAAGAGGAACGTGAAAACGAGTATCGGCTCATCTCCGCAGCGGCGGAGGAAGCCTACCAGATGGGATTACGTGTCAATGCCGGACATGGCCTTGATTACCAGAACACTGCAAGGATTGCAGCACTGGACACCATTGAAGAGCTTTCAATAGGTCATGCCATCATCGCCCGATCCATCTTTGTGGGCCTCGATCAGGCCGTCCGGGAGATGCGGGCCATAGTCCGTGATGCTTCAACCATTTTCTAAAACTATCGGTAAAGAAAAATACCTGAAGACTGCATGCACCATCCTTATTGCCAATTGCCAAACAAAACGGCTCTAAGATGACTCTTTTGTTCGAACTCACTACTTTGAGAATTATTCTAGACACCTCAACTTCCTGCGGAGTGAGAAGAAGGTTGAGAGAAGAGATCCGACTAAGATAAGACTAATAATATCGTTGAGATTACTCTCCACAATATCGACCAGAACCCGCCCCTTCCCCTTCAGGCTGTCTCTTAATTTTTCAACATAGGGCAGGACCAATTCATCCGTTTTCCCAACTCCTCAAGACCGCGTCCCCTATTACAGCCTAAACCTTAATGTGCCGTTTTGAGTTCGTCCGTCATACCCGAGTGCTCCCTGCTTAAAACATACTGGGACAAGCGTTATCGGGTATCCAGGAATTTAGCTACGCTCTGGATCCCCGATAACTCCCTCGAGGATGACTTTGATGAGAAGATATAAGCCTTACAGTGTACTATGCGATAGTAGGGCAACACTCGAAGATTGAACCACTGACGTCTGTTCTGCGAATGGCAGGGATATTGAATTACGAACTCCAGTAGCTACCTGACAATATTTTTTTTATACCGATGGCAACAAGTTCCCCTTCCCGATCACCATCCTCTGCTGCTGCATCACAAATGGCTAAGTAATTCATCCCTACGGAATCAGCCCGCCCTTTCATTTGGTTTTTTTGGAGGCGAACTCCTGCCAGGCCCTGTTGGTCTTGACAATAAACCCTTTGTCATCAAACACTGCAATGTGAGCTGAGAGGGAATCGACTATAATTTCATACATATTGTTATCCATACGACACCATTAATGATAGTATTACCTATGATAAACTCTATTTTAACCCCTATTGGATCAAGACAAAGGCCAAAGAGCCTTAGGTACAATATGTGATAAAATAATTAAAACAGGAGGCTGTCATGAATATTAATAAACAAGGTGGATTTGCAAATTTGGTTTGGGTGCGGGATAAAGACGGTAAGGAATATGCCTGTCCTATAGTCGCACTTAAAGGCAACATCAGAAACAAGGAAGAGCTTTCTGATGAGGAGCGAGCCAGTTGCATGGATGTAAGTACCTTTGTCGGTACTGAGCGCTGGTAAAAACATTTTAAAATAGAACACACTTAACCTTTATTAGCAGAGTGCTCTATTTATTCAAAAGGAGATTGTTATGAAACAGTGCAGCTTAAGTCAATTTACCGAAAGCCTGACTCCCTGGCTGGATAATAACTATATTCGCAGTGTGACCTTACGCGATGATGATAGAGTAGTTTTTTCCTTTGTTGATGGAGTAAATGATGTTTACGAAATTAACGATTGTAATAGATCCGAGATTGACAAAGTATGCAGGGATCTTCAGGAAAAAGGTATAAAGGTTCTGGGATTGGCGTAAATAATTTGATGAAAAACACTAACAGGGAGACCAGATAAAATGAACATGAATGAATATTTTACAGAAAATAAAGGTATAGGAATCATGGCCACAAGCGATAAGAATGGTGTAGTGGACACGGCAATCTATTCAAGACCCCATGTGCAGGGAACTGACGAAGTAGCCTTTATTATGCGCGACCATCTGACCCATAGCAACCTTCAGGAAAACAAGCATGCGAACTATATGTTTCTTGAAGAGGGGCCTGGCTACAAAGGTGTCCGTCTGTTTCTCAGTAAAGTTGAAGAAAGTACAGACGAGGACCTTATTGCCTCCCTGACCAGACGCCACATGAGTGATGAGGACGACAGACTCCGTGGCGAAAAGTTTCTGGTCCGCTTTAAAGTTGATAAGGTGCTGACGCTCATCGGAGGCAATGAAATAGCAATTGACTAAAAGGAACGGTGAGGGATGTTTCACCGGCTGCCATGCCAGTCTGCACTAACAGATGTAACTTCTGGGGGGAGATAAAGATGATGAAAGTCAGTTCACAAACAACGGCAGCATCCGCTCTCTATATTCCTCACGGCGCGGGGCCCCTCCCCCTATTGGGACATCCATCCCATACGGAAATGGTTGAAGGTCTCACCCATATTGTGACCCTGCTTCCAAAACCAGAATCAATCATTGATAAACTCGTAAAAACCTCAAACCTAGGGTGGCTAAGTTTTTACGAGTTTATCATTTCATAATATGAAGGCCTTTTTTACCCCCTCGACAGATGAAATACAATCCATGAATGAATCGTTTGAATCATGGTTGGTTGAACCCCCTTCAAACACGGGGTTGTGTTGTGGGAAGATGCCCCTGCTGCCCGTTTTTGTCACCCAAGGGAAGAACATTTGTTGCCGCTGCACGTCTGCTACGGTTTTACTCAGTCCCTGCCAGGCGAGTGTTCCCTTGGAAAATAATGGGAAAACAGGTAAGTGCATATCTCTGGTAACATGATCTCTTCGTTATGGAGCAGACTATGCAGGATACTCTGACATCATTACAACTAATCGTAGACAGCGGACTTTTCATCCTCATCTGGCTTGTCCAACTCATAATCTACCCCTCTTTTCGATATATTGAGGAGAAGGTATTTTTGGCCTGGCATAGCAGATACACTGTTCTGATCGGGTTAGTAGTCACACCTCTCATGCTCCTTCAGGCAGGAGGAGAAGCAGTCCACTTTTGGCAACAGGATCTGCGATGGCAGCGCATAGCAATTATCTCAGGGATCTGGATCGCCACCTTCATTCTCTCTGTTCCCTGCCACAAGCGACTGCACGAGGCAGGAAAAGATCTGCCTATCATTGATCGACTGGTATTGACTAACTGGATCAGGACCCTGCTCTGGAGTATACTGTTTTTGGAAACTGTCTTTACCACCGGCATAATCAAAACATAGGGGAGTGTGAACCATGAAACATAGCTTTCCACGTCCCAGGCTCCTCGTTAGTCGCTGTCTTGGTTTTGCAGCCTGCCGCTATGATGGGGCGCAACTTTCTTCAAAAGTTGTGGAGACGTTAAAGGGTCATGTTGATTTTGTTGATGTCTGCCCGGAAATGGAAGCAGGCCTAGGGGTGCCGCGTTCCCCAATCCGTCTCTGCCTTAAAAATCAAGAAGTTGAGGTGTGGCAACCTGCAGAATCGCGTACCGTCACTGCTGCCTTGAGTGGCGCTGCCGAACGACAGTTAAAAAATATTGCTGATTGTGACGGGGCTATTCTCAAGTCCAGATCACCTTCTTGCGGCCTCTTCGACGCCAAAGTTTACGCGGGAGTTGAACAGCCGCAATTCCTGCGCTGGGAAAGTGGTGTTTTTGGAAAACTGGTGCTGGCAAATCTGGGCCAGAAAGCAGTGGATGATGAACAGCGTCTCACAAATATCATCCTTCGAGAACATTTCCTCATCAAGCTCTATGTGTGGACCCGCTTTCGCGAAATCTCAGCAAAGCCCAAAATGGGTGACCTGGTGAACTTCCATGCAAGCCACAAACTGCTTTTTCTGGCCTACAACCAGAGCCGTTTCCGTGCCTGCGGACGAATAACTGCAAACCATAAACAGCTCCCGGCAGTTGAGGTCTTTCAACTCTACG
This sequence comes from Desulfocapsa sp., assembly GCA_021737265.1. Lineage (GTDB taxonomy): Bacteria > Desulfobacterota > Desulfobulbia > Desulfobulbales > Desulfocapsaceae > Desulfocapsa. The sequence continues at coordinate 2,502 of JAIPEF010000081.1, read as the reverse complement.
AAACCGAAATGGGCAAGATCCTGGCTAAACCCTTTCGCAGACAGGCCATGGTGAACACCCTGTACCATGCCTACGGCTGGATCGCAAAAGAGGTATCCAGTCAGGAAAAGCACTATATAATCAATACATTTGAAGAGTATCGTGACGAAAGGATTCCCCTGCAGGCTGCCACCCGACTCATTGAAGCCCAGGCAATTCGTTTTCAACGTGAATACCTCTTGGGCCAGACGCTCCTTCATCCTTTTCCATTAGAACTCTCAGATCTTTCTGATAGTGGCAAGGGAAGGAAAGTGAAATGATTCAGGCAGAACAAAGAATTTCCCCTCCAATAACGATTTTTTTTGACGGCTCCTGCAGTGTCTGTGCAAGAGAGATTAAACACTATAAAAGCAAAGACCTGCATGAACAACTCATTCTTGTGGACATCAGTGAAGAAACATTTGACCCGACCCAGTATGAAAAAACAATAGATGATTTCATGGCCCAAATGCATGTCCGCGACCAGAAAGGCATCTTTTTCTATGGGGTAGATGCCTTTCCGGCTATCTGGGCTGCACTCCCGGGAAGATTTTTCCACTTTTCAGCCATTTTTCTGATGCTTCCAGGTGTGCATTTACTGGCTTCACTTGCCTATTCCCTTTTTGCCAGATACCGAAAAACACTTTTCCCAGCAAAAAATACATGCAAATCTGGAACCTGCAGCATAAACCATTCCCGGTAACGGCTACCCTGCTGTTTTTTGGTCAGCGTGAAACCTACCCGGAGACGATGTGATGTATTGGAAACGAACTGTTGACCAGGAAAGGAGCCGCATGGTGCAGAAGGGGCAAATCGGTGATGGACCGGTTCTTTACTGGATGAGCAGAGACCAGCGAGCCCACGACAACTGGGCCCTGCTCTACGCCCAGGAGCGTGCGCTGGTCCTTGAAAAACCACTGGCCGTCGTCTTCTGTATTGACCTGGAATACCCGGCTGCCAATCTTCGCCATTTTGCCTTTCTGCTTCGCGGCCTGGAGGAATTGCAAAACACTCTGAAGAACTATGCTATTGACTTCCACCTTCTCCAGGGGGCACCCGATAACATTTTGCCTCTCTTTCTCGAAAAAACTCATCCAGCCCTGTTGGTCACTGATTTTGACCCGCTTCGTATCAAGAAACGTTGGAAGGAAAAGGTGCTGGAACACTGCAGCATTCCCGCCTTTGAAGTTGACGCACATAACATAGTCCCCTGCTGGCTGGCATCAAATAAACGCGAGTACGCCGCATACACCATCAGGAAAAAGATACAGCAGCAGCTGCCTCGGTTTCTTACTGATTTTCCTGATCTACAGGTCCATCCTTATGTATCGGCACCTGCTTCAATTCAACCAGTAACAGTGAACACACTCCTGAAACAGGTCAAAGATAAATCAGTTGGAGAGGTCGACTGGCTTAAGCCCGGAGAGAAAGCCGGCATAAATCTAATGGATGATTTCCTAACTCATGGCCTTCATTCCTACTCCACGGACAGCAACAACCCCTGCCTGGATGGCCAATCCAACCTCTCACCCTATTTTCATTTCGGTCAGCTTGCCCCCCAGAGGGTTGCCTGGGAGGTTGAACAGAGTAATGCGACCCGGGACAATAAAGAGGCATATCTTGAAGAATTAATTATCCGCCGGGAGTTGGCGGATAATTACTGTTATTATGCCGATGACTATGACCGTTACAGTACCTTTCCTGACTGGGCAAAGAGATCTCTGGATGAACACCGGGAAGACGTTCGTCCCTATTTAGCGGATCTTGAAACCCTTGAGAATGCTGGAACAGAAGACGCGCTCTGGAACCGTTGTCAACAGGATCTCCTTCAAAATGGAAAACTGCATGGTTATCTACGCATGTACTGGGCCAAGAAAATTCTTGAATGGTCAGTTTCTCCCGAAGAGGCCATGGCCAATGCTCTCTTTCTCAATGACAAATACTCTCTCGACGGCCGCGATCCCAACGGCTACGCCGGAGTTGCCTGGTCCATCGGCGGAGTGCATGACAGGGCCTGGGCCGACCGTCCTATTTTTGGTAAGATCCGCTATATGAACAAAAACGGCTGTAAGCGTAAGTTCAGTGTTACTGAATATATAAAGCGATAAAACAACTACTGATTAAAACTCAGCTCTGACAATTATTCTGGATGCCGATAACTACACTGGTACAGCGTAAGGCTTATATCATCTCATCGAAGTCATCCTCGAGGGAGTAATCGGGGATCCAGAGCGTAGCTAAATTCCTGGATACCCGATAACGCTTGTCCCAGTATGTTTTAAGCAGGGAGCACTCGGGTATGACAGACGAACCCAAAACGACACATTAAGATTTACGCTGTACTGGGAGCTTGTCCGAGAATAGACATTTTTTCTCAAATCGAGGCATCTGTGAAAAATAAGCACAGGCATATACATAATATTCCGAGCATTATTTTTCACAAGCAACGAAGAGTTGGGGAAAAAGGGCATTTTCGGTCAGGCT
>JAIPEF010000080.1 GCA_021737265.1 Desulfocapsa sp. | reverse complement strand
CAGATGGTTAAGTAAAAAGCTTCATATTCGAGGCGTGTGAATTTTGCTATTATTTCGGCGTACTAGAGTACGTCGTAATGATAGTGAAATTTGCAACAACGAAGTAGATGAAGAGTTTTTACGACACCATCAACGATAACTTATCATAACGTTAAGCAAATTTCCAGCCAATGGCTACCGGCCAGCCAGGAAAACACCTACGGAGTGGTATTTCCCCTTTCTTTCCGAAGTCGCAGCTCCAGCAAAAACAACCATCCATAATCACAGGCAGCAACGCCGCTGAACAGGGCCGCGCAGCAGAGGGCAAGTAAAATTTTGTCAGGAAAAAGGATGGCAGCAAGAAAGAGAAAGAACTCTCCAACTGTAGCTATTTTACCGGACCAGCGGGCTTCCATTTTTTTAAATGCATCCCAGGACCTTATCCATACGGCATAGACAACTGTAAAGGCAACGAGCAGGTCACGGGCCAGTAGCGCAGGAATCCACCAGCCGGAGAATTTTCCTGCGCTGACAAAGGTGATAAGGATAGAGACAACAAACAGCTTATCAGCAATTCCATCAAGCAGGCCCCCCTGCCAGCTCTGTACCTGCCACCGTCTCGCCACCCAGCCATCAAGAACATCACTGAGCCCGCCTCCGAGAATAATCAAAAGCCAGTATTTTTCCGGAGAAAATGGGAAGATACAGGCAAGAAGTATTCGGCCGGTGGACAATGCATTAGGAACAAATCGGATATAGCCTTTCCCCATAACCCCTCTTTTGGTATCGCTTCTTCATTCACTGCCTGCTTCATAGTATATGCCAATAGGTAACAAAACGCCACCAGTCTGCAAGGTGTGGGGTTGATCCGTTCTCAACAACAACCAATTCAGTCCGCAGGCTTGTCTGACAACAACAGGTTCAGCGCCGGAAGGTTGGGTTGCGTTACTGTCACTGTCAACGTCTTCGAAGGACTGTCTTTATCTGCGGTACACTCATTACTGGCGGAAATGGTAAAGGTACTTGTTTTATTGATCAATAACTCAAGGCCGGATACGACAGGAGGGTGGAAGTTGGACTCAACAGTCATCCCATTATCTCTAACCAGTGCCACACTGTCAGCATTACCAATATCCCAGGTGAGAAGAACATTATAATCTTTTTCCTCCCCTAACAACCCACCTGGCCCACCCATAACTCTGTATTGTGTTGCACTGAAGTTATTAATCACAGGTGCACCTTCACAAACAGGTGGTGGGTATCCCGTGGGGCCGAACCACTTATATGCAACTACATTTGTCCGCTCCTCCACATCTCCCCCGGTTTTATCTCTGGATACACCGGTGAGGAAAAAATAATATGTTACTCCCGCTTGCGGTTTCCATCCAAGATAAGGGATATCGCCAATGGCATCGTAATGTTTGCTCTGCTGGCATATCCTCGTATAATCCCAGGAAGAAGCAAGCCATTCTCCTTTGTACTCAAGGACGATATGCACGTTCGTATTGACTATCCCATCGGTTGAGGCCCACGAGCAGGCCCCATCATTTGGAAAATAGAGATACTCTCCTTCAATCCCGACGGAATGTAATGTTTTTGTTGCCGGCCAGCCGGAGATATCAAACACATTATTGATAAACCGTAATTGTTCATAGGGGACTGGGAGTTGATCAGCCGGGACACCTGAGTGAGCAACTCCCGTTGAGAGAAGCAAAATTAACACAGACGAAACCACAGCTCCAGAGAGCAGCGCCGATTTGAAAGGTTCAAAATATTTCTTGGATTTCTTCATAACAAAAACTCCTGTATACAAGCTGCAAATGCAACTCTCGACTTATATGCCGAAAAATAATTCATCAGGTAAAAAAAACGAAAGGTCTTTCCGGTGGGTTGATGACAACACGCCATCACCATGCAACCATCATCAACACGATGGGAAAAAGATGTTTTTGCTGGGGAAATATTGCCTGACAAGACCATCAGTTGCCTGTTCAGCAACAACTGATTTGCTCGGGACTCCAATCTTCTAGGAATTTCCTGGAAGAAAGCCACTCAAAATGGAAGGATATGTCTCTGGGTACAGTTCCTTTTACGGATTATAGTAAAGCGGTGTGCTTGTTTCGGATTATATCTTCCACCACCGGTATTGTGGTGTTGTGATTCAAGGAAAAGTGTGAACTTGCGAGCCTAAATAGTAGTGATAGTTTTTCAATGTGTAACTCCGGCCTTCTTTATTGCGTGAAGTGAAGATTTCTGTTCTGGGGAGGCTGCCTGCAAGTCATTCAAGACTTCCTTTCGCATCAGTGAGTCCGAATTTCTGAACAGATGCCCCCTGTTCAACTCCGAAAATCGGCACAAAAAGCCACAACCTTCCATTTCCATCCTATGGTTAAATACAACACTATCTGCATAACCACAAGATTTTTAGAAACTCACACCTGACCAAGTGCGTGCCAGAAAATCATATGGTTACTACCATCAGATTATGGGGCAAATATGAGAAAAGCTCTAACTATTAGACTATACACGCTCTTCATTCTGTACTGCTCCCCCTGCGAAGAGTCAGCAGGCTGATCTCTCCCGGGCAGTTAAAACGGAGGGGGATTCCGGAAACCCCTGCCCCTCTGCTTGTGTACCCTGTCATGTCACGATATTGCCAATTCCCGGCGGCAGTAAATCGGGGTGCACGACTATTGGTGAAAATTGGTCCCCTACCCGGAAGACAGATCTGGCCGCCATGGGTATGGCCGCAGAGATAGAGGCGGGCGTGAAAATCGGCCGCTTGTCCATAGGCTTCCGGTGAATGGGCAAGAACTATGGAGAAACCGGCCTCAGGAACATCTCCATAGGCCAGCCGGACATCGTGGGTCTTATAGTAATGGGGATCATCCACGCCCACGAGCCACAAGCTGGAACCGTTTTCGGTAATTTCCCATGAATCATTAATTAACATAATCAGGCCAGACTCTTCAAGGTCAGGAGTCATTTCAATACAATCATGGTTGCCCAGAACAGCAAAAATGCCGTGACGACTCCGGATACAGGAGACAAGAGAACGCAGATGCCGCAAACATGGAGCCATGGGCCCATAAGTCTTCATCCGGATATCACCACCAATGAGGCAAAGATCAATCTCCAAGGTTTCGACCTGTCTCCCCAGTTCCTCGGTCAGACCGTTCAGGCCATCAAGGTGGAGATCGGTCAACAGTAAAATACGAAACCCGTCAAAGGCTTCCGGCAGGTCTGGAAAATAAAAGGATTTTTCCTCCACCTGCACCTGCAGACTGTTCTCCAATCCATTATCATAAAGACCGACCAGCTTGAAAAACCGGGTCAATAGAATATCATGGGATACAAGACTTGTAAGATTAAACAGGGCCTGCCACCGGGCAAGGGGTGGATGACAGGCCCGCCATTCACGTAATCTGACCGTTGAACGGATAGTTCGCGGATAATTCTCCAGGGGCGGACGATACATTATAAAGTTCCAGAAACAGGCGCCCGGATAGGCCACGAGGATGAAAAAGAAGAGAACCGGCATGACCTGAAGCCCACTCATCTCAAGATAGCGGCTCAGAAAAAGGGTAGGAAACAGGGACTCAAAGAGTTGATCGAGAACAATTACATTGCGGCCGCTTGGAAAATTGAAACGGCGTTTTATGAAACTGGAAAGCAGGTCACCGACCATAGCCAGCAGGGCTGCAAAGCCGCAGACCCACCAGGATACGCCGATTAAGGGAGAAACGACCATGCCTCCCAGGAGACTGAACAGTATACCGCGAATAGTCTTGTGCCTGCCAAAAACCGGTTGTTTATCAAACCACAGCCGGCCGCCGTCCACGGCCCGGTTAAAACGCTCTCCCCATATCACATTGGCCATGGGTGGGAGGAAATTGACCCATAAAACAAACCCGATGATTTTGAGGACGACAAGCACTCAAACTCTCCTTAGTGTCTCACAGATTTTTTCTTCAGTTTTTTGAGAAGAAAACAATCTGATTGAGACACTTATACCGGCTCACCTACTATTTACCGGTGCCGGCCAAAACTGACCACCATCCACTAAAGAATTGTGTCCCACTCGTTTCCCAAGCCCCTTACGAAGCTGAAAAAGCGGAACAGACTATTTTTTAGAACCTTAAAAAACCTGCTGTTGATCAATTGGCGTTGCCAAGGCTCTGAGTGCCTTTTCCACCAACTCTTTTCGCATCTTTTTTTCTTCCTCCGGATCCTTATCCGGATCACCAAAGGGGTGGGGAATGGCAACGGTGGGTAGAATACGATTGGCACCCACTGTTTTGGAGATGGGAACGATGGAACAGGCATGAACAACTGCTATCCCTTTTTCTTCAATTGCTTTGGTCATCGTTGCGCCGCAACGGGTACAGGTCCCTCAGGTGGAGGTGAGAATGACCGCCTGCACCCCATCTGCCAGCAACCGTTTTGCTATCTCGCTACCATATTTTTTCGCATTGGCAACTGACGTCCCATTGCCCACCGTCGCATAGTAGGTGTCGTGCAGGCTGCCAAAGGCCCCTTCCGCCTCCAGTTCGCGCACTACATCCAGGGGCAGTATGCGATTGGGGTTTTCATTGGCAAAGGTGGCATCATAGCCACCATGGGCACTCTGATGGGTTTCAGCGCTGAAAGCCGACAAACCTTGAAGAGGATAGGCACCGAATCGGCTGGCGTTGGCGGCTTCAATTCTATCAGGATTCCCATGGGGCACAATGCCACCCGAGGTGACCAGGGCCAGCCTGGCAATGGCCATGTCTTGAACCGCGGGAGCAGGTGCCACCCGGTCAAAGACAGGCATAACATATTCTGTGCTGAAGGGTTCGCCTGCCAGCTTCTTTAACAGCATGTCAACTGCACGGACAGCTCCGCTCTTTTCAGCGAAGTAGTTCTTTCTCCGTCCCTGTGGAATGTAGTCATCACGACCGGGAAGCAACTCCTCTCCCTGCAGCAGCTTACAGGCCAGACCTGCCATGTTTTTCAAGCTCTCCTCCATGGCCATGACATCTTCCCCCGCCCTGGCAATGAGAACATCTTTTCTGTACTCCTCAACTGCTGGATTCTCCGGATACATAGCGGTTACAGCAGGTACTGCAAAGCACTCCCGTACCGCCTTACAGATGGCGCCGCAGGCCAGACCATATCGTCCGGCATTAAAGGCGGGACCGGCAAGGAGCAGATGCACCCTGTCTTTTTCTTCATTCTCGAACCAGGGTCTCAGCAGAGCAAGGATTTCACTGATAGCCAGTTCTGTTTTTTCAGCTAAATAATTGTCACCACAAACCAGGGTTGCCACCACCTCAACCTCGGGAACCAGTCTCTCAAGGAAAATTCCGGGTCCCCGTGCGCCTTCCAGAAGTTGCGGAGCCAGGTAGGCCTTGTCCTCACCTCCCAGGCCGCCAAAAAATTGATTCAGACAGAAAATAGCCCTGTATCTGGCAGCCATGGTCACACCTCCCTGCAGCTCAGTGTCTGCATGCCGAGTTCGTTGGTTGCCCCGATAATTGCCTGCAGTTCCACCTCCAGGCTGCCATCTTCATGAAGACTATGCGGCCAGGCACCTGCGAGCCTCCTCAAATCGCTGACCGGACCAAGTAACCGCTCCATGGGTGGCAGCAGAATCCGCTCATTGGCATTACCCACCGAGACCACAGCATCAGCCTCCTCGGCAGTATCGGCAAGGGACTGCGAGGCACCATCTGGACCTGCAAATTCATCACTGATGGCAACAAGCTTTATCCCTGCTTTCTCCAACCCCCGGGTCAACAGCATCTGATCGGCATCCGGATTCCCAAAACCCTCCTTAGAAAGAATAACTCCGTCAGCGTTCATCCCTTGGATCAAAGCAATGGTTTTTTCAGCCGATTCCTCCTTGGCTGCCAATCTGACTGGTTCATTAGTGAGTACAACACCAGTAAAATTCAAATCCCTGCCATGGCGCAGATATAACTCCCGCAGCAGAGGATTGTGCTGATGATGCCAACTACTATTCTTGTCACAGGCAGAGACACAGTTGCCCGAAGTAATTGCACCATCGAGGAGCATTACCGGATCAATGGTGCGCGGCATCCCCTCCCTGGCATTCCGGCCAAAGACGTAGGTATCATGAAGCAACCCCTGGCTGAGCAGCATATAAACATACACCACACGGGGAAGGTCCGGAGAAGCTGCTGTTTCTTCCAGAGCTGCATAGGATTGCAGCGTATCCGGCGCAACCGACCTCCCCGCCTCACCAAGAAAATCGGCTGCAGCATGACCAGCATTTCTGATCGTATCTTCATGCTGGTGGGGTGTCAGGCCGGGGATCACATTGACATCCAGCACCACATTCAAGGTTCCGGAAAAGGGGGTGTAGAGTGCCCCGGGTCCACTCATATCAATGATACCCTCCTGAAAGCCGACAATTTTGCCACAGGTCACCACCGCGACATTGTCCAGGTTATGCCTCCTCCCCACCCCAGGACCATCGTCCCGGATTTTGCAGCTCGGCTGAAGCACATCCTTTACACAGAGAATTCTGATCGAATCACCGGGCCTGGCTATGGAGACAAGGCAGTTCGCTATCCTGTCATCCCGTGACAAAAGAAAATCAGTTAAGGCCTTTTCATCCAGAAACAGCATCTTTTCTCGCAGTTTCGTCTGCCCGCCGAATCGTACATCGGCAACAGTGATATCTCCTCTTTCAAATGCCATTGTCTTCCCCGTCTCTTGACTCTCTCACTTTGCAGATATGCAACAAATGTTTTTGGTCAATATCTCATATAATGATACACTGTAATCAGGAAAAAGAAAAAGGTACTTTGGTGGACAATGCACGCCATGGACCGAAGCTATACTCAAAGATCAGACCTTCTCAACAGGGACAGCTATGACCATACGCAGTATCACTCCGCAAGAGGCCTATCAGCACTGTAACAGTGATGACCTTCCCTTTGAAACAACAGATGAAGTTGAGAAACTGACCCGCTACATTGGTCAGGAACGCGCCCTTGAGGCTGTGGAATTCGGCATTTCCATGCGCCACCGCGGGTTTAACCTCTTCGTTATCGGCCCGGAAGGCTCTGGACGTCACAGTGTTGTTCAATCCTTCATCAACCGACAGGCTGCGGATGAGTTGACACCTAATGACTGGTGCTACGTCTACAATTTTGATCTGCCGCACAAACCGCTGGCTCTGAAATTTCCGCCAAAGCAGGGACAAATATTCAAACAGGAGATGCATGAACTGATAGACACCCTGAAGACCACCATCCCCACTGTTTTTGAAGGAGACGATTACCGGGTAAAAAAACGGGTAATCTCCGAAAATCTGAGACAAAAAGTCGATAAAATCTATGAAGAGATGATCGAAAAGGGCAAAGCCCAATCCATTGGTGTGGTCAGAAATGAACAGGGGATAGTATTCAATCCTCTGGATGACGAGGGGAAGCCCATGGATCTGGAGGCGTTTAACAAACTGCCCGAGAAGATACAGACAAAGATCGAAGAAGATATCGCAAAGCTGCACCTATCCCTGCAAAAAGCCGTCAACCGGATCGGTATCCTGAACCGCGAGGCAAAGGAGATGCGGCGTAAATTAAAGAAAGAGACCGCCAGCCTCTGCGTTGCCCACCTCATTGATACCTTAAAGTCAAAGTACTCCTCGGTGGATGGGGAAATCCTTCACTACTTGAACTGCGTGGAAGAGCAGCTCACCGAAAATGTCGATGATTTTCTGGAAAGTCCGGAAACAAAGACCGATGGCTTTGTCTCTTTTGTGTCCGCTCCTCCTTCGTTTGCCCAATACGATGTCAACGTCCTGGTGAGTCATGAAGAATCCGGCGCTCCGGTGGTATACGAAGACCTGCCAACCTACCAGAACCTCCATGGCCGCATTGAGCATCAGGCACAAATGGGTATGCTCACGACAAACTTCTCTCTGATCATGCCCGGTGCACTCCATCGGGCCAACGGTGGCTACATCATCATAGATGCAAGAAGATTACTGATGCAGCCTTTTGCTTACGAGGGACTGAAGCGGACCCTACGTTCCAGACAGATCCGCATGGAACCGGTCGAGCGCCTGTTTGGCCTGGTGAGCACGGTTACCCTGGAACCGGAGCCCATCCCCCTTGACACCAAAGTTGTCCTCATTGGCGAACCGATAATCTATTATCTCCTGAACGACTATGATCCGGAATTCGCCTCCCTCTTTAAGGTCCAGGCGGATTTTGAATATGATATGGAACGCAGCCCGGCGAGTCAGCAGCAATATGCGGCGCTGATTGCAGGTATTGCCAGGGAAAAAGAGCTGTTGCCGCTAAACAGGACAGCCGTTGCCCGGGTGATTGAGGAAGCTGCCAGGTGTGCCGGCGACTGTAATAAACTTTCACTGCACATCAAAAAGCTTGCCGACCTCATTAAAGAGGCGGATTACCTGGCAAGAAAAACCAGCAAGCCACAGATTGAAGCCAAGGAAATCGAGATGGCTGTGACAGCCTGCAGGCGCCGGGGAGGACGAATTCGAGACAGGGTTCTTGAGTCCATTGAAAATAACATTCGCCATATTGAGACAAAGGGTGAGAAGAGTGGACAGGTCAACGGTCTCTCCGTAATTGAGATCGGTGGCGATGCCTTTGGATTCCCCACCCGCATTACTGCCACGACCCGGCCGGGAAAAGGCGATATTATCGATATCGAACGCGAGGTGGAACTGGGCGGCCCCATTCACTCAAAGGGAGTGATGATTCTCAGCTCCTTCCTCAGTGCCCGTTATGCCCGCAACATCCCCCTGGGATTACAGGCAAGCCTGGTGTTTGAACAGTCTTATGGAGGTATCGAGGGAGATAGTGCCTCCTGTGCCGAACTCTGTACCCTGCTCTCCTCACTTGCTGACGCACCGATCAGACAAAGTCTGGCCATAAGCGGCTCCGTCAGCCAGAAGGGCGAGGTACAGCCCGTGGGCGGAATCAATGAGAAAATTGAAGGTTTTTTCGATGTGTGTGCGACAAGGGGCTTGACCGGCGGTGAGGGCGTCATTATTCCGGCAAGCAACCTGCGTCACCTGATGCTGAAAAAAGAAGTTGTAAAGGCAATTACTGAAATGCAGTTCAGTGTTTACCTGGTATCTACTGTGGATGAGGCTATCTCATTGCTCACCGGGTTGGATGCTGGAGAACGCAACAGTGAAGGAATATATCCGGAAGACTCAATCAATGCCAGAATAGAGGCAACTCTCCTCGGCTTCGCCTCGGATCTGCAGGAATTTGAGAAAGGAAAAGAGGAGGACACGGAACACAAGATCATCACAAAACCCGGAGGCTGAAAATAGCACTTTCCCTGAGAACCTGTTATTTAGTTCTTGGTGTGTGTGTGTGTGTGTGTGTGTGTGTGTGTGTGATGATAGAGTATCTATTAGTGTCTGTATCCCTGCTTGACAAGACAGCTGTCTTGTCAGGATTTACTCACCTAAAACGAAGGAGGCACACCATGGCAAAGGAAAAACCCAAAGCGGAAATCGTTGCAAAGGAAAAACCCAAAGCGGAAGTCGTTGCAAAGAAAGAGCCCGAATTCCTCACCCCATTTAGAGAAATGGAAAGCTACTTTGAAGAATTGTTCCGTCATCCATTCCCGTTTTTTGGACGCCTTCCCACGTGGCCACGGGCCGAACTCCTGGATAAGGGAATGATTTCGCCCACCGTCGATATCTTTGAAGAAGATAAAGAGGTAGTGGTCAAGGCGGAAATCCCCGGCATGAAAAAAAGTGATATCAGTATCGATATCGACGAAAACAGTATCACGATCTCCGGTGAAAAAAAGCAGGAAAAAAAGGTGGAGAAAAAGGATTACCATAGGTTCGAGTGCTCCTACGGTTCCTTTTGCCGCAGTTTCCGTCTGCCGGATGATGTGAACTCTGACAAGGCCAAGGCCTCATTTAAAGATGGCGTTCTGGAGATACGGATGCCAAAAACCGGCAATGGGAAGAATAAGAAAATCGACATCAGTTAACTTCTAATTCCTGGTTTATCAATCTTGCCGGCCCCTTTTCATGAGAAGAGGGGCCGGCGTCATTGACAATAAAACACAACTCAATGGCCGTTGCCATCCCGCATCCATGGCCATAGTTGGAACAACCGACATGTTCTCCTTCTGTTTTCCAAATTCAGGACTACCCTGAAATCCAAGTGCCCCCTACTGCCCGGTAATCCGGATATCGTCTATATTCCAGCCACAGTATTCAACATCAGAATCGGTTGCCCCCATGACCCAGCGGATGGTGACAAAGGATTGTTTCCCAGCCCAGGCCGAAATATCGATAACCTCTTTCGTCCACTCGGTATCCAATATCGTGGAATTCGGGTTCGACCAGACCGTGTGCCAGATACCGTCTCCATTACTGACTTCAACTTTCGCGTTGTCAAAAAGGTTCTGTTCAACTTCAAGCCAGCGCCAAAATTCAAGGGTAACATTCTCATAAGCGGAACAATCGATAATCGGTGACAACAGGCTGACTGGGAACATATTGGAATCGTAATAACCATCAGAGTTGTAACTGATAGCATTGGGACCGGTGTGTCCTCCTGTAAGAGAGCCACAGGTGGGCTGTCCCCATTCCCATTTGCTGAACCAACTGCTTCGCCAACCAAAGTCACTGGCAAAGGCACAGTCGAAATAACAGATGGTCGGGTCCTCGCTCAGGTCATCCCAGAAGATTGTCTTTTTGCTTTTCAATTATCGGCTCCCATGGCCCATTTCGTGATTCCACCAGCATGACAGCCAGCCACTTCTTATTGCGCAACCAATTTTCCATATTCCCCATGGTGGCATTGCCTCCTGGAGAAAAAACAAATAAAACTGGGAATTCTGCTGCCAAGTTACTCCCATAGCCAACGGGTATATAGAGATCGTAGTGATAGGTGCTGCCATTATACTCACACTCTATCCGGGTTACCGTATCCTCCGGCAAAGGAGTATCCATTGGGGTGGCCGCCAGAACCTGATGCGGCAGCAGGACGCCATAAAGAAACAAAATAATCAGATCAGAAAATGTCTCACAACGAACCTCCTGGGGTTAAATTGACTTATTGGCTTATGCCCTCTGCTCAATATCCAATCAATATAGAACTGGAACAATGTTTGCCCACCCAGGGGACAGAGGCGAATCCTCAGCTCCGGGATATTATAGTTGAGCCGGACCTCATCATGAATATTCAAGGAGGTACGACAATATTCTCTATTCCATACTCTGACAGATCATCTTCCCTTCATTTCCTGATTTCCTGCCAGTAAACAGGCGCCCCCCAATTGACCAGGGGGGTAGTCAAGAGGGAATGCTTTTCCTCCTGACTCCCGCTGTAGGTGTCCAGTGCCTCAACGAGAAACTTGACCTGGTATCCGCGAAAAAAGAGCTCCTGGGCTGTACACAGAACACAGCAATCCAGGGTAAGGCCTATCAGGAGAAGTGCATCATTCTCTTTCGGAGGTCCGACAACAGCAGCCAGCCAGTCTGTAAATCCCGAGGGATCCTGATAAGGGTTTCCCGGCGTTTTTTCAGCCAGACCACCATTTTCACGCACCCAGAGAGGTGAATGCATGCACTTGATCCAGGGCTGTGAATACCTGACATCTTCAGGGATATCCGATTCATAACCCGGAGTCCCTGGCTCACAATGGGCAAACACCAATCCGGGCCGGGGTTGCCTATAGTCCGAGACAACCTCAGCAATCCGGCCCCCATGTTCACGACAATGGGGGACAACATTCTTCCGAATAAACTCTACACAGGGACGGGCCTTGTAACAGGCACCCCAGACGGCGGTAAACTCTTTCTGGAAGTCTACGGATATAATACGCATGGCCAACGCCCCTATCCCTCTCGATTCTAGCTACTCAACTTCCTGATCTGCTCATAAAGTTTTTGCTCTTTCGGGCTGAGTTTTTCAGGGATATGCACCTGGATACGGATATTAACATCACCCTGTCCGCTGTCCCGAAAACGGGGTAAGCCCTTGCCCTTTATCTGGATGATTTCATCAGGCTGAGTCCCGGGCGGGATCTTCAGTTCCAGGCTACCGTCAAGACTTGGAAAAGTTCTGGTTGTTCCCAGGATGGCATCGAGAACAGAGATTGCCTCTGCCCGCCACAAGTCAGGACCACGACGCTGGAAACGACTATCGGAGCGTGTTGTTACAACGACATGCAGATCACCCGGCGGAACACCAGTCTCCTCAGCCGGTAGACCGTGCCCTGCAACCCGCAGTACCACACCATCTTCAATGCCCGGCGGAATAGTCACTTTAACAATCTCTTCCTTTTCAATCTGACCGCAGCCACCGCAGGTGGAGCAGGGGTCTGTTATCTCCGTTCCTTTTCCATGGCAGAGGGAACAGACCCTGATCTGCTGCATCTTAATCTCCTGTTTCTCCTTGGATTCACTTTGGGTGGACACAATTCTCCCTGTGCCGTTGCAGGATTTACACAGTGGCGGTGAGCTTCCGGATTTGGTCCCGTAGCCGTGACAGGCGGGACACGCCACAGGATGGTTCACCGTCACCTCCTGTTTGCCGCCGGAACTCACCATTTCCAGCGGTATCTCAATCTGCACCCTGAGATCCTGACCATGCTGGGGACTGGTGCTTCTCCTGCCAAACATACGGTCAAAAATGGAACCGCCGCCAAAGCCGAAACCCATATCACCAAAAAGATTTCCAAAATCAAGATCACTAAAGAGGTCTTCCGAAGTGTAATGGGCCACCCCTTCCATTCCATAGCGATCATAGTGGGCTCGTTTCTTTTCGTCTTTTAAGATGGCATAGGCCGTGGCTATTTCCTTGAATCGTTCTTCTGCCTCCGGGAATTTGTTCCGATCGGGATGCCACTTCAGTGCCAGCTTATGGTAGGCCTTTTTAATGGCCTTTTCATCAGCATCCCGGGGAACACCAAGGATCTTGTAATAATCTTTCTCTTCTTTTGCCATAGTCGTTACAAAGGAGTTGAGAATTATCCGAGTACTTTCCTGCTGATCTCCAGGAGAACCATTGTGCAGCTGAGCAAAAAACCAATCCAGGGTACCCAGATCGGTACGATCATGCTGTCTTCCGGCCTGGGTTCACGCCCCTTGATAACAATGAGGGCCAGATTAATGCAGGTAAAAACAGCAAGGGTAACCAGACTGGTCAAACGTGCAAGGGTTACCAGCGGGAGCCAGAGTGCCATGACAAGAATAACTGTGGTCAGCAACAGGGTGGCTCGCAAGGGCGTTCTGGTTCGGGAATTTACCCTGCCCAGGGGTTCGGGTAACCACCCCTGACTGCTCAGGCCGTACAGAACCCTGGCTCCCATGATAATTTGCACCAGGGCTCCGTTGGTGACCGCAAAGAGACTGACCAGGGCGATGAGTGTGGGCGGACGGCCTGTCTTATACTGGTAAAGATGCGCCAGGGGCGCATTGCTGCCGGCAAGCTTCTCCAGAGGCAGAGCCAGCATCGCCACTAGAGCCACTGCTATATAAAGAAAAGAGGTGATAAGGAGGCAGGAAATTATGGCAAGCGGAATATTGGTTTGCGGATTCCGGACCTCCTCAGCAACGTTGACCATGTCCTCGAAGCCGATATAGGCGTAAAAGGCAAGAAACGCACCGCTGGAAACCATTGCCCAGTTCGTGATCTCCCACGACGGAATCATCTCAGGCAGCCTTGCAGGTAATTCGACCAGGGAATCACCGCCAACCCACAGGATGTACAGCAGACCAAACAGTTCAATGGAGGTCATCAGGGCGATGGTTATCGCAGACTCGCTTATTCCCCAACAGGCGACAAGACCGAGACTGACAATCAGGACGCAAAGTACCAGCCAGTCCGGAGCACCGATAAATACATGAAGGTAGCCGGTAAAACCGCGGGAGATAGTGGCTGCCGAAACAACACCGATGGCGATGACCATGACACCGATTGCGGTGGAAAACAGTCTGCTGCCAAAGGCCTTCTGGATGTACAGTGCCTCACCTGCACTCTTCGGAAATCGTGAACTGAGTTCAGCAAAGGAAAAGGCCGAAAAGGCGGCAATAAACGAGGCGATCAGAAAGGCAAACGGTGTATAAAGTCCCGCTGTTGCGGCCACCTCTCCAACCAGCACATAAATGCCGGCGCCCAGAATGGTGCCAAGTCCATAAAAGGTGATAAGGAACGGGGAAAGGCTGCGCTTCAGCGTTGCTGCCATATGCCAGTCCAGAGAGATCCCTGTTATCTGCTCCAGGAAGCACGAATTGTTTTTTCACCATCTCCATAGGAGAATGAGAGCTCGCCCTGGTAGGCACGGGAAACGGCCTCACCAATACGACGGGCTAGATGAATACCGGTGGTGGTTATCAGGGTGTTCTCACTTTCCACGGCTATGTCCATGATTCTTTCCAGGGGATGCTCACCTTTTTCCTGTTTTTCTTCGTTACGAATAAGATTGAGCATCTCTTCCTGATGACTATCAAAAAAGGATCCCTTCAACTCCAGATAACCGGCGGGATAGTTTTCAGCAGTTCGCTGACAGGCTGGACAGAGCACCATATTGGCCTTGACGGGAGGTTCATACCAGGTCCAACGGCCCTCAATGTATACGGATTTGCACTCCGTACATACTGTCGGCTCTGGCCATTTTTTATCTTCCCTGTAGGTATCATGGCGTTTTTCCTGCATTAACCTGTCCCGTCGTCCGTACTGACCCTTGTCCATTGAGCATCCTCCCTGTATTTTTAAACCTGGCCTGTTAATTTCTACCGGAGAGCCTTATAATAGAATTATATGACAGGAGAGAGTTTGATGGAAGGGAAAAATAACTTGGACCTGTCGAGTTGATCAATGACATGTGGAGAGGACAAGAATATGCATGAGGCACTATTTTATCGGAGCGGCGGTGAAGACAAGGTCATCTGCGGACTGTGCAACCATCGTTGTCATATCAAACCCGGCCGACGCGGTATCTGCGGGGTACGGGAAAACCAGGGTGGCAAGCTGTACAGTCTGGTGTATGGCCGCCTGATTGCGGAACACATCGACCCCATAGAAAAAAAACCGATGTTTCATTTCCTCCCCGGCAGCCACTCCTATTCCATTTCCACGGTGGGCTGCAACTTTCACTGCCGGCACTGTCAGAACTATGACATCTCCCAATACCCCCATCGCTATGGGGAAGAAATAAGCGGCAGGGAACAGACTCCGGAAGCTGTGGTTCAGGCCGCAGTGCATGCGGGTTGTGCCAGCATCAGCTACACTTATGTGGAGCCAACAATCTTTTATGAATTTGCATATGATTGCTCGGAACTGGCACGGCAGCAACAGCTAAAGAATCTCTTTGTCAGCAACGGCTACATGACTCCCGAAGCAACTCGCCACCTGGCACCGGTGCTGGACGGCATCAATATTGACATCAAGGGGTTTACGGATGATTTTTATAAAGAGGTGTGTAAAGCCAGACTACAGCCGGTGCTGGACAGTGTTCAACTGATGCACGATCTCGGAGTATGGGTTGAGGTGACCACCCTGGTCATCCCCGGTCTCAATGATTCACCTGAAGAGCTGCGCGATATAGCCAGGTTTATCAAGGGAGTTGATCCGGGAATTCCCTGGCATGTGACTGCCTTTTACCCCACTTACCAGATGCTGGACAGGGAACCCACTCCGGTGAAAACCCTGCGCCGGGCAAGGGATATCGGTCTTGAGGAGGGATTAGATTTTGTCTATGAAGGGAACGTTCCAGGAGAAGGCGGGGAAAACACCTACTGCCCCTCCTGCTCCGCAGAACTGATTACCCGATTCGGCTTCACTATCCGGCAAAACAGACTGGATAATGGCTGCTGCTGCAGTTGCGGGATACAGATAGGAGGGGTGTGGGCTTAACGCCTGTCCATAAATACAAGATCAAAGAACAGAGACTGCAACCGCATTTACAGAAGGATGTCTCCTAGGACTGCCTATTACCCATAAGTGTCACCAAATGGCTTGGTTTCTTCATCCAGCAACGCAAAACCCAGGCACATATATTGAAATTCATGGTAGCCATGCCATAGGGTCTGGTGTCCTGGTGGCGGATCATTTTTTCG
>JAIPEF010000079.1 GCA_021737265.1 Desulfocapsa sp. | reverse complement strand
GCTTTAACAACAAAGCAAAACTGACCATCAGAAAATCTTACGGTTTTAGGAGCGATAAACTACGGGAAATAGCCCTGTATCATACGCTTGGTAATTTACCAGTTCCTGAAATCACCCACAGATTTGTCTGAAGAGGCATCATATTTTTTCCTGAGGTTTGACTGCTGCAAAGTCTTCTCATGAATGGGCGCCTTTTCAGTAACCAGAATTTCGTCAAGACGCAGTGACATATCACGGGTATACATGGCCAAATCGATGAAATCCGTAACATTCGGCCGAAGCATAGACTGAGCCATCCTTCGGCCGCCAATAAAATAAGGAGAAATAGCTTTATCGGCACCTGCCCTTTTCAGCTTGGTCTCTGAGCCCAGTTCTCCACTGGAGCGTGCAAGAACTATAATATCCGGGTTAATCCCCTTGGCAGTGAGGGTAATAAAAACATTATCTGCATCTGTAGAAACTACAGTAATTAAGGCAATGGCCCTCTTAATACCCGCCTCTATCAACACATCATCTTGAGCAGCTTCTCCTTTAATCGTCACATAGCCCTTCTCCATAATATCCTGGATTTCCTTTTCATCATTATCAATAACGACAAAGGGCTTGCCGTTATCCTGTAAAGTTTGGCAGATAACACTGCCAATACGACCATGTCCGCAAACGATGTAATGATTCTTGAGATGCTCCAATTGTTTTTTCATCTGACGTTTCCCCAAAATTTCACGCAGCCCACCTTCAACCATGGCTTCAACGATTCTACTGAACATGTACATGACAAAACTGACTCCGACCAACACCAGGACAACGGTCAAAATTTTGCCGCCGGGATGGTGTGGAACCATGTCACCATAGCCGACAGTAGCCACCGTTATAATAGTCAAATACAGTGCATCGGTAAACTCATACTCTTCCAGAAACATGTAGCCGAAGGTTCCACCGAAAAGTATAAGAATGAATCCAGAGAGTAAAAAAAATACTTTTTTGCTTACTTCACTCATTGGTTAAAAAAACTCCCTACAATCAATCAGGTAGATTTTTGCTGGTTAGAAGAAAAATAATCCGTTACTTATAATACTGATAGTATAGAGAAAGAATGAATAGAAGAAAAGGACAATTATGGAACGGGGATCAGTAATAACGCAATTGCTATCTTGCCCCAACTGGGTTCACCCAATACTCTCAACTCTTTCTGGTTACTGAGAAAATTGACACTCTCAAAATATTTTCTGCTGTTGTCCTTGTTTCTGTCATTTAAACATTCGGGTTTCGAAATTGTTTCGAATTTCGTGCTTCATATTTCGTATTTCTCATTCTCAACCTTTTCGGGAATGACGGCAGAGGGATTCGCAAGCTCGTTTGCATCATCAAGTTTTCCTTATTGCCATTTAAAACAAGGATGAAAACAACAAGCTTCTTGACAGAAAAGAAAGTCAGGGTATATAAACTCTCTGCAGATAAAACATTTTTGAATACCAACGGAGCATAGCAGTGGCTGAAATAAATCTGAGAGATATGAAGAAAAAACAGAGCGGTACCATCAAATCTGTTAAAGTTGGCGGTGAGCTCGGAAGAAGAATACGGGAGATGGGCCTTGTTCCCGGAACAGAAGTCACCATACAGGGTCGAGCGCCTTTATATGACCCCGTCGCATTGCGGGTTATGGGCGGAACTCTCACCTTACGTAACAATGAAGCAGACTACATCGTGGTTGATGTTACCGAGGAAGGGTGAACTATTTCAACACCGGCTTCCTTGAGTAATACCAGGACCACACTTTCATTATCCTCTGCCACCAGTTCATCCGGTTTCAATTTCAACAGCCAGCGTCCAATAAGCAATCCTTTTTTCTTCTCAGCATCTTTGTAACGGTTTTCAACAAATTCCCGTTTCATTACTTCTTTGTTTTCAGTCTTCATTGTTTCAACAAGAAACCATGGAGCCTTACCCAGATGTAAAGAGATTCCACCTTCCGGACCTTCTACCGGTGTTACCCGGCGCATAAATTTCCCTGGAGCATAATGTGGTCTGATACGGGCAAGTACCAACCCTGGAAATTTAATCAGTAACTCCTCTTCCAGTCGATCTGCAACAAGGTCTGCTATCTTATGAGAAGGCGTATGCATGACCACATCCATATCAACCAGATACCGTCCGCCTGCATTCCTGCTGAAACATTTTTCTACTCGACTGATCCGCGGATGTTGCTCAACAAACCGAATAATCTTTCGTTCTGTCTCCCTGTCAATTGACGCATCAAGCAGTTCTTTCAAGGCTCCAACAAATAGTTGCCCCCCGGCATAAAAAACAAAGAGAGAGACAATACCCGCTGCCACCCGATCAACATTATATCCTAAAGGCACAGCCAGCAGACTGATAAGAACGACGCTTGTAGAAAGGACATCTGCAAGATAATCCCTGGCGTCAGCTGTGAGAGCCGGTGAACTGAGACGTTTTCCTGCACGTAGTTGAATCAGGCCAAAGCCAAGGGAAACAAGTAACGAGACTGCGGCAACAGGCAAAGCAATAGCCACATCAGGAATACTAGGGGCACCAAACAGAGCCTTCCTGCCAACCTCATATCCAGCAAGAATAACAGCTATTGAGGTAACAAGTGCTGCGACAGTTTCCGCCCTATAGAGTCCATAAGGAAAAGATGGGTGTTCACGACCGGCTACCCAGACTCCAACATAAACAGCAGTAGATGAAAAAACATCAGTGGCTGAGTTGATTGCGTCACCAAGCAGTGCCGTGGAACCTGATAACATGCCGGCAGCACCTTTTCCAATGGCAAGGAAAAAGTTGATGCATATTGAAACCAAGGCCTGCCTTTTTGCTGCGGCTATTTGTTTTTGTGACTGATTCTGATCCATGGTTGTCAGTTTTGAATAGGGAGAAAGAGTGCATTGTCAGTACTATGCATCCTCTCGTGACGAACATCAACTCTTCCATTGAAATATTTTAGTCTAAATTATCAAAAAATCACAATAATCCCTTGATAAATCTATTGACAGCACCTATTGTTTGGTGTACCTAAACATTGTCTTTTAGACGATTAGAGTTTGTTTTCTGCACTTTTATCGCAAAAACACTCTCGCCAGGATATTTATCCAGGATTTCATTCCAATTAACCTGGATTATGGAGAAGCAAATGACTTTGAAGGAAATCAACAAAAAATGCTGCTGCCTTGCCAAGAAAGTACAGAAATGTGCCGGTAACAGCCGCTGCAACCGGCAAGGGCATCAGGGTCCTCTTTCTGAAAACTGTCAGGCAGGTAAGGTGAAAATCTGTAAAATTACCGGTGACAGAAAGTTATGTGCCAGGATGGCTTCTCTTGGTGTTCTCCCCGGAGAGGTGGCAGAATTGCTTTGCCCACAAAACAGCTCCCAATGTCTTTTGAAAATTCGTGGTGGTACCCTGAGTCTTGATCAATCAACAAGTAATAACATTATTGTTCAATCCGTATAAAAGACACAACAACTCATTCCAGCAGCCGTAAATTGGCTGTTTTTTTTGAACATTTTGAATTAGACAACCCTAACTATGAGGTCCTCCATGTGGCAAACAGTTATCACTTTTCTTGTGGTTGGAATTGCACTTTTTTTCATCGGTAGAAAACTCTATCGCCAGCTTCGCCGCGCAGCTGACCCTTCCCAGAGCGTTTCCTGCGGGTGCAGCGGTGGATGCAGCGCCTGTAATGTTTCATGTGATGACAAAAATACCAATCAGAACGAGCCCAAAAAATGAGCAACCCATCCGTCACCATGGCCCTTGCCGGCAATCCCAACGCCGGCAAAACCACCCTTTTTAACGAACTTACCGGAGCAAAACAGCATGTTGGCAATTATCCGGGCATCACTGTTGAATATAAGGAAGGCTTTTTCAGCCATGAAAACCGCAAGATAAATATCACTGATTTACCCGGAACATATTCTCTCACCGCCTACTCAGTGGAAGAACTTGTGAGTCGTGATTTTCTCACAAACCAACAGCCTGATGTTGTTATAAACATCGTTGATGCATCCAACATTGAACGAAATTTATACCTTACCACTCAATTTCTGGAAATGGGTGTACCGCTAATCATTGC
This sequence comes from Desulfocapsa sp., assembly GCA_021737265.1. Lineage (GTDB taxonomy): Bacteria > Desulfobacterota > Desulfobulbia > Desulfobulbales > Desulfocapsaceae > Desulfocapsa. The sequence continues at coordinate 12,062 of JAIPEF010000079.1, read as the reverse complement.
TCTGAATATGATGGACGTTGCGAAAGATCGGGGTATTGAAATACGTGCCGACAAACTTGCCGATCTCCTCGGTGTACCTGTTGTTCCGATTATAGCCAGATCCGGCAAAGGGACCGATGAACTCATCAGGCAGGCTCTTCTCGTTGCAGATTCGACAAGGGTATGGGAGCCAAGGGATATTTCCTACGGAGAAGACCTTGATGAAGTGCTGATGGATCTCATCGCTACAATTCAGGAATCTTCATTTCTGACCGCCAGTCACCCTGCCCGGTTCACTGCCATTAAATATCTGGAGCATGACGACCAGATGCTCACCAAAGGACAAAAAACTGATCCAGAGGTTGCCACCAAGCTTGAAAATATTGTCGGCACTATTTCCGACCACCTTCTCAAAACTATGGATGTATACCCTGAGGCCATTATCGCCGATCATCGCTATGGGTTCATCAAATCCATAACTCGTCAAGGGGTCCTGACCCATAAATATGACACTGATCGACTCTACACCTCCGACAAAATCGATAAAGTTGTTACGAACCGTCTTCTTGGGCCCGTTATCATGCTGGCCATTCTCTTTGGTCTCTATCAATTCACCTTTTCCTGGAGTGAACTGCCGGTAGCCTGGATGGAAGTTTTTTTTGGCTGGTTAGGTGGAACAGTAGAAACCACATTTCCTGATGGCCCTCTAAAATCGATGATCATATCAGGAGTAATTGACGGTGTTGGTGGGTTGCTTGGGTTTGTCCCCCTTATCATGTTCATGTTTTTCGGTATTGCTGTCCTTGAAGATTCAGGCTATCTGGCAAGGGTTGCATTTATGATGGACCGCATATTTCACCTCTTTGGCCTTCACGGTTCAAGTGTGATGCCATTTATTGTCTCAGGTGGAATTGCCGGGGGATGCGCTGTCCCTGGAGTGATGGCTACCCGAACATTGCGTTCGCCAAAAGAACGAATGGCAACGCTCCTTACTGTCCCTTTTATGAACTGTGGTGCCAAAGTTCCGGTACTGGTCCTGCTGATTGGTGCATTTTTTGCCGACCATAAGGCCCTCTATATGTTTCTTTTTACCATGCTGGCCTGGCTTGTTGCTCTAGTGGCTGCCAAATTTCTTCGTATGACTGTGCTGAGAGGAGAGGCTACGCCATTTGTTATGGAACTTCCACCGTATCGCTTCCCGACCCTTCGCGGTCTATTCATCCATACCTGGGAACGCACCTGGCAATATATAAAAAAAGCTGGAACAGTTATTTTAGGTATTTCCATCCTTCTTTGGGCCATGATGACCTATCCAGGCCTTCCTCAATCCCAACAGGACCTCTTTGAAAGTGAGCGGCTTGAGGTAAAAAACAGTTTTTCTGAAACAATTCGCCATGAACTTGCAGCTTTTGATGGAGCACAAAGGCAACTGTCCGAAAAAGCAATAGAGTTGAAACATGGTCTTTCCACTATAGAGCAAAAAGAATCAGCGGAAAGACTTCGGCATTCAATTGCCGGCAGAGTGGGAAGTTTTTTTGAACCGGTATCAAGCTATGCAGGATTTGACTGGCGGACAAACATAGCCATGCTTGGTGGGTTTGCAGCCAAAGAAGTGATTATATCCACCCTGGGGACCGCCTATTCCATGGGGGGGGTTGCAGCTGATGACGCCGGGACACTTGGACAAAGACTAGTTAAAGACCCTAATTGGAACAGGGTCGTGGCCGTTTCGGCACTTATTTTTATTATGTTTTACGCCCCCTGTTTTGTCACAGTAGTATGTATCGCAAAGGAATCTTCATGGAAATGGGCCTTTTTTTCCATGGCCTTTAATACACTCTTTGCTTTTTTTGCTTCAGTTGCCGTCTTCCAGATCGGCAGTTTCTTTTAAAAAAAGGTTACTATCGCAGGAGCCCCGCAAGCAAAACAATAATCGGGTGCTCCTGCCTAAGATAGCTTCAGCCTATCAGCTTAGAGTAAACGCCTCATAACTAACTGAAACGAATCCCAGTCAGTTATCTGCCACAAAACAATCTTGGTCAAACTCTTTTCACGCACCATCATCTTTCACCCTCCTCAGGTATTCTGCATGGTGACCTGAGACAAAAAAAATCCCCAGGCCGAAAGTAGGTTCAGACCTGGGGATTTCCCTTTGTATCCGCAAGATCAGTTAAATGCTGATAGTCCTCGACAGCAGTCACCGTTTAATATTCAGGCAGGTCTTCTGACTTCCGGATGTTAATCCTCTGCGCCTTCCCGACAAAGTAGTGAGACAAAAAGTCAGTGGCATCATGCAGGTTGTGATTCCGGTTACAGCGGCGGGTCCGTCTTCGATTTTCACGAAGTTCCCTTTTCAGTCCTATTATGGACACCTGATTAAAAAGAGCATATCTTGGGACGTAACTCTTGTCAAGAAAATATCACCGACAAACACATTATATAGTGGATGTCGACAGGAACAACACATCATACAGGTGTCTTCTGTGATTAATCAAGCCCGGCCTGACAATCATCACAATACACATCAGAAAGGATATTTCGTATTCGTTCACCTATCGACATTTGTTTTATTTCTTTCGCCTGCCAAAAATAAAGACCGATTGAATGGGAAAGCTCAATAGTCGGGTATCCAGAATAAGGCAGTTTCAGGGAGACCGATCGTCACACCAACTTGCTCATCCATGAGCATGAAGCGTTTCACCAGTCTTTGCGAAGCTGAAATATGCACAACTAGCGGGCGATCCAAATTTTCAAATCTGATATCGACGCTGGCCTTCATTTGAATAAGCTGCACTCTCCCTGTCAGAAGGATTTCTCCCTGACGAGGCGGATGTAACGCATCGCGCAGAGCAACATTCTCCGGTAGGATACCGACGCGAATCTTAGCGCCCACTGGCGCGTTACCGGAAAGCCTCATTCTATGATTCAGGACAGTACAATCAACTACAATATGATTCTCTGATCGGTGCACAACAGTTGCCGAGAAAAGGTTTTTAATTCCAAGGAAACCGGCAACAGCGAGCGTGGCAGGACTATGGTAGACGTTTACAGTTTCGCCATTCTGTTCCTGTCGTCCATTGATGAGAACGGTGATGTTCTCAGCCAGGAAATAGGCCTCAGTCAGGTCGTGGGTGATCAGCAAAACCGTTAGCTCCCTTTCACGCTGTAGCTCTTTGACCAGCCACCACAGTTCCTGGCGCAGGCTTTCATTTAAAGCCGTGAAAGGCTCATCAAGCAATACCAAGCGCGATTTCCCCATCAGCGCACGCACCAGGGCAACACGCTGGCGCTCGCCACCCGAGAGTGTGGAGATACGCCGCTCAAGTAAATCGCCAATTCCAGTTACTTCAACTAGCTTTTCGAAAAGGGGCTGCCAATCGATCCGAGGACGCTTGCGGGCGCGGACACTATAAAGAAGGTTGTCACGAACAGACAGATGCGGGAACAAACCAAGATGCTGTGGAACATAGCCCAGATTTCGCTGCTCAATAGGCCGCCGAGACATATCTTCACCATCCAACCACACGCAACCGGCAGTGATTGGCAAAACACCGAGAATGGCGTTGAGCAAGGTACTTTTTCCTGAACCCGATGGACCCAGCACTGCGTGACACTTGCCGGCATCAACAGAAAGATTAATGCTATCAAGACAGAAATCGCCAACCTTGGTGGTCAAATTCTTAATCTCAAGCATATGTTTTTCTCTCCAGTACCCGGCGCGCAGTATAAAGTGCGGCAAGTCCGATAAAAACCAGGATAAGGATCATTGCGACCGTGCCCTCAATATCCGCGCTTGACAGGCGCATGAAGATGGCAATGGGGATAGTCTCGGTTCGCATCGCCATAGTTCCCGCCACCATCATAGTCGCACCGAATTCGCCCAGAGCCTTGGCCCATGTGAGAATCAAGGCGGCGATCATGCCGTTCTTCGCTTGTGGCAAAGTGACCGTAAAAAAGACATGACGCGGAGTCGCCCCTAGCGTCCGTGCAACAGTTTCCAACTCCACGGGCACTTCGTCAAAAGCCGCTTTGAGCATACGCACTGACAGACCAAGGACGGTGACGAACTGTGCTAGTACAATCCCGGCGAAGGTGAAAACGAATTGCATGATATGGTTTTGCACCCACTCGCCCAACGGATTATTGAAAAAGATGAGGATAATCGCACCCAAGGCCGCAGGAGAGACAATGATGGGGAACTCCAGTACAGTTTCGGCTGCGGCCTTGCCTCGGAAATCGTAACGTGACAAACCATAGGCTGCTGGAACCGCAAGCAGAATGGCCAAACCTGTAGCCACCGTAGCGGCAGTCAGCGACAATTGCGCGGCAAACAGTGTACGTTCCGAGAACAGGGTGTCTCTCAGAATCGTCCCATCCAGAAACCAGCCGAGCGAAACGATCAGCAACGCATAAAGGGTCAGCACGGTCAATGCAGCAGTTATACTGGCACGCTTCAGACTCATGCGCCACTCACTTTTTCAGCCAATCAGCCGGCACCACATACTCGCCGCCCACAGGCTTTTTTTTGCCCAGCCAGGCCATGGCTTCATCCGGGGTGGCAAAATAACTGTATTTGGCAAAGATCGCCTGCCCTTCAGGGCCGGTGAGGAAATCGATGAAGGCTTGCGCCGCCTCACGGTTTTGGGTGAACTTTGCAATGGCGATGGGGATATAACCAATACGCGGGATCTGCTCTTTCGGTAGCGGAATCGTCTCGATGCGCTCCTGATCCCAGTATTGGAAAACCCGCCAGCCAATTACCGCGTCTGCCTGTTTTAGAGAAATGGCCGTGGCGGTCTTGGCGCAAGAGCCGGTGTAGTTGATTAGATTTTTCTTAAAAGCGGCTTTCTCGGCGGGAGTAAATTCGTTCTCAATAATCTCCACCGCATAAGCGCCGACGCACACCCCTTCCGGATTAGCGATTGCCACGCGCAGGTCCGGTTTGGTCAAATCCTTCAGCGTACGAATGCTATGAGGATTACCCTTCTGCACGTTTATGGACGGAACCAAGTAGACGATAACTTTCTCGGTTTCGGCAAACACATCACCATCGCGTTTGGCCTTCTCCATGTAATCAGAGGAGCCCGGGAAATAGAGATCACCCTGCTTGGCGAGCTTCATCTGAGACAGGACATATCCCGAGCCGCCAAAGACCACATCAGTCTTGATTCCGGTTTTTTGTTCATAGGCCTTTACCACCTCCTCTGTAGGTGGTTTGGAGGCTGCCCCTGCATAGACCAACAGGCGATTTGCTGCGAAGGTGAAATTGGCTGCGGCAAGAACAGTCATCAGGGACAGCAAGACTATCGAGATGATGTTCTTGAAAGAAAATCTCATAATGGTTCCTCCAGTTGAAAATTAAAAAAGGTTGTATGGCAAGCGACCGACATATCGTTACCTACCTGGTTGCTAACAAGGCAATAGCAAGGGTTATGCCAACGCAGACATCATTCTTGTGTTTTTCTTTATTTTCAGTGGGTTGATTTGAAGAATCGTCTGCAGCGACACCGAAAAGGTTCCACCGATCGGGCCGACATTTTTGTAGCATTGGTAACGTTATGGTTCTGACAATACTGCAACCCGTTGTAAGCGGATTTTCATTCGATTTTCTTGCTGTTATCAGTGGTTGTGTTTTGTCAAACATAGCGCTTCGCAAAAAAAACTAAAGCTAAAGATTTTCCGAGCGCTGGGCCAGGAAGTCCTTGAAATCTTGATAAGCAGACCAGAAACAAGTAATTGCTTGTTCGCCCGCTTGAGTGACCACGGATCCACCACCACCCCGGCCACCGGTGGTCTTTTCCACCACCGGTACACGACTCTGACTATTCATCGATTCAACCAGTTTCCATGCGTGCCGATAAGACATCTTCATTGAACGGGCTGCAGCGCTTATAGAAGCGTAATCGCGAATTCTCTCCAAGAGAACAACTCTCCCGTAGCCGAGAAACGTGCCTTCAGCCCCTTCTATCCATATTCTTCCCCGCAAACGATAGTCATTCATGGCTTCCTCATTCTCATTATCCATAACGCTATATACTGGTAAACATAACGATTGTCAAATATCAACGGATGAGCAACTTATGGGTAAAGAGCAGTCCTGGTACAGCGCAAACTGTTTGTTGGGTTACGGTGCTAAAAGATGCACCTAACCCAACCTACGCTCTGTCTTGCTCCCCTTGCTGCAATCACGCAGCCACGCACTCCCGTAGGTTGGGTTAGCGGTAGCGTAACCCAACAATCTCCATCCATACCCGGAGGCAAACAACGGCTACTCTTTCTGCGTTACCACCGGGTAATTAAAAGGGGTATAAACACGACGCCATCAAATAACACTGTCCCTTCAGGACAGGTGATGAGGTGGATTCAAGACCGGTGGCTCACGCACACCGGCTATAATACCTTCCCCCTTCGGGGCCTCCGACACCCATACCTACGCTCTTCCTTGCTCCCTTTCTAGCAGTCACGCACTCCCGTAGGTTGGGTTAGCGTCAGCGTAACCCAACAACCCATCCATACCAGGTCCGCAATACACACCGGTATTTCATGGGGCAACTGTTTGTTGGGTTACGGTGCTAAAAGATGCACCTAACCCAACCTACGCTCTGTCTTGCTCCCCTTGCTGCACCCACGCACTCCCGTAGGTTGGGTTAGCGGTAGCGTAACCCAACAATCTCCTAAAAAAAAATCCCATCAGGAACCGTTCCTGATGGGATTAATGAAGAAAAAATGTGTTTTATGGATTAGTTTAATTGCTGCTGGGTCTTTCACCTCTCATCATACCTTTACGACCATGGTGGCCTCGCGGACCATCACAATTTCCACAGCCCTGTCCCATGCCCATATATTTTTCCAGACCGGCCTCTTTTGCCTTTGCGTGCATAGTGGCTCTCAGATCAAATATCTCACCGGTTAATTGAGAGACCTGTTTTGCATCCGGATTTTCTGCATGCATCAAGGCTCTTTTCTCAGCCTGTTTTATCATAATTTCTTTTCGAGTGGCCTGATTGTCGGTAAGAAAGGTATCAAACTTTGCCTTGGTTGCGTCATCCATTTCAGCTCTCGCCTGCATACCTGCGCCGCCACAACCTCCGGGACCACCCATACCACCGGGACCCCAGTTAGCGATAGCTTGATTCATTCCAGTTAAACCCATGACTGTAACCAGTGCTGTAATTGCAATTGCCTTTTTCATAATCATATCTCCTTATTGTTGATAAACTCGTAAAAACTATACATTAGCTTTTGTAATATACCTGCAATGTCTGTACCACATTAATTAAGATCCACCTTCTTACTATTTTAGCGTTTTTATATCAAGACACCATCCGTTTACACTTAAAAGACACCAGTATAAACAGGGTAGCTTTTTTACACCAACATATATGGATGGGTAAATTTTACACTATCTGACATTTCTTAGAATTCGATAACTATCTATAAATAAAAAAACCCCTCTGAAACAGATCAGAGGGGTTTTTTTAAGGGAGGGGAGAAAAATGAACTGTCAATCTCTAAGGAGGAGAAAATTGTTTTTCATTTGCCTTTACAATTACAACAACCGTGCCAATTAAAAATATATTAACATAACATGCTGTTTTTTTTCAATATCAATGAAAAACAACTCACGCATCAAAATTTTCAGCCTCACAAATGTGTACCTTTTTTACCCACTATGTAACACAGGTGTGTACTTTCTACACAACCTCGACAACCTTTCCTCCACGGCGTGGGTCAGCAGCACCTTCTTCACCGGGTATCACAGCATGCACTCCACCAAAATAGACCCCCTGGGCAGCCCATTCGTTAATGTTCACCTTTTTCCTTAAGACGTCTATGGCCCCAGCAGAGAAACCGGGTTCGATCTGGACACATTCTCCATCCCAGTGTAAGCGTGGGGCATTCACTGCATCCTGAAGGGGACGTCTAAAATCTACAACTTGCGCAAGGACTTGGCTTATGGCGGTTCGAATCCTTTTTGATCCTCCGCTCCCAATAACCAGCTTGACCTCATCGTCCTTCATAAGTAATGAAGGAGACATCATTGAAGCAACTCGCTGACCGGAGGGGCTGGAGTGAAACCCTTCAGGGTGTAAATCGTCCTCTCCCATCATATTGTTGAGCATAATTCCGGTGCCCGGAGCAAAATAGCCGGCACCCTCACCATTAGAACAGGTCATGGCGGCACAGTTCCCTTCTTTATCAGCTATGGATATATGAGTAGTTCCACGTGAAAACTGTCGCATATCTGCCAGGGCCGTCTCTCCTGCAGCACTGTTATGCAAAAAATTACTCAAATCGTCCGCAGTTGCAAAACCACCTTCTCGTATTTCTTCAACTTTTTGCATCAACCCGGTTGTACGCAAGAGGTACTCAGGTGAAGCGAAGGTATATTCCGGCGGACCACTTAATGATTGCAGAGAGAGGGAAAGACCTATCAAAGAACCACCTATGGAAGGTACAGGAGAAGTCAGGAACGTATACTCACGAAAGGATACTGACATGGGAGATCGTTCTTTAACCTGGTATCCGGCCAGGTCCTCACGGGTCAGCAACCCATTACCCTCGGCCATCTCCTGGCCAATTTTTGTTGCAATCTCTCCACAATAAAAATTTTCACCCCGGTCATCTGCCAGCTCTTCTAAAAAATCTGCAAGATCATTGTTGACAAGAATATCATTCTCCTGGACGTAGTGTCCATTGAGTTGGTAAATTGCCTCTCCTTCCGGCATAAGGGTCATGATTGGATGAAGAAGTTTCAGGAAATAGGCCTGTTTTGCATTTACTCTGTGTTTTCTTGCCAGATTCACAGCAGGAATCAGAATTTCTTTAAGGTCCATGTGGCCAAGACGCTTGTGAATATGAAGTAGTCCTTTCAGCGTCCCGGGAACAGCAACCGAGCCAAGCCCGACATTAAAATCCTGTTCACTCCCGGAAAATTGGATAGTAACAGGAAAAAAATCTGGATCAAGGACACTGTTTTCCAGACCCACACCAGGAGTATCCACAAAGAAATCGAAAAACAGGCTCTGCCCCTGAGCTGCTGAATACCCAAGAAGCAGGCCTCCGCCCCCCAAACTGTTCAAAGCCTGTTCCGCAACACAGGAAGCAAAACCCGCCGCAACCACCGCATCAAAGGCATTGCCCCCTTCTTTCAGTACAGTTGCGGCAGCATCACAAACCAGTTGATGCCCTGAAGCAACTATGGATTTTGTATATTTACTCATTCCCAGAATTTTGCATGTAATTGTTTGATGACTTCTTTAAAATTTCCTGTATCAGCATAGGCACGACGCTGGCAATCCGCCCCAGGTCCATGTTCCAGTATCCTGTCGAGCATTTTGATGTAACGCTGAGAAGAAAAACGGTTAACCATGGGTTGCATCTTTTCAACAAGGCGCTCAACTGCTTGCCGCAAACTCATCTTTCCACCACCAAGAAAACCAAGAGGATCTATAAATTTTCCTTCCAGTCCATAGCGAACGGCCTGCCACTTATTGATTCTGAGAAACTGTTGATTACACGTGGCTACAGGCATATTTGATTCAGCAATTGTTGCAACAACACATTGAATAAGGGCCGTAAGTCCGAGAATGTCACCAAATCGGGAAGGAAGATCACAGGCTCGTATCTCCAGGGTTCCCAATCCAGGATGGGGTCTTGCATCCCACCAGAGATCCTTGATGGATTCTATCACCTCCGCATCTTTCAACATCTCTATATCTGTAAGGAAATTGTTCCAGTCGCCAATCTCTGCATATATTCCTGCAAGAGGGAGGGCTTCAAACAACTTCGTTCGATAGGACATCAACCCTGTGTCCTCTCCATGAAAAAAGGGGGATGATGCCGAAAGTGCAAGAAATAAAGGAAGATAAGGCTGTATTCTGTCACATACTTTAATTGCGGTATCCCCATCGATCATACCGACATGGACATGAAAACCCTGGGAGATAAAGCGCCGACCGACTATCTGCAGTTCCTCCATAATACGTTCATAACGTTTATCGTCGGTTAAAACCTGATCCTCTGAACGGGCAAAAGGATGAAGAGAGGCAGCATAGAGGAGACAATTGTTATCGGCGGCAAGCTCCTCTGCCATGGCGCAGGTTTCAAGCAGATCATTTTCAACATCACGGACAGAACGACATATTCCGGTACGGATTTCCAGAATGGAGCGTATCCATTCATGTGTTATTCTGGGACGAAGGATTGAAGGGGCATTATCAAGGAGAATCGGGGCAAGAGGGGCAAGATTCAGACTCCCTTTATCAAGGGTCTGAAACTCAAGCTCCACCCCAAGTGTATATGGGGCACTGGAACAAAATGTCAATGGAGGGTTATCTCCTTCAACTGTCATTAAAGCTCCCCAATGCTATTGGCTGTTCTGCAGGAATTGAAGTGCTACTTGTGCATACCACGCAGCACCAAGGGGAAGCACTGCTTCATCAAAATTAAATGTTGAGCTGTGTGCCGACCCGGTTTCATCTGATAATTGTGCACCAAAGCGGATAAGACAACCGTTGATTTTCTCCAGATAAAAGGCAAAATCTTCACCCCCCAGGCTTGATGGCCCCTGTGAAAGAATATTCCCTTCGGTAATAACAGTGGCGGCAGCTTCTGCCGCCACTGCGGCAGCAGAAGCATTATTAATAACGGCAGGCAAGGCAGCAGGAAATTCAAGATCAGTCTTTACCCCGTAAAGAACAGCATTCCCTTTAACTATTCTTGTCAGTCCGGAGAGCATACGCGCTCTAGCAACAGGGTGGGTACTGCGAACAGTGCCTTCAATATGTGCGTCTCCTGCTATCACATTATGAGTATCCCCCGCCTCTACTCTCCCGACAGTCAGAACGGCGGCATGATTAGGATCAACCTCTCTTGCTACCAGTGACTGCAGTGAAGTAATCAGGCCGGCTACTGCCAGAATGGCATCTTTACTCTCATGGGGTCTGGCTGCATGGCCGCCGCTTCCTTTCAATTTGATTATAAAAGGGTCTGCGTAGGCACAGACAATACCTTCATCAACGGTAAAGTACCCTGTGGGATAATGGGTATCTATATGACCAGCAAAAATTGCTGCAAGGCCTTCAATTGCCCCTGCCTCAATCATTTTTGCAGCACCATTCCCCTTTTCTTCAGCTGGTTGAAAGAGCAAACGCACCTTACCAGGGAGGTCCATTTGTTGAAGAAGCGCTGCAGCACCAAGGAGCATAGCAACATGACCATCATGGCCGCATGCATGCATAATTCCTGGATTTACAGAAGCATAGGGAAGTCCAGTCTCTTCTGTGATGGGAAGCCCATCCATGTCAGCCCTGAGTCCAACGGTTAATGAGGATTCAAGCCTCCCTGTTTCAGCAATCAGCCCCGTACCTGCCAACCTGGTTTGCCCCTGGATGCCGACTTCATTAAGTTTACTTCTTATATAGGCAGCAGTATCCACCTCCAAGTAGGATAGCTCGGGATTCTGGTGGATATGACGACGAATCTCGCACATCCATTCAAAAAGTTTATCGTCGACCTCTCGCTGTTGTCTGTTTTGCATCTCTGTAGGTGTCAAAAAATTCTAATGGAACCGACGTCATTTTCACTTTCTTTCCTGCTCTCTTCTTGTCCTTCAGGTTGAGCTACTGCGGTGCTATCATCCTCTGTTGCAGGAAAAGACGCTTTTTCCGTTGGAAGTTCCTCTTCCGGTGCCGCCGCGTTTTTCACAGGGGCTGATGTCTCCACCGGTGCAATCCCTTGAGACATTTGCTGTTTAAAAACCGCGATCAACCCATCGTTCACCTCCACCAAGGAGACCAACTCCCAGCCGGCATGACCATACTCATTTAATGAAATTTCAATCTCGTCCTCATCAAGAAAAGCACTGCCAAGCAGCCCGTCTTTTTTTAAACTGAAATGTACTGTTTTATAACTCCAGCGCATTATACCCTCAAACTGTAGCAAAATTTATCTGAAGACTTCCTTTTTAAACAGGAATTGCAAAACTTAATGGCGTCGTAAAAAGCTCCATATGCGAGGCGCGTATTTTTTATTTAATTTCGGCGTACTAAGGTACGTCGCAATTAAATAAAAAATGCAGC